>JBBKVS010000353.1:0-18859 GCA_037968555.1 Lysobacterales bacterium | reverse complement strand
CAGGCCATCAATTACTTTGTAGCGCTGAAATACGTTGAATCGCTGACCGCTTTTGCCAATGGTCCCAACGTCAAAACCTTGCTGCTGCCCATAGAGGCCACCGGCATATTATCCAGCCTGGCAGGCATTGCCGAGGTAGGCAAAGAAGCCTGGGGCCAGGCTGGAAACAGCAAGTCAGGTGGCCAAAAATGACCGACTGGGGGGCAATTGTTTTCTGGCATTGGTGGATACTCTCCGGAGTGCTGCTCATTCTTGAATTGACCAGCCCGATCTTCTTTTTCCTGTGGGTGGGCATTGCTGCGGCCGCTGTCGGTTTCCTGGTGCTGCTGTTTCCCGGCATGTCACTGGAAATTCAACTGGTCTGTTTCGGCATCATGTCGGTGGTCGCCGTGGTCGCCTGGCGCAAATACCGCGAATCGCATCCGCCTGAATCCGAGCAACCCTTACTGAACCAGCGTGGCTTGCAGTACAAGGATCGCACTTTTACCCTCGACCACCCCATCAGCAACGGTGTGGGCAAGGTGGTGGTGGATGATTCCACCTGGCGCGTCAAAGGACCCGACCTGCCCGCCGGCACGCGGATTCGGGTCATTGGTGTCGATGGCACGATATTTATTGTGGAGCCTGCCGACTAGTGGCCTGTAACCGCCACTCCTTCGCCATGCTACTACCGCTTTGACGGTTACAGGCCACTAGAATTCTGCATCCTCGCGCCGGTGCGGGGGAAAAATTCTTGCGCTGCAAAGCATGTCCGGCTTTAGGCCGGCAGGGTCATTGACTATACTAGTCCGCCTTACCCAGCGGCGGACCTTCATGACCTTTCAGCAATTCATCAAACAGCTCGATAGCTATTGGTCCGAGCAAGGTTGTGTTTTGGTCCAACCCCTGGACCTGGAAGTGGGCGCTGGCACCTTTCATCCCGCGACATTTCTGCGCTCCATCGGCCCCGAGCCCTGGAATGCGGCCTATGTTCAGCCCTGTCGTCGCCCCACCGACGGCCGCTATGGTGAGAACCCCAACCGATTGCAGCATTATTACCAGTACCAGGTGGTGATGAAGCCTGCGCCGGATAACATCCAGGAACTGTACCTGGGTTCTCTGGATGCCATCGGCATCGATCCGAAAGTACACGACATCCGCTTTGTTGAAGACAACTGGGAGTCGCCCACGCTGGGGGCCTGGGGGCTGGGCTGGGAGGTCTGGCTGAATGGCATGGAGGTCACACAGTTTACTTACTTCCAGCAGGCGGGCGGCCTGGAGTGCCGACCGGTGTTGGGGGAAATCACTTACGGTACCGAGCGCCTGGCCATGTATTTGCAAGGCGTGGACAGTGTGTACGACCTGGTCTGGACCGATGTGGGTGGTCGCACAGTGACTTACGGCGAGGTCTTCCTGCAGAACGAAATCGAACAGTCGCATTACAACTTTGACCATGCCGATGTGCCTTCATTATTTGCCTGGTTTGATAATTGCGAGCGCGAAGCGCAAAAGCTGGTTGAAAACGACCTGCCCCTGCCGGCCTATGAGCAGGTACTCAAGGCCTCACACACCTTTAACCTGCTCGATGCCCGTCGCGCCATTTCCGTTACCGAGCGGCAGCGCTATATCCTGCGGGTGCGCGATCTCTCCAAGCGTGTGGCTGAAAGCTATTTTGCGCGCCGTGAAGCCCTGGGCTTTCCTGGCCTGAAGCAGGAGAAGCAACCTTGAGCAAGCAAAACAACGCTGGCCGGGCTGACCTGCTGATCGAAATCGGCTGTGAAGAGTTGCCGCCCAAGGCGCTGGACCAACTACGCGACGCCTTGTTTGAAGGTGTAAGCAAAGGCCTGCAAAGCGAAAACCTGGCTTTCGACGCTGAGGCCAGCCAATGTTGGTCCACCCCACGTCGACTGGCGCTGTTTTTTGCCAATTTGGTAGCCGCGCAAACCGATCAGGAGCAGGAGCGTCGCGGCCCTGCTGTAGCCGCCGCCTATGATGTCGATGGTCAGCCTACACCGGCTGCTTTGGGCTTCGCCCGCTCAGCCGGCGTTGAAATGGGCGAACTGGAAACCCTGGAAACCGACAAAGGAGCCTGGCTGGTTGCTCGCCAGCACATACCGGGAAAGACTTTGGCGGAGTTGGTCTACCCCTTGCTGGAACAAGCGCTGAAGCAGTTACCCATACCCCGTCCCATGCGTTGGTCCGATCATGATTTCAGTTTCATCCGGCCGGTACATTGGCTGGTGGTACTGCACGGCAAGGACATACTGCCCGGCAAGCTGTTTGGACAGTCAGCGGATCGCCTGACCCGCGGCCACCGCATCCACTCACCCGGTCCACACGCCATCAGCCAGGCAAAAGACTACCTGGGCGTGCTGCAGGCAGCTCACGTACTGGCGGACCAGCAGGTACGCAAGGCTGAAATTGAACGCAAGGCCCGCGCTGCCGCCACTGACGTGCAGATTGATGCCAGCCTGCTGAACGAGGTTAACAACCTGGTGGAATGGCCCAGCGCGATTGCCTGCAGCTTTGATGCTGAGTTTCTGGCTGTGCCACACAAAGCCCTGATCGCCAGCATGCAAGACCACCAGAAGTTTTTTCCGGTAGCAGAGGCCGGAAACGAGGCGCAAATCAGCAATCGCTTCGTGGCTATTGCCAACCTGGAGTCGACGGATCCGGACCAGGTCCGGCAAGGTTTCGAACGGGTGATACGGCCCCGTTTGGCGGATGCGCGCTTTTTCCTCGAGCAGGACCAAAAGCTGGCCCTGAATGATTACGCCGTCGGACTTGATCAAGTTGTTTTTCAAAACAAGATCGGCTCAATTGGAGACAAATCAAGGCGTTTAGCTAACTTATCAGAGCAATTAGCCGATGATTTCGAGGTTGATCCCATTCTCGCGAGGCGCGCCGCCGGCCTGGCCAAATGCGACCTGCTCAGCCTGATGGTGGGCGAATTTCCAGAGTTGCAGGGCTATATGGGTCGACAATACGCCCTGCATTCGGGTGAAGACCCGAGCGTGGCCGCGGCCATCGAGGAACACTACCAGCCACGATTTGCTGGCGACCGCATTCCTGCCAGCAAGGCCGGCCAACTACTCAGCCTGGTCGATCGGGCCGATACGCTGGTGGGTATTTTTGCGGCGGACCTGCGGCCCAGCGGCAATAAAGATCCCTTTGCACTGCGCCGTGGTGCCTTAGGGCTGGTGCGAATATTGCTGGAGGCTAACCTGCCTGTAGCACCGCGGCGTCTGCTGTTGCTGGCAGCGGAGCAATTACGCCAGCAGGGTGTGAGCATAGACGATGGCTTGCTGGCGGATGCTGAAGCCTTTGTATTGGAACGGGCGCGCAGCTATTTCCGCGACTCGGGCAAAGAAACCGGTGTGATCAATGCGGCCATGGCTTCAGCCTGGACCGACCTGCCCGACCTCGCTGCCAGAATGGCAGCTCTCAGCGACTTTATGGGCCAGGAGTCGGCCCTGAACCTGGCAGCCGCCAACAAGCGAATTGGCAATATCCTGCGTAAGTCCGAGGACGAGATTGGCGACACTATAGCCGAAGATAGCCTGGTATTAGCTGAAGAAAAGCAGCTTTTCGCCGAAGTTATTTTATCTGAAAAGGCCCTCAAACCGCTATTACAAAGCGCGGATTATGCTGCTTGTCTATCCCATTTGGCCGGACTCGGCCCGGCGGTAGATCGTTTCTTCGATGCGGTGATGGTGATGGACGAAGATCCGCAACTGCGGCGCAATCGCCTGGCCTTGCTGGCTCGCCTGAAAGCCCTGTTCGATGGTATTGCTGATGTATCAGTGCTTGCTTGATTCAAGCCCCCAATGCATCCTCATGAACCAATATGGTGAGCAATGCCGATGAGCAAGTCTGAACACCAATTATTGCTGATCAGCCGTGACGACATTTTGGCGGTCATGAAAGAAGCCGCCGCTGAGCGGGTTTTTCGCCTGTTGGCCATTCTGACCCGCCAGGGTTACCACTTGCTGGCCACCGCGCCACAACCCGAGCAATGGAGCGGTGAGCACGGCAGTCCGGATGACGCTTTGCTGGGGCCTGACAGCATACGCAAACGCCTGTCGGATGCCGGTGGCAAACTGGATGGGGTGTATTACCTGCGGCGCTCATTGTTGACACAGAAGCGTAACCGTGAAGACGCTCTGAAAGATATTCTGCGTCGTTACGGCGTAAGGGCGGAAAACTGCACTCTGATCAGCTCACGGCGCAAGTTTATGGCCGCTGCACGGGGCATGGGCTTTCAAAGCCTGCAACTGGGTCGTGATTTGGACTTGCTGCAAGCCTTGGAAGGATTGGCCAGCGAGTCTGCCAACCGGGCGCTGCAAGCCGAATAAATTGAAAGCGGGTGGCTGAATGGAAGCCCTGACTACTCAGAGCTTCCTTGATACAGGCCGGGTCACTGCTGCGAACCTTTCAGCCAACTCAATAGCCTGATCAAACATCCAGGTTGGTGGCATCCAGAGCATAACGCTCAATGAAGTTGCGTCGCGGCTCTACTTCATCGCCCATGAGGGTGGTGAAAATCTCGTCAGCCGCAACAGCATCTTCAATAGTGACCTGCAACAATCGCCGGGTTTCCGGATTCACCGTGGTATCCCACAACTGTTCCGGGTTCATCTCGCCCAGGCCTTTGAAGCGCTGGATGCTGCGACCCTTGCGGCTCTCCGCCATCAACCAGTCATAGGCCTGGCGGAAGCTGCTGACCTCCTGCTCGGATTTGCCCCGTACCACCTTGGCGCCCGGAACAATCAAGCCGTACAAGGTATCGGCCAGGCGACCAATCAAGCGGTACTCCGGACCGAGGAAAAAATCCCGCTTGATGCGCTTCGATTCGGTTACGCCATGGGTAAACTTGTTCAGCTGCAGCTCGCAACCTTCTTCGCCCGGATTGACTTCGATGCTGTATTGCACGCTGACTGGGCTAGCCTGATTCAGTCGCTCGCTTAATTCGCTCGCCCACTGGCCTGCACGATCAGCATCCCATTCAACAGAATATCGTTCAGAATCAACAAGATAGTCTAGAAACAGGGCATCATGTCGTTGCGCCAACCGGATGTTGGCGTGGCTGGACGACATGAAGTCACGCATGATCTGTTCCAGCGCAGGACCCCGCAAAGGCGGCGCATCGGGCGAGAATATCAACGCCGCATCATCCAGCGCCCGGGCCAGCAGGTAGTCATTCAGTTCAGCATCATCCTTGAGGTAATGCTCCTGTTTGCCCTGCTTCATCTTGTACAGCGGCGGCTGGCCAATATAAATATGGCCGCGCTCAATCAGCTCGCGCATCTGCCGGTAGAAGAAAGTCAACAACAGCGTTCGAATGTGTGAGCCATCCACGTCGGCGTCGGTCATGATGATAATGGTGTGGTAACGCAGCTTGTCCGGGTTGAACTCATCGCGGCCGATGCCACAACCCAGCGCTGTGATCAGCGTGCCCACTTCTGCTGAGGAAATCATCTTGTCAAAGCGGGCTTTTTCGACGTTCAGGATTTTGCCCTTGAGCGGCAGTATGGCCTGGGTCTTGCGATTGCGACCCTGTTTGGCAGAACCGCCAGCCGAATCACCCTCCACCAGGAATATTTCCGACAAGGCCGGGTCCTTTTCCTGACAGTCTGCCAGCTTACCTGGCAGGCCAGCGATATCCAGAACGCCCTTACGGCGCGTCATTTCACGGGCTTTGCGAGCCGCTTCACGCGCCCGGGCCGCTTCAACTACCTTGGCGGTAATAGCCTTGGCTTCGGCCGGGTTTTCCAGCAGAAAGTCGCGCAACAAGGAGGACATGACCGATTCGACGACTGCCTTAACCTCGGAAGAAACCAGTTTGTCCTTGGTTTGTGATGAGAATTTCGGGTCGGGCACCTTGACCGACAGCACCGCTACCAAGCCTTCACGGGCATCATCTCCCGAAGTGGTGACCTTGTCTTTCTTGGCCAGGCCGGATTCTTCGATGTACTGGTTGACGGTGCGGGTCAATGCGGCTCGGAAACCGGCCAGATGGGTGCCGCCGTCTTTCTGTGGAATGTTGTTGGTGAAAACGAACACCGCTTCCTGGTAGGAGTCGGTCCATTGCAGTGCCGCTTCAACTACTACACCGCTCTGCTCGTCAACAAAGTGCATGACGGTAGGGTGCAAGGGGGTCTTGTTGCGACTCAAATGCTCGACAAAGGAGCGAATGCCGCCTTTGTATTCAAAAATGTCTTCTTTGCCACTGCGCTCATCAATCAGTTCAATGCGCACACCGGAGTTGAGGAAACTCAGCTCCCGCAGGCGTTTGGCCAGGATTTCGTAATGGAAGACCACGTTTGTGAAAATGGTTTTGCTGGGGCGGAACCAGATCTTGGTACCGGTTTTATCGCTTTGCCCGGTTTCCCGCAACGCCTCCTGAGGAACCCCCAGATGGTACGTCTGGCGCCAAACGCTACCATCCCGGCGGATACGCAGCTCCAGCTCTTCAGATAGTGCGTTCACTACCGACACACCCACACCGTGCAAGCCACCTGAAACCTTGTAGGAGTTGTCGTCGAATTTACCACCGGCATGCAACACAGTCATGATGACTTCAGCTGCCGATCGTCCTTCTTCCTCATGCGTGTCGACCGGAATACCGCGACCATTGTCACTGACGCTGACCGCGTCGTCTTCATGGATGGTAACCCGTACATAATCACAATGCCCAGCCAGCGCTTCGTCGATGGAGTTATCCACCACCTCAAACACCATGTGATGCAAGCCAGTGCCATCATCGGTATCGCCAATATACATACCCGGGCGTTTGCGTACCGCATCCAAGCCCTTGAGAACTTTGATATTTCTGGAATCGTAATTCGACTTGCTCATGGTTCGTCCCGACCCCTCACGGGAGTCTTGTGTAAGGATAAGAAGTGTGGCTCTGGCGTTCGCCAGGCTGCCTGAGAGGGCAGTAAATATAGGCTAAAACGAAGCGTCCAATCCGGTCAGAATTATACCACCTTGACCACCTGTCCGTGTTCCACGTGAAACACAGCGGGATCGCCCTTAGGCGCCGCTGCCTGTACCCCGGTGACCCAGACCTGGCTGGCGCAACTTAATGCTTTCTGCAGCACCTCCTCAAAATGGCGCTTATCAAACTCGGAAGCAAGATCATCCAGCAGAATAATGGGATCCTGACCGCAGGCCTTGAGTAACTCAGCTTGACTGAGCAACAGACAGGCAGCCACGTTTTTTTGTTCGCCACGTGAAAGCGTGGATTTAATCGGCCGCCCATCTCGCTCCAACAACAGATCCGCGCGGTGCGGGCCAAACTGACTGATGCCTTGCTCCATATCTCGATCCCGCCCTGCTAGCAGGGCCATAGAAAGGCTCTCTGCTTTCCAACCCGGCTGAAAGTGCAGCTTGATGTCTTGCAGACCGCTGCGGTCGGAGTCCAGTTGCCGCGCAAATTCTGTCGATAACTTATCGAAATAAGCCTGCCGGTAGGAGCTGAGTTGCTCGCCCAGCGGCGCAATAATGTCATCCAGGCTGTCAATTACCGCGACCTGGCCACGCCGCAAAGCCGCATTGCGCTGTTTCAGCCCACGTGAATACTGACGCCAGGCATCCAAAAAAAGAGGTTCCACGTGAAACACGCCCCAATCAAGGAAGCGGCGCCGGCCATCGGGGGAGCCACTGACCAGGGTGTGACTGTTAGGCTCCATCAATACGATGGGTAGGGAGCGGGATAACTCACTCAGCAGCGCCACATCCTGGCCGTCTTTGCGAGCACGCCAGTGCCTTTTGCTGCGCTCCAGGCCCAATCGGTGACGGGTTTCTAAATGACGGGTTTCCAGGAATACCTGAAAACTGTTCGACTGGTGTCGAATCAGTTCATCGCTGGCCGCCGTTCTGAACGATTTGCCACGTGACAGCAGGAACAGGGCTTCCAGTACGCTGGTTTTACCCGCACCATTCTCACCATAAAAATAATTGAGGCCTGGTTCGGGTGAAATCTCCACAGCCTCCAGATTGCGGAAATTCTCTATCCTGAGGTGCGTAATGTGCAAGGTGTCAATTTCCTGGGCCAATATCCTTGGCCGCTATCCCGTCAAATAGTTGGCGGGCATCGAGTCTGTCACCCCTGTATTTGTTTGCCGCTCAAAGCGTGTTTCTGGAACCAAGTCGCGGGTCCGACCTTCGCCATTGCAGCCAGAGGCTTACAACTTCAGCGGCATCACCACGTGTTGATCCGGGCTGCCACCCAAGGATGAAACCAGGCAACTGCTGTTGGCGTCGCGCATCTCCAGCACCACCGCCTCGGCTTCCAGCGCATTGAGTGCGTCTAACAAGTAGGTCACATTGAAGCCCACAGCCATCTGGTCAAAAGTCAGATTGGCTTCCAGTTCCTCTTCGGCTTGTTCCTGTTGCGGATTATGCGCCATGATTTTGAGTGTGTTCCCGGCCGCCTCCAACCGCACACCCTTATACTTTTCATTGGACAGAATCGAAGCCCGTTGCAGGGCCAGTATCAATGCTCCGCGGTCCAGCTCCATTTTCTTGTCGGTGCCCACGGGTATCACAGCCTGATAATCCGGAAAACGGCCATCTATGAGCTTGGAGGTTAACACCAGGCCCCCTTTGATCAGGCGGATATGGTTCTTGCCCAAACCCAGTTTTACCGGCGAATCCGAATCTGCCAACATGCGCGAAAGTTCCAGAACGCCCTTTCGCGGCACGATGATCTGGCGGTTCTGGCCTATATCCAGACGTCCATCATGATCACACACGGCCAATCGGTGGCCATCGGTGGCGACGGTTCGCAAGCCTCCGTCTTTGAATTCAAATAACAAACCGTTCAGGTAGTAACGTACGTCCTGATTGGCCATCGCGAAGGAGGTCTTATCGAGTAACTTTTTGAGCTTATCTTCTTGAATATCAACGGTTTCTATCGATTCCACCTGGTCGGTGGCTGGAAATTCGTTAGCCGGCAAGGTAGCCAGCGTATAGCGGCTGCGACCGGCCGAAAAAGTCAGCTTTTCAGCGTCGAGGCTGACAGTGATTTTGGCCCCGTCGGGTAGCATGCGAACGATATCCAGCAATTTGCGCGCTGGTGCGGTGATTTCACCGTCCTGTTTCACCTCGGCAGTAGATTCTGCAATCATTTCCACTTCCATGTCCGTTCCGGTAACCACCAGACGGGAGTCTTTGGAATGCGCCTGAATCAGGAAATTGGCCAGTACCGGCAAGGTTTGGCGTCTTTCCACTACACCGATAACCTGGCTCAGTGGTTGCAGAAAACTTTCGCGAGAAATGCTGAATTTCATACCGGCTCCTTTCCTTTTATTAATCTATTTATATATATAACTGTAGTAGTAATAGGGCCTGTGGATATCAGGATAACACGGATATACCCTTTAAAATCAACCACATAAAATCTTATTTCAGACCCATAACTCAGGGCGGTTCATGTGTATGACCTGTGGATAAGCAAGCCCTCAAATACCATCCACAGCTTGTTAACGTTCTATACATGCCTGGCCACGGAGTTGTTCACATCAAGCGGTTAACAGGCGCAACAACTTCGCCTTGTCTTCCCGCAGACGCCCATCAGTGGCACACAACTCCTCAATTCTACGACATGCATGCAATACGGTGGTATGGTCACGACCACCAAAACCCGCACCAATTTCAGGCAGGCTGTGTTCAGTCAGTTCCTTGCACAGGGCCATAGCCATTTGTCGCGGTCGCGCGATGTTGCGTGTGCGACGGGGTGACAAAAGGTCGGTTACCCTAAGCTTGTAATATTCAGCAACGGTCTTCTGGGTGTTTTCGATAGTGATCTGGCGATCATGCACCAACAGCAGGTCACGTAACACCTCCTGCGCAAAGGCCTCGTTAATGGGGCGGCCAGTAAAGCGCGAGTTGGCATAGAGGGTGTTGAGCGCGCCTTCCAGGTCACGTACATTCGATCTTATCCGGCGGGCCAACAGGAAAGCAACGGACTCATCCAGCGCCCCGCCCCGCTCTTGTGCTTTGTTCATCAGAATGGCTACGCGGGTTTCAAAGTCCGGCGGCTCGATGGCGACCGTCAAACCCCAACCAAAGCGAGAACGCAGCCTGGCTTCCAGGCCATCCACCTCCTTGGGGTAGCGGTCGCAAGTCAGGATGATCTGCTGTTTGCTGTCCAGCAAGGCATTGAAGGTGTGGAAGAACTCTTCCTGGGTGCGGTCTTTGCCGGCAAAAAACTGGATATCATCGATCAACAGAGCTGCGGCAGAGCGGTAATGCTGTTTGAACACATCGATGGTGTCGCGACGCAGGGCCTGGATCATTTCACTGACGAAACGCTCAGAGTGCAGGTACAGCACCTTGGCGCCCGGATTGTGCTGATGGATCAAATTGCCTGCTGCATGCAGCAAATGGGTTTTGCCCAGGCCGGTGCCGCCATACAGCAGCAAGGGGTTGTAGGCCAAACCAGGTTTCTGTGCCACCTGTTGTGCGGCAGCAAAGCCCAGTTCGTTGGATTTACCCTGCACGAAATTGCTGAACTGGTACCGGCTATCCAGGCCAGTGTCGAATGCCTTGCGTCCGTTGGATGGCTTGGGTTTGCTCGGCTCCCGGCCATTGGCCACTTCCACTATGACAGAGTCGCGAGCGGAGCCGAGGTGCTCATAAACGTCGCGTATGCGCTCCAGGTGATTGAGCGCAATGTAGTCGCGCACATAGGCATTTGGCGCGGTCAGTACGGTTTGACCTTTGACCGCTTTGGGATGAAGCGGCCTGATCCAGGTATTGAAATCTTCAGCCGGTAGCTCCCTTTCCAGGTAGCTCAGGCAGGTTTGCCAGTGATTATGCGCCATTGCTTTTTTGAGCTTGTCCTGCTCTAGTGCGAATCCAGTTTGTGCCCGGGCGACGGAATACCCGCCCATTCAAAACTTTGTCGGGCATTTGCCGGATCGTGCTGCAGGCTCAGGCCTGTACGATCATCAGCAAGGCGACATAGATCCCGGGCCGCCAAGTCTAACGTGCTGTGGATAACTTGGCCACAAGAGCATGAAAATCGCGCTTTAATACGTATTTAGCGCTACTCAGGCTTGTCGTTCAAAGGCTCAGCAGTTACAATTCGCCTCTTGTGTCCATTGTTTGGCATGGGTTGAGTGGCAAATTTAGCCTTCTTCCTAATACGCCTACCCAGATTCAGGAAAGGAATAGTGTCATGAAACGTACTTTTCAGCCCAGCCGACTGATTCGCGCTCGCCGTCACGGTTTCCGTGCCCGCATGGCTACCCGCGGTGGTCGCGCCATTCTAGCTGCACGCAGAGCTAAGGGCCGCAAACGCCTGAGCGCCTGAGCAGAGTAATTGAGCAGAGTAATTGATCAGGGCGCCTGATCCTGACGCAAGCAGTGGCCAGCACAGTTCGCTGCTCCCCCATCGCGTTGTAATCTAGTGTGATCAGGGCCTTGTGTGGTTTGCCTGGCCCAGCCAGGCAGGACCTCCGGAATGAGTCTTCCACGTCAGCACCGCCTCACCGAGAAACGGGCCTTTCGCGAAATCTTTGAAAAGCCCTCCGTTGCCTCCGACCCTTATTTCAAAATCCTCGCCCGACCCAATGGCCAGGACTGTTCACGGTTGGGCATGGCAGTTTCGCGCAAGGTTGACCGACGAGCCGTTCAACGCAACCGACTCAAACGACTCATTCGTGAAAGCTTCCGGCAGTCTGTTGCTGCTGGGGTTATCGTGACCGCTGCTGATTTCATGGTCTTGCCACGAGCCCAGGCTGTCACCATATCGAATAAAGAAGTGTTTGAGCACCTGTCGCGGCTGTGGAAACATATCAGCCGAAAATTGCAACCTCAAGACCTCTCCCCCAACGGTATAAGCAAAAGCGCAGGACCAGGAAAATAGACCATGGATAACCTCAGACCGGTACTTTTGATCAGCCTCGCTTTTCTGGGCTATTTGATTTGGCTGGAGTGGCAAAAGGACTACGCGCCGGTAGTACCGCAATCGACAACCCCTGTTGTTGAGAGCCAACTGAATACTGCGCCTGACGTTCCGGACAGCAGTATTGAGGGCGGGGTAGCGGATCTGCCGCAAGCAGCAGACTTGCCCAATACCGCAGAACCGACTACCAGCAAACCGGAAGCCGGCATGCGCGCGGAAAGCCAGGTCGTTCGCGTAAGCACTGACGTGCTGGAAGTGGAAATTGATTTGATCGGCGGAACTGTGGTCAGTACCCGCTTGTTGGATTACCCCATTGATCTGGAACATCCGGCCGAAAAAGTACACCTGCTTCATCGTGACGGACCCAACCCGTTTATTGCCCAGTCCGGACTGCTGTCTTCGCAAAGCGCCCCCAATCACACCAGCACCTATCAGGCGACCAAGCTGCGTTATGAGTTGGCAGGCGGTGCAGACGAGCTTAGCGTGCCACTGAGCTGGCAGTCAGCCGATGGCGTGCAGGTCACCAAGACCTTTGTCTTCCGCCGCGGAAACTATGCGGTCGAAATTTCGCACCAATTGAATAACCAATCATCATCCAGCTGGACCGGCAACCGTTATGACCAGTTGCAGCGTTCAGTTTCCGAAGAAGAGACCGAAAGCAGCTTTACCAATCCAGGCTCCTACTCCTTTACCGGCCTGGCGTTTTACAGCCCTGCTGACAAGTTTGAAAAACTGGCCTTCGATGATGTCAAAGATGAGCCATTCAACAAAACCTATGCCGGCGGCTGGCTGGCCATGATCCAGCATTACTTTTTTGCCGCGTGGATACCGCCCGGTGAGGAAGTCAATACTTACACCACCAAGGAAATCGTCGCCCAGGGCCAGCCACGCTACCTGGTGCGCAACGTTTCGCCGGCTTATACCGTGACAGCTGGTCAGCAACAAACCTTCAGTAGTCGCCTGTACCTTGGCCCAAAACTGCAGGAAGAACTGGAAGCCGTTGCGCCCGGGCTTGAGTACACAGTGAACTACGGTATTTTCACGGTGTTCTCAAAACCGCTGTTCTGGTTGTTGTCGCACATCCACAACATAGTCGGTAACTGGGGTTGGGCCATTGTGCTTTTGACCATCCTGATCAAGGCCGCTTTTTTCAAGTTGACTGAAGCGCAATATCGCTCCATGGCGCGCATGCGCAAGCTGCAACCGCGTATAGAGCAACTCAAAGAGCGTTATGGCGATGACCGGCAGCGCATGAGTCAGGCCATGATGGAGATGTACAAGACCGAAAAGGTCAATCCCCTGGGCGGCTGTCTACCGATACTGGTGCAGATTCCCATATTCATTGCCTTGTACTGGGTATTGCTGGAATCGGTAGAGCTACGCCAGGCTCCGTTCATCCTTTGGATCACCAACTTGTCGGTACGCGATCCCTTTTTCATTCTGCCCGCACTGAATGCCATCTTCATGATCTGGACCCAGCGGCTCACACCCATGGCCGGAATGGATCCATTACAACGCAAAATGATGAGCATGATGCCAGTGGTATTTGCCGTCATGTTTGCCTTCTTCCCGGCGGGACTGGTGCTGTACTGGGCCACCAACGCAGGATTGTCACTGGCGCAGCAGGTCTATATCACGCGCAAGATCAACGCCGGGACTGATCAGAAAAAAGCAACTTAAATCGGGTCGTTTGCTCGCAGCTCTTGCTTAGCTGTGGGTCTCTGCGGGATGATTACCCCGCCGAGATTTTTCAAGTACTAAAGTATGACCACGCAAGCTCCCAGCATGAACATCGATACCATTTGCGCAGTGGCCACGCCGCCCGGCGCAGGTGGCATTGGTGTGGTGCGCCTGAGCGGCCCGGCGTCTGCGGACATTGCCAGGAAAATGTGTGGTGTTTTGCCACCACCACGCCATGCCAAATTGGTCAGCTTCCGGGATAAGTCCAGGCAGGTTATTGATCAGGGCCTGTTGCTGTACTTTGCCGCACCCGCATCATTTACCGGCGAAGATGTGATCGAAATGCAGGCACACGGCGGCACGCAAGTGATGAACATGCTGATGCGGCGAGCGCTGGAGTTGGGTGCCCGCACCGCCCGGCCAGGTGAGTTTTCCGAGCGGGCTTTTCTCAATGACAAACTGGACCTGACCCAGGCAGAAGCCATCGCGGACCTGGTGGAGTCGGGCAGCGAAGCTGCAGCGCGCGCCGCTCAACGCTCGCTCTCCGGTGAATTTTCGAAACAGATTGCCGCGCTGCAGCAGAAACTTACCGCCCTTCGGGTTTATGTTGAAGCCGCTATCGATTTTCCCGATGAAGAAATTGACTTTCTGGCCGACGGCGCTGTGCAGGCGCGTTTGCAAGAGAACATCGCTGCACTACAAGCCCTACTGGCCGCTACCCGCCAGGGCCAAATATTGCGAGACGGTATCTGGTTGGCCATCATCGGCCGTCCCAATGCCGGTAAATCCAGTTTGCTCAACGCCCTGTCCGGGCAGGACCGGGCCATTGTTACCGAAATACCCGGCACTACCCGGGATGTACTGCGCGAATCCATTGAGCTGGACGGCATACCCGTTCACCTGGTGGACACGGCGGGCATACGACAAACCGAAGACCCCATTGAAGCCGAAGGCGTACGTCGTGCCCGCGAGGCATTGGCGGCTGCTGACCTGGTGTTGCTGGTGGTGGATCAGGTTGCAGATATGGCTGTGCAGTTGGCGCTGTTGCAGGAACTGCCTGACCCGGAACGCGTGATCGTAGTGTTCAACAAGCAGGATCTGGAGTTGGCTGACTGGGATGAAGAGGCGCTGCTGGCTTCGGTTAAAGTCAAAAGCGTCAGCATTTCAGCCAAGACCGGCATGGGAATGCAGAAGCTGCGCTCCGTGGTGCGGGCGCAGGTGGGCGCAACCGAGCAGCCCGAAGGCTTGTTCTCTGCCCGGCAACGACATGTAGATGCACTGCGCCGGGCCGCGGCACATCTGCAGCAGGGAAGTCAGCGCCTGGAGCTCGATTCTGCTGCAGAAATTCTGGCAGAAGAGTTGCGACTGGCGCAGAAGGCTTTATCTGAAATCACGGGTGATGTATTGCCGGACGACCTCCTCGGTGCCATTTTCGCCAGTTTCTGCATTGGAAAGTAGTTGAAAAAAGCCTGACAATGATCGGCATGATGGAAATTGAACCATTCTTTGAAGACGGTACTGGTACCTGGACTTACCTGCTGACTGACACAGACAGCAAAAAGGCCGCGCTGATTGATCCGGTGCTGGTGTTTGATCCGGTTTCCGGACGCAGCGACAGCGGTTTTGTCGACTCCATACTCGACACGCTCCAGCAGCGCGGCCACCAGCTCGAATGGGTCATTGAAACGCATGTTCATGCGGACCACCTGTCGGCAGCGCGCCTGGTATGCCAGGCCAGCGGCGCCCGACTGGCAGCAGGCCGTGACGTTAGTGTGGTGCAGAAAGCCTTTGTGAATTTGTTCAACCTCAAAGAAGTACCAACTGATGGAAGCCAGTATGATTGTCTGCTTTCCGAGGGTGACGAGTTGATGCTTGGCAGTTTGCAGATCCGGGCGCTGGAAACGCCGGGACATACGCCGGATAGTATCAGCCTGCTGGCAGGCGATGCGGCCTTTATTGGAGACACCCTGTTTTCGCCACAGCTCGGCACAGCACGCTGTGATTTCCCTGGCGGTAATGCCGGACAGTTGTTCGACTCAGTACAAAAACTTTATGCCCTTCCGGGCAATACCCGGCTGTTTCTCTGTCATGATTATCCTGTTGATGGCAAGAAGCCAGTGGCCAGCGTAAGCGTGGCGGAAAGCCGTGCAGAAAATATACATATCAAGGCTGACACCGAGCGCGAAGCGTTTATCAAACTGCGGGAAAGCCGCGACGCCACACTTTCTTTACCCCGCCTTATTCTGGCATCAGTGCAGTTCAATCTGCGCGGCAAACAAGCACTCGCGACAGAGGGCAATGGCATTAGCTATCTGAAAATTCCATTCAACCGAAGTCTCAAGGACAGTTCGGCTCTGGACTGAAGCAGGGTTTCCTAAGGATCCGCCTGCAAGCCGCTTTCCTGGTAACGCTGTTCGGCGTCTTGCAGACCACCGACATTGTTCACGCGGGAATAACCCAGCTGCTTCAAGGTCTCCAGGGCGATTCCAGAGCGGCGCCCGCTGCGGCAGTACAACAGTATGGGCTGGTCCAAAGTCAGATCCAGCTGGGCTATGCGCTCGGCAATTTCATCATGCGGAATGTTAACTGCGGGTGGCACATGGCCGGCGGCATATTCTTCAGCGCTGCGCACATCAATCCAGACCGCGTCTGTGGCCCATGCTTCAGAGCAAAGCAAAGAGCAAAACAGGACAGCCAGGGCCAGCAGATTTAAGGTGGGGCAAAGTTTGGGTAGTGACATGTGATTGGCTCCTAAAGGGCATGTTCAGAGATGACTTCAGTCCGGCTGATTGGCCTTGCGCAGCAGGAAACGATAAACGCCCTCGTTTTCATTCATGCGCAACAGCTCGTTGCCGCTAATTCGACAGAAGGCCTGGAAATCCAGCACGGCACCCGGGTCCGTGGCGAGTACCAGCAGTGTTTCATCAGCATTCAATCGCCCCAAAGCCTGACGGGTCAGCAGTATGGGTTCCGGGCAATTGAGGCTACGGGCGTCCAGATGGTGGTCCGCCGCCCATATCGACTCTCCTGCGCTCGCTGCCAGCTGATCCTGCATGCGGTGATTTTACCTTGAAAGCGGAGCTTGGCGACTTCGGCTTTGCGCGGGGATTTTGCTAGACTGGTGGTTTCCCCAGGCAGCTAACCAAAGCCCTAAGCACCTGTAGCTCACAGGCCAGGCTCCGGCAACCAGCCAATCAATCAAAGGAAGGCAGTATGTTAGACAAACTCAAAACCCAGTTGCAGCTGAAAAACCCAGGCTTATTGCGTGATCAGGCCTATATCAATGGCGAGTGGATCAACGCGGATGATGGCCGCAGTTTCGCAGTGACCAATCCCGCAGATGGCAGTCTGCTGGCCAATGTGGCCGAACTGGGGGTGGCGGAAACCCGCCGAGCCATTGAAGCCGCCGATGCAGCCTGGGCAGGTTGGCGGGCGCAAACAGCCAAACAACGCGCAGCCATTTTGCGCCGTTGGTTTGAGCTGATGCTTGCAAACAAGGATGACCTTGCGGCCATCATGACTGCCGAGCAAGGTAAGCCCCTGGCCGAATCGGCTGGTGAAGTGCTTTATGGAGCCTCATTTGTTGAGTGGTTTGCCGAAGAGGGCAAACGGATTTATGGCGATGTGATTCCCAGCCACTTGCCCGATCGACGTATCCTGGTCATCAAGCAACCGGTGGGTGTGGTTGCTGCCATTACGCCCTGGAATTTCCCCAATGCCATGATTACCCGTAAAACGGGCCCGGCATTGGCCGCGGGTTGTCCCATCGTTATCAAGCCTGCCTCGGAAACCCCCTTATCCGCATTGGCGCTGGCGGTATTGGCCGAAGAGGCCGGAATACCGGCGGGTGTATTCAATATTGTTACTACCACGCAATCGGCCGCCACCGGCAAAGAGTTGACGGAAAACCCCCTGGTGCGGAAATTCTCTTTTACCGGCTCAACTGCCATTGGCAAGCTGCTGATTCGGCAGTGCGCCAGTACCGTAAAGCGGGTTTCCATGGAGCTGGGTGGCAATGCACCGTTCATTGTGTTCGACGACGCGGATATCGATGCGGCAGTAAAGGGTGCCATTATTTCCAAATACCGCAATGCCGGGCAAACCTGTGTTTGCGCCAACCGCATCTACGTACAGGAAGCGGTGTATGAGCAGTTCATGGAGAAATTCGTTGCTGCGGTACGCCAGTTAAAAGTTGGCCGTGGCGAGGAGGCCGGCGTGAACGTGGGTCCGATGATTTCTGCCAGCGCCATCGACAAGGTGGAAGAGTTATTGGAAGACGCGCGCAGCAAGGGTGGAAATATTGTTGAAGGTGGCAAACGCGATGCTCTGGGGGGTTTGTTCTACCAACCCACCGTGGTTCGGGATGCAACAGCGGACATGGCCTTTGCTACCGAAGAGATATTTGGCCCGGTGGCACCAGTATTCAAATTCAGCACCGAAAAGGAAGCTATAGCCATGGCCAATGCCACGGAATACGGCCTGGCAGCTTATTTTTACGCACGCGACCTGGGCCGTGTCTGGCGCGTAGCGGATGAGCTGGAGTACGGAATGGTCTGTATCAATGATGGTATTCTTTCGACCGAAGTCGCGCCTTTTGGCGGCATGAAAGAATCAGGCAATGGTCGTGAAGGCTCCAAATATGGAATTGAGGAGTTCATTGAGATTAAATATCTGACCATGGCAGGATTGAAAAGCTGATACCTGCCCAGGGCTACCCGCAATTAAGAACACGCTCATGAATGGTTGCGGGCTGTTCGAAGGTTTGTAAAAATTTAAATGGAGTATTTGCACAATGAACAAACTGATGTTTTTGGCGCTGAGCGCGACCCTGCTGTGCTCGACACAGGCGTTTGCAGACAAAACAGCCGGTCAGGCAGTAGATGACACTACTGTGCAAACCGAAGTCAAAGCCAGGTTGCTGAGCGATGATTTTTTTGGCGGCAGCGGAATCAACACGGAAGTTCGCAAAGGTGTGGTTCAGTTGGGCGGCTTTGTTGACGATGTTGCAAAAGGCGCGCAGGCAGCGGCCGTGGCGGCGAATGTGCATGGTGTGAAGTTGGTGGACAACCAGTTGCATGCCAAACAGGGCAAAGCCAGCATGGGTCAAAAGCTGGATGACACCGTAATTACCACCAAGGCCAAGTCCAGTATCGCCGAGGCGGATCTGGGCGACGGTTTCAAGGTCAACGTCGACACCTATAACGGTGTGGTGTTGTTAACGGGCTTTGTCGATACTCAGGAAAAGAAGGATAGGGCCGGAGTCCGGGCGCAAAATGTGCCCAA
>JBBKVS010000352.1:0-3625 GCA_037968555.1 Lysobacterales bacterium | reverse complement strand
CTGGGACGTGTGCTCAAGATCGCCAAAGACAGTCCGAATGTGGACGTAGAAGGTCTGGAGCTGAAACTGGGTGAAGCCATACTCAAGGAAACACCCAAGTTCAATTCCATGCTGCCCTTCCTGAAGATCATTGCGGTAGTTGCTCCACTGCTGGGTCTGCTGGGTACAGTGACCGGTATGATCATTACCTTCCAGGCTATTACCCTGTACGGTGCGGGTGATCCCAAGCTGATGGCCGGTGGTATCTCCACAGCACTGGTAACTACTGTTCTGGGACTGGTCGTGGCCATCCCGATGGTGTTCCTGCATACACTGGTAGCCAGCCGCGCCAAGCGCCTGACCCAGATCCTGCAGGAAGAATCAGCGGGCATGCTCTCAGAACGTGCAGAACAGCAGATGACCGGAGCGTAAGCACGCATGGATACTCTGTATTACTACCTGCCATTCCTGGAGACCATTCGCGACTTCTTCGAGTTGGGCGGACCGGTACTCAACGTGATCGGCATCCTCACGATATTCATGTGGATGCTGATCATTGAACGGTTGGTGTTCATGCGGACCGGTTACAAACGATTGGTGAAAAATGCTTTGGTTCTCTGGGAGGCTCGCAGCGACAAGTCTTCCTGGAAAGCTCACCAGATTCGCGGACGTATCATTTCCCAGGTGGCTTCAAGCGCCGAAGATCATCTGGGACTGATCCAGACTTGTGTGGCCTTGTGTCCTTTACTGGGCTTGCTGGGAACGGTTACGGGCATGATCGAGGTATTCGAAGTCATGGCCATTTCCGGCTCCGGCAATCCACGTTCCATGGCATCCGGCGTATCCAAGGCAACTGTTCCGACCATGTCGGGCATGGTTGCAGCACTGTCCGGGGTAGCCATGGGCGCATACCTCACCAACAATGCACGCCGTGAACGCGAAGCGTTGACCGACCATCTTGAAATTCATCATCAGTAAGCGGGCCAGTGAACAAACCAGAATTCGGATCGAAGTTCAGAATTAACTAGGAGATTTATATATGCGGCAGCAATTTGCCCAGATTGAAGAAGAAGAATCCAACATCGACATTACGCCGATGTTGGACGTGGTATTTATCATGTTGATCTTCTTCATCGTTACCGCAACCTTTATCAAGGAAGCAGGTATCGAGGTAAACCGCCCGGATGCGGCCACTGCTGTAAAGCAGGAAAAAGCCAATATCCTGGTAGCTATAGGTCCCAACAATGACATCTGGATAGATCGTCGTCAGATCGATATACGTTCGGTAAGGCCGAATATCGAAAGACTGCACGCTGAAAATCCACAAGGTTCAGTGGTAATCCAGGCTGACAAGGAATCCAAAACGGATACCTTGATCCAGGTCATGGATGCCGCCCGATCCGCTGGGGTTTTCAACGTTTCCATTGCCGCCAACGAACCCTGAGAGAAAATCGATGGCTGCTACCATTCTTGACTCATTGACGCTCAGCAAATCCGGCCATTACTCGCGAATGACGATTGGCGCTTTGCTCGCCGTCGTCGTGACTGCCGGCCTGTTCTGGACCATGTCGTACCTGATCGAATCGACTAACAGCACACTGGATGATTCAGGCATTTCCAATATCGTTGATTTTGTACGACTCAAACGTGATGAAAGCATTGAGAGACGGCAGATCAAACCGGAAAAGCCACCACCGCCCGAAACACCACCGCCGCAACCGCCCACACCCCAGCTGGATAGTTTGAATCCGAATGCTGAAAAGATTGCCATATCTGCGGTACCGGTAGAAACCGATATCGAAATGTCGGGCGGATTCAACCTCGGTGTAGGTGAAGGCGACTACCTGCCTATCGTTAAAGTGGCACCGATCTATCCGCAACGTGCATTGTCTCGCGGTATCGAGGGCTATTGCGTAGTGCAGTACACCGTTACCAAGCAAGGCACTACTGCAAATCCATTCGTTGTCGAAGATCAGTGCACCAGTTCCTTGTTCCACAGCGCATCCGTGCAGGCATCTCTGAAGTTCAAGTACAAGCCCCGCGTGGTAGATGGCCAGGCCATCGAAGTTCCGGGTGTACAGAACAAGTTTACTTATGAAATTGAAGAGTAGGATTGCAACATAGCGTATGGATAAGAACCGAATGAAGCGTATTGCCGTATTGTTCGCCAGCCTGAGCCTGCTCACCGCCAGCACCCACCTCTTGGCTCAGCAGAAAGAGCGCGAGACCAAGCAAACTGTGGCCATGAGCCAACAGGTCTACGAAAAGCTGTCTGAAGTGCAGGAATTGGTGGAAGCCAAGAATTACGCAGGTGCCGATGCCAAGCTTAGAGAAATGCGGGCCAATGAAAAGCTCAGTGATTACGAGCGCGCGCAAATCTGGAACCTGACTGGTTACGCTGCTTACCTGCAGGAAAAATACAAGGAGGCCATCAACGCTTACGAGCAGGTGTTGAGGCAACCTGATCTGCCGGAAGCTTTACAGCTCACCACGCTTAAAACCATGGCGCAGCTGCAGTTCACCATCGAGGACTACACCACTGCTCTGGTTACGGTACGCCGCTTGATGACCGTAGTGGCCGAACCCAGCGCTGATGTGTACATGCTGGAAGGTCAGGCCTTGTTCCAGTTGAACCGCTACCAGGAAGCGCTCAAGCCAATCAAAACAGCGGTCGACATGTTCCGGACACAAGGTCAGGCTCCCAAGGAAAACTGGTTGCTGTTGTTGCGCGTGTGTTACTTCGAGTTGAAAGACTACAAGAACATGCTGGAAGTTGTGAAAGAGCTGGTTCAATTCTATCCGAAAGACACTTATATCCTGACACTGGCGGGTGTATACAGTGAACTCGGCGACACCAAGAAGCAGCTGGCACTGACCGAAGTTTTATACGAGAAAGGTTTGCTTAATACCAACGGTCATATCACCAATCTGGCCAACCTGTACCTCTTGCATGGCCTGCCTTACAAAGCTGCCGAGGTGCTGGAGAAAGGCATAAATGCCAAAATCGTTGAGGAAAATGATCGCAATCTCCGACTGATGTCACAGGCCTGGTACCAGGCGCGTGAAGATGAAAAGGCCATTCCGCCTATGGCCAGGGCGGCCAAGATGTCCAAAGATGGCGAACTCTATGTTCGGCTTGCCCAGGCTCACATCAATCTGGAGCAATGGAGTGATGCCGCCGCGGCAGTTGATGATGCACTGAGTTCCGGTGGTCTGAAACGCACCGACCAGGCTTACATCATGCTCGGGATGGCATTCTTCAACCAGAAGCGCCTTACGCAAGCCCGGGATGCGTTCCAGAAAGCCAAGCGTGACCAACGTTCGGCCAAAGCAGCTGAGCAGTGGATCAATTACGTGGATAGCGAGCTGCGCCGCCAAGAACTGATGGACCAGGATGTGGAATACAAAGAGCGTGATCGTGACGCCATGCTGGATGCACTGCCTGATAGTTGATCACAGCCCAAGAGACAAGAAACCCGGCCTGAGCGCCGGGTTTTTTTTGATGGGGACGAAGCACATTTGACGTAATGTGCTCTGTCCCCATTTGACGCCATTTGACGTATCGCTGGCACTTTACTCTGCCTCCGGATCTAATAAGTCATGCGCAGCCCAAATCGAGATACCGCAGTATTCAGCACCTCAGCCA
>JBBKVS010000351.1:0-18848 GCA_037968555.1 Lysobacterales bacterium | reverse complement strand
GACCCGAACTGGTCGTTGCCACCGGTATTGGAGGCTTTCAGGTAGCTGTGCTGACTCCAGACACCTGCACCATCGCGGATATATACGTAGGCTGCGCCAGAGTTCAGTGCAGCGTTGTTGGACTCGTCGCCATTAATACCGGTGGCATTGCTGCCTTCCCTGGGCGCACCGACCACCACCAGGTCACCCGAAACCGCAACGCTCTGTCCAAACCAGTCGTTGGTCCCGGTGTTGGAGGCCTTGAGGTAGGCCTGCTGGGTCCAGACACCGGAATTGCGCACAAACACATAGGCTGACCCTGAATTCATCGCCAGATCGTTGTCTGCTGCCGGGTTGTCCACGCCGGTGAGATTGCTGGACTCAAGAAAGGCACCCACCACTATGGTGTCGCCGGAAATGGCCACGCTGGTTCCAAACCGGTCATTAGCACCGGTGTTGGAGGCCTTCAAATAAGCCTGCTGCACCCAGGTGTCGCCGTCACGCACAAAAACATAAGCGGCACCGGAATATTCCTTACCATTGGAGCTTCCATCACCATTCACACCGGTTGCGGCACCGAACTCAAAGGGAGCACCCACGACGATGGTGCCTCCGGATATGGCGCTGCTGACACCGAAGGAATCGCCCGCTTCTATATTGGAAGAGCGCAGAATATCCTGCCGACACACCAACTCCCCTGCTACTTCAACCTCGCGGCACCAATCGGTACCATCACGGGTGAATACCCAGGCTGCACCGCCACCCAACAACATGCCACTACCATCCCCTTTAACGAATGAAGCATAGGGAGAAGTAACAACCGCAGTGTCACCGGAAATTGATACAGAATAACCAACGTTGTTTGAAAACTGGGAAAAACCCGGGTTAGCAACCTTGAGATAAGCCTGCTGCGTCCAGACACCTGCGGGACTGCGAACATATGCGTATGCCGCCCCACTATCCTGAACACCATTATTTGCTTCACCTTCATTCACCCGGGTCGAGGTACTTTCCTCGCCGACCGCACCGACGATCAGGGTTGAACCGGAAATGGCCACGGAGTGAGCAAAGTTGTCATTTGCCTCGGCATTGGAAGCCTTGATATAAGTCGGTTGCTGGGCGATGGCGATGTTGACCCAGGGCATGCTGCATAGCACCGCGAGGATGAGCACTGTCGGACCACTGGCGTGCACCCACATGTGCCTCAATGTACTTCGCATGGAATCTCCAATAGTTGCTGGAATGCAAGTGTCCGAAGGCCCAGTTCCGGTTCCTATTCTTACCCTCACTCATCATTAATAGCGGAATAAGACAACAGTTCCGACATGACCGAACGATGGCGGGTGAGATCCCGGGGAAAGATTGGCATTGCGCTTGCAAGAGACTACTCTTAAGCACAACAACGGCCACCCAAGAGCCATCCCTTGTCCTTATTCATTGAACTGAAACGTCGCAACGTCCTCCGGGTCGGCTTCGCCTACGTGGTGGTGGCCTGGCTGCTGCTGCAGGTAGCCGATGTAATCCTCAATAACATTGAAGCGCCCGGCTGGGTGTTCCAGGCGATTTTATTGGCGCTGGGTATTGGCCTGCCGCTGGTGTTGCTGTTTGCCTGGGCTTTTGAGCTCACCCCGGATGGCATCAAACGGGAACACGAGGTTGACCGTTCCCAGTCAGTGACGCCCAGTACCGGCAAGAAACTGGATCGCATCACCACGGTAGTGCTGTTACTGGCTGTGGCCTATTTTGCTTATGACAAGTTTGTGCTGTCGGCCGGCCGGGAGACTGAACGCGTTGAAGCGGCGGTTGAGCAAGCCACCAGCCAGCCCGCAGCCACCCAGTCCAGCGACAAATCCATTGCCGTGTTGCCCTTCGTCAACATGAGTTCTGATGTTGAGCAGGAATACTTCTCCGATGGCCTGTCGGAAGAACTGCTCAACCTGTTGGCCAAAGTACCGCAATTGAAAGTAGCCTCCCGCAGTTCCGCCTTCCAGTTCAAAGGTGAGAAGTTCGATCTTATGGAGGTGGCGCAAAAGCTCAATGTGGCCTACGTCTTGGAAGGCAGTGTGCGCAAGTCTGGCAACCAGCTGCGAATTACTGCACAGCTGATCCAGGCCAAAGACGGTTTCCACTTGTGGACAGAAACTTACGACCGCTCGCTGGACAATATCTTTGCCATCCAGGATGAAATTTCGGCCGCGGTGGTGGAAGCCCTGAAAATCGAATTACTGGGTGCAGCGCCCAAGGCAGAAGTGTTAAATCCCGAAGCTTACGCCCTGTATCTCAAGGGACGGTATCTGCATGCCAAGTGGGGCAAGGAGAATTTTGCCGCTGCAGTGGACGCCTACCTGCAGGCCCTGGCCATCGACCCCGACTACGCCGAAGCCTGGGCCAGTTTGTCTGTGACTTATTTGTCCCAAACCCAGAGTGGCTACCTGGAAGGTACAGAAGGCCTGAAACTGGCCAGGAATGCCGTTGATCAGGCTTTAACGATCAACCCAAAGCTACCCGCCGCCTGGGCCCGGTTGTCGCTGATTCAGAGTGTATTCGAATGGGACTGGTCAGGCGCCGAAGTATCCGCACAAAAGGCGCTGGCCCTGGCGCCAAACAATCAAATTGTATTGGCTGCGGCTGCCAATCTTTACGGTATGCTGGGCCAACTGGATAAATCCCTGGCTTATAACCAGCTGATCCTGGAGCAGGATCCACTTAACCTCATATCCCTCTACAACACGGCGGACATCTTGCATCGACAGGGACGAGTCGAGGACTCCGAGGCTGCTTACCTGCGTTTGCTGGAATTGAACCCCGAGGATTGGGGCTCACACACCCAGTTGGCCATTATCATGTTGCAGCAGGATCGCCTGGAGGAAGCCTGGGCTGAACTGGACTTCGAGGTTGATCCCCAGCAGCAGGAGTATGGCCGGATCCTGGTGCTGTTTGAAATGGAGAAAGAGCCGGAAGCGAAACAGCGCCTGGAGGCGTTCGTAGCAGAGAATCAATCCACCTCAGCCTTCCTGGTGGCGACCATTCATGCGCGGAATGGCCATGCAGACGCGGCATTTGAATGGCTGGATCTGGCTTACCAACAGCGTGACGGCTGGATCTCCGGTTTGCTAAAAGATCCTCTGTTCGCCAGCCTCCACAACGACCCACGCTGGGTGGCGCTGGTCGACCGGATGGGTTTGCCGCATAACTATTAGTTCAGTTGGTCTTTCACTTCTAACAAGAACTGTTAAAAAGTAACAGCAAAACTCAGCGTATGGCTATGGTGTAATTATGGCTATAGAATGAGTCCTGTTCCGAGTCAAACCAGTAACCGGACATACACTCAGAATGAATCCAGATGCCAGCTGACCCTCCAAGTACTATCGAAAGCCTGAAATTACTGGTGGTGGAAGACAACGCTTTCACTACCATAACCGTTCGCAAAACCCTTGAGTCCCTGGGTGTCCAGCATATGCAGTTCGCTGCCAATGGCCAGGAAGCGCTGGATCTCCTGGATGCTTCAGACCAGCCCCCGGACGTGATCCTGATGGACCTGCGCATGCCAGGCATGGGCGGACTTGCCTTGCTCAGCCGGCTCGAAGATCGCCATTACGGCGGTTGCATCATTGTGACCAGCGGTGTCGATGCAGAGACGATGAATTCAGTCCAGGAATTCGCGCTTCGCGGCAACATCAAAGTGTTGGGCTTTTTGCAAAAACCGCTGAAGGCAGACGTCTTGAGAGATTTACTCGAGAATCGGGCTGGATGAATTGGCGTGAGCCACTGCAAACTATCAATCCACACGTTCCTCCTTTCGCGTAGCAAGACCTGTCTGCTTTTCACCCTGCTGCTGTGTTTCCAAACCGGTATTGCGGCAGAGCAGGAAAATTCCGCCGCACTGGTGATCGCGGATGACAGGCTCGAAGTCGCAATTGGGCTCTGGATGGACATTCTCGAGGACCCGGGCGGCGAGCTCACGATCGATGACGTTGTAAAGCCGGAGGTGGCGGCTGGGTTCGTCCGTTCCCGCCAGGAAGAGCCCGGTTTCGGCTTCAGCAAATCCGCTTTCTGGGCCCGCTTTACCATTGAGAACCCATCGTCTGAATTGCTGGCCTGGTATCTGGAAGTGGACTATCCACTTATTGATTATGTGGATCTTTATACTCCCGCTGGCGGCGGTAAATTTACCGTACAGAATTTTGGTGACCGGCAACCTTTCCAGCAACGGCCCCTGGACTACCACAATATTATCTTTCTGCTGCAGGAGCCGATGGACAGCAGTAATACCTATTACCTTCGTTTTGAATCCACCAGCTCGATGAACCTGGGGCTGACCTTTTGGCGGCCGAAACAGTTCGTCGAGTCAGCAACCAGGGAACTGATCATGCAGGGCATCTATTACGGCGCCCTGCTGATCATGGTCATCTACAGCCTGCTTCAGTTTTTGGTGTTTCGTGATACCGCTTTTCTTTATTACGTGCTTTTTTTCACTACCTTCGGCCTGACCCAATCCGCAATCAACGGGCTGGCCTTCCAGTTCCTGTGGCCGAACTCCATCTGGTGGGCTAATGTCAACATCCCGTTTTTCATGTTCGCAGCCCTGTTCTCTTTCAATCAGTGGGCGCTGTCCAATCTCAGCCAGCCAGGCCAGAAAAGCTATTTCGACCGCTTCATCAGACTGTGCCAGTTCATCAATGTTCTGGGCGTAGCGCTGGCTTTCGTTGCGCCTTATGCCCTGACGGTCAAAGCCGGCACGATCATAGCCGCGGTCACCTCAGTAGCGTGGCTGCTAGCGGCCACGCTGCGCAGCAGAAAAGGCGAGCGGTCCGCCCGGTTTTTCCTGGTGGCAATGGGACTCTATTTTATCGGCGTAGTGCTGTTCACCCTGAAAACACTCGGCGTGCTACCCGGAAACCTGATTACCAACTGGAGTATGCAGTGGGGTGCTTTTGCGGCACTGGTCCTGTTCTCCTTCTCGACCACGGACAAATCGCTGCAGGCGCACAAGACTTCGGAAGCCCGGCTCGAACACCAGGTCCGGGAGCGCACCAGCGAACTCGAGTTTGAAAAGGGCAAGTCGGAGGAGGCCAATCAGGCCAAGAGTCGATTCCTGGCCTATATGAGTCATGAAATCCGCACACCGATGAACGGCATCCTGGGTATGGCAAGCCTGCTCAGGGACACGGAACTGGATGCAGACCAGAGAAAACTGACTCAAACCATTTGCGATTCAGGCGACTCGCTGATCAACATCGTCAATGAGATTCTCGACATTTCCAAGCTGGAGGCGAACCAGCTCGAACTGGAGCAGATTCCGTTCCGCATCACCGACGTTACCGGTCCGGTATATTCCGTGATGCATTCACTGGCCCTGAATAAAAACCTGAAGTTAATCAGCATCGAGGATCCGGATTTACCCCAGGTAATGATAGGCGATCCTTTCCGCTTGACCCAGGTGCTGATGAACCTGGTCAGCAACGCCATTAAATTTACCAAGTCAGGCCAGGTAACATTGCATGTAGCCCTGGTCAGGGACGATAACGATAACGATAACGATAACGATGATGATAGACAGTTGATTGAGTTCAAGGTCCACGATACCGGCATCGGCATTTCCAAAGAAGACCAAAAAAAGCTGTTTCTGCCCTATTCTCAATCAGCCACCGAGGTGGCCAGGTTGCATGGCGGCACGGGTCTGGGCCTGGTTATTTGCCGCCAACTGGTGCAACTGATGGAGGGTGAGATCGAGCTGGACAGTGCACCCGGTGCAGGCAGTACATTTCATTTCCGCATTTCCTTGCCCGAGGGCAGTATCTCCATGTTGCAAGACAGGAATGCCCAAACCGGACATTTCGTTTTGCCGCCAGCGGGTTTAAAAATTCTCCAGGTGGAGGACAACGAGACCAATCGGGATGTAGTTGAGCGCATTCTTGATAAATACGGTCACGAGGTTATCAGCGTCATCAACGGACGTTACGCACTGGAACTGATTGAGTCGGGACAACATGTTTTCGATGTCATCATATCGGACCGTCATATGCCCGAAGTCGACGGCCTGGAAACCGCACGTCTCATTCGCCGCATGGCAGCACCCTGGGGCTCAATCCCGATCCTGGGAATCACCGCCAGCGTGGTCGCCGAAGAAATGCAGCAATGCCTGGATGCAGGAATGGACCTGGTGTTGCCCAAACCGGTGAATGAGCGGGACTTGCTTCAAGCCCTGGCCGACTTGCTCGGAACAGGCGAGTCAAAACCCATACCCACACAAGCGCGGGCGCTGCCGGTGCTGGTGGTGGACGACACTGAAACCAACCTGGAACTCCTGCGCCGCCAGCTGGAAAAACTGGGTGTGAGCTGCCAACTTTATCAAGAAGCGGTAGAGGCTCTGGAGTCTGCCAAGTCCGGATCATTCAGCGCCATTCTCCTCGACAACAACATGCCGACCATGAGCGGAATTGATTTCGCCCAGAGTTTACGCAGTTGGGAACAAGACCATGGCAGCTACACGCCCATCATCGCAGTGAGCGGAAGTGCACAACCCGAAGACCGGAATCGCTACCAGGCCGCGGGCATGGATGATTGCATTGAAAAGCCGGTGAAGCTGGAACAGCTTAGAAAGATTCTCAAACCCTGGACTGTGATGGGCGAGGCTGATTCGAGCTCTGCCACTGCGACGGATGAGGGCGCAGATCAGTCTGCGCAGGCGCCGGTCAACCTGGCGATGCTGGCTGAAATTCTGGGCACCAACGAATCTGCTGACCTGCGCGAAATGCTGGAACTGTTCAAGGAGCATTTCCCGCCCTTGCTGGCGGCACTGAAAACCACCGCTGCGGCCAAAGATGGCA
Source organism: Lysobacterales bacterium (assembly GCA_037968555.1). GTDB lineage: Bacteria > Pseudomonadota > Gammaproteobacteria > Xanthomonadales > SZUA-36 > JAWXBM01. Next base: position 12,039 of record JBBKVS010000351.1, on the reverse strand, counting down.
AAGCTATTAGGGAAGCCGCCCATGCGGCAAAAAGCGCTGCCTCGAGTGTCGCAGCCATAGCGCTGCAAGTGTGCCTGGAAAAGCTCGAGATGAGTGCAGAATCGGCGCCTGATACCGAAATCGAAAGCGCCTTGTCACACATCGAGAATGAGTTCACTCGGGTCTTCGAATTCCGTGGTCCAAGCCCCGGAAACACGCATAATGATGCATGACCTTGCGGCGAATTGACCATGTCAAATTCTGACCAACACATCCTCAGGGAGCACAGCGACTTTTTGACTGGGCTCAGTGAAAACGAGCTGGAGCAACTGGTTCGGGATGGCAGGCAGATGAGCGTTTCCGCCGGAGACGTAGTGCTCGAAACAGGACAGGAAGTGGAAGAGGCCTTCCTGCTGCTTGAGGGCAGGCTTGCCGTGCTGGTGCCACGCGAATGGGGCGAATCCCGAATCCTCTACGAGGTCGATGTTGGCAGTGTCATAGGCGAGATTGAAATCCTGCGCGGCGGCCATTGCATGGCAGAGGTTCGGGCGCTGATGGACACGCGCCTGCTGTGCCTGCCCAGAAACACCTTTGAGCGTCTGCTCGAGTCAAACGAGGATGTCTGGCTGAAGCTTTCCGCGCTGGCCCGCAAGCGCACCTGCCAGCTGCTCATGGCCCAACAACTCAGTACCTTGTTCGGCACTGCCAGAATGGAAATTACTGATCCATTGCTGCGCCTGGAAGCAGAAGAGGAATGGCTCAATTTCGAGCAGGAAATCCTGCAGAAACTGGAAGATCGCATCGACTGGGTGCTGCTGAAGCGCGGTGAATACCTGTTCCATAAAGATGACGAGCCGGACGGAGCCTACATCCTGATCTCTGGCCTGCTGGGCGTTGTCGTCACCGATGATGTGCTGGGCGAGCACGTCGTCGCCCAGGTCAGGCAGGGGGAAATCGTCGGGGAACTGGGCCTGATCATCAAAGCGCGGCGCAGTGCTTCGATACGGGCTTTGCGTGACAGTGAACTGTTTCGTCTCGGGCCGGAAGTATTCACCACGGTAATGGAAAAGTACCCGCGGCGACTGCTGAATGTGTACCGGACGATCACCGAGCGGTTCTACCAGAATGTCTCAGGCGCAAAACTACGGCCCCGGCGTCTGGACATCGCCATCTTGCCGACCGATTCAAAACGGCAACTGGGCAGGATGGTACACGCATTGCTGCAACGTCTTGGCGAGCACACGAAATTCGAACACCTGAGCAGCAGCTCGGTAGACCTGGCCCTGGGGCGCACAGGCTGGTCAAAAGATGATGAAAACAATTTACAGAATGACCGCCTGGTGCAATGGCTCAATGGGCGTGAACCTGAGTCCGGTCTGGTCGTGTATGAAGGCGATGAGGAATGGTCAAACTGGAATCAGCGATGCCTGAGGCAGTCTGATTCGATCTATATTCTGGCGGATGCCCAGGGCGATTCCGATCTGGCATTCATTACCGGGCAGGTCATTGACTCTTCACAGGAATTAAATCTGGTGTTGTTGCATCCGCAGGACACCAGGCAACCCAAAGATTCCGCCCGATGGCTAAAAAGCGAAAGCTTTCAACATATCTATCATGTACGGGAAAACAACCAGAAGGACCTGGCCAGGATGGCGCGCATTATGGGTGGTTGCGCTGTCAGCCTGGTGTTGGGGGGTGGCGGCGCGCGTGGTTTCGCCCACCTCGGTGTACTCAAGGCCCTGGAGGAGTTGGGCGTGCCGGTTGACATGGTGGGTGGCACCAGTATCGGCGCACCTATAGCCGGCTGGATCGCCCAGGGCAAGAACGCCGAAGACAGCACTCAATCTGCGGTTGCTGCCTTCAAGTCCCTGATTGATGTTACCTTGCCTTTCACTTCGATGATTTCCGGCCGGCGCATTTCCAGGATGATCGCCGAGCAGACTGCAGCCTGGGACATCGAAGATTATTGGCTGCCGTTTTTCTGCGTGTCCACCAACCTGACCACCTTCAAGCCGCACATCCACAGCCGTGGGAATTCCGCCCATGCCATTCGCGCCAGTGTTTCAATTCCCGGAGTCCTGCCACCGGTTCCGAGTGCCGGTGAATTGTTGGTCGATGGTGGTGTGCTGAATAATTTGCCCATTGATATCATGCGCAAATTGAACCCCAATGGCACCGTGATCGCCATTGATGTGGTCGCGCCACAGGGCTTTATCGCCCAGGATGATTATGGCCACCACCTGTCCGGATGGCACACGATCCTCAACCGGCTCACGCCCTGGCGAAAAACACACAAGTCGCCTTCCATCGCCAACATCCTGATGCAAACCATTATGGTTGGCTCCAGCCTGACTCGTCAGCGCATGCTCGACCGGGGGCTGGCGGATTATTGCCAGAACATCAACGTCAAGGGTATCAGCCTGCTACAGTTCGAAGCCGTTGAACTGGCGGCGACCATAGGCTACGAACAGTCCATTGAACCACTCACAAAATGGCTGGCATCGAAAGATGCCAAACCTGGTGGGAGTGAATGACTGACTATCGGGTATCGAGTTTCCAGACCGGGATCAATCTCGATAGCCACGGATTTTAATTGGGATCAGATCAGAAGATGGTGCTTTACGAGTGCTCCGTTAACAGGTCAAGCGGCGAGACCATGCTCTACCCGTAATCTGGAATCTATGCTTTCTCGCTATTCGAAACCATTGCGGAAAATCAGGTCAGAAGGAGTGAGCTTGCGCTCATAGGCGCCCAGATCGCGTGGGCCAAAAAAATTGGGTACTTCGGGCAGATCCAGGTCGCGCGGCAGATTGTCGAGATCGCGATCGTCCCCGGCCACGGCTGGTGCGAAATCGACACCCTTTGAGGCAAGGGTCAGGCGGTAATTACCGGCAGCAGCGTTTACATAAGTGGGCTGCCCCAGAACCACTCCTGCAACCGCTGGTAGCGAGTTGACCTCAGCCGCCAATACGAATGAAACGTCCAGATTGGCCGCGCTGCCTGAGAAGTCCAGGGATAGATTGCCGGGTTGATCGATAATCGTGTTCCAGATATCCAGCGTTCCTTGGGCAAGAATGGTTGCGGTCGACAATATGACATTGTTGGCCAGCGTGCAGTCTCTAATACTTAGATCGATGCTCCCCTCTGCGCGAATCAATTGACGGGTGAAATCGTTGTCCACCAGCAAGCAATTGGTGAGGTAGTCGTGGAAATTTTCGCCTTCAAGCCGCACGGCATAACCACCTTTATTACCGCGCATGTGAATTCGATTGCCATATAGGCTTCCATTGGACCGTATGAGAATGGTCGCTCCCAGCGTCGGATTACTGGCCGCATCAATGGCAATATTTCCGTCCAGACTGTTGCAGACAACTCCAGGTGCACAGGGCTGGAAGTTTGGTGGCATTCTGTTCTGCAAAGAAGCATCGTCGTTCATATAAACACCGCTCCCGGAATCGAAGCCAATTGTTGAGGTGTCCCTGTCAGCATAGATGGCGCTGCCTTCGGCGGCGGCATTATTGTCGATGCGAAAATCGAAGGCAAACAACCTGGCATGCGAATTGTGAAGACTCGACGCGTAAGGCTTTAAATAAACACCTCCTCCGCTCTCGCTGGCGAAGTTGCCATGAATGCGCACGGGAATGAGTGGTTCGGTCGTATACAGAGAAACTTCCGCATCATGGCCGCCATCCGCGTTGATCGACATCCCACCGCCGCGAATGGCGGTATTGGCGTAAAGAATACCCAGCCCACCAGCACCTGGCGAACCGAGATCGGCGCGGGCCGGGCCAATCAGTTCAATGCCGCCGCCATTGCCGTTGCCACCGAAGCCGCCAACTGCATCATTGAGTGCGATGATGACGCGATCCTCAACCGCTTTCAGGTAAGCATTGCCATTGATGCGAATACCACCACCTGATGCGGCCGTGTTGTTGACGATCTGGGCGCTTTTGGCGAGCGTAAGCGTGGCCGGGCCGCCATTGCCGTGGAAATTAATACCGCCCCCTCTGATGGCCTGGTTGTCGGTGACCCAGGTGGTTTCGAGCGTCAGGCTGCCAGTGCCGTCGAAGTGAATCCCGCCGCCATAGGTGATGTTGGCACCATTGACATTGTTGCCATTTTTTATCGCCAGCCACTTCAAGGTGACATTGCTGTTGCCGTGTATCCAGATAACGCTGTCACCACTGTGTCCGGCCCCGCTGATGGTGACCTGTGGGCTGGTTGGCGGTTCCGGGCAGGTACCGCTGCAGGTGGGCGGGCCGCAACTGGCACTGGTGCCGACTATGGTTACATTCTTGTTGTTGATGTCCAGGTGCTGGGCAGTCCAGGCGCGTTGCTTGGTAACATAGATGGTGGTGGGGCACACCGAGTTATTGATTGCAGCCTGGATGCTGTCATCGGTGCAGGCTGCATCGGTGGCGGTATTGCCGACATAACGGTTGTAGGCAATCGGCAGGCAAATAGCAGCGGCTTCGCTGACCAGAATGAAATTGAGCGCCAGTATGACCAGTAGCTGGAAAAAGACGCGGCGATTGCTTGCCAGCATGACATGCTCCTGAATCGAATGTCCGCAGGTGGACATAAGCGGAAAACGTCATTTGGCAGGGGTTTTGGACATCGGCGGTCGTTTATTGCAGATTAAAGCGATCAGGGTTTGGCCATGGACGCCGCCACGCTGTCCACAAATGTCAGCAAGCCGGCAGAAAGCCTGCCTTGAGCCAGTTCTCGCTCGGCCAGTACCTGATCGAACATTTCGAGTGCAGCGGCTTCGTCACCCTGGCGATGAAGAATGCCCGCCAGCCCGGCACGTGCCTCGATCCGGTCTGGCGATACCCGGTCTATGGGCGTCGTCTCAATCGCCAGTGCCTCTTTGAAAGACTCGGCCGCCTGAGTGTCATCACCCAACAGAATCAAGGCGCGACCCAGCCCGTTCAGGCTGATCACACGCCAGGCCTTGGGCGCATCCGGCAGCTCGTCCGTGTAAATACGAATAGCTTCCGAGTAGGTGGCTGCCGAAGCCTCCGCGTCACCGGATATTCTTTGCAGCGCACCCAGCTTTTCCAGTGCAGAGCAGATCTGGTCATGATCCGGCTCAGCCAGCGCCCACAGTTCAGAAATCGCCGCCTGCACCAACTGCATGCCCTGTTCCAGATCGCCTCTGACCCCGATACTGACACCCAGATTGGAGCGATAGATCGCACTACGTCGGTGGTTGTCCGGAATGCGCTCGGACACAGCCAGCGCAGCGCGATAATGCTCAATGGCTGGCGCGAATTTGGCGTCCATCATGTAAGTGAAGCCCAGGGTGTTTTCACTGGTCGCTACGCCAGGATGATCCGGGCCCAGCGTGAGCTGATCCATCGCGATGATGCGCAGGCCCAGTTCTTCGGCTTCATCAAAGCGGCGCATATCGATCAGCACCTGGCGCAAGGTATCGAGCGCATCGGTACGCCGTACATGTGGATCGGGCACGCTGGCTTCAACGATTGCCAGCGAATCGCGGGCCAGTTCTTCGGCGCGATCAAATTGGCCCAGGCGCCGATAAGCACGCGACAGACCTTGCTGGTTGGCAGCAATGTTGATGTGCGGCCCGGCAAACCATGCGAGTTGGGCTGTGAGTGCCTCTTCCATGACTTTTATGGCTTCCTCGTCATGCTGGAAATTGGCCAGCACATGGCCACGGGCGAGCATTGCGGCGATTCGCGTCGGCTCCGTGCACTTGCCGGAATTGCATAAGGCTAGCGCAGCGATCGATTCCTGCTCGGCCCGCTCCCGCTCATAGCGGGCTATGGCCAACAAGGCCGAAGCGGCCAATAAGCGCGAACGCAGATCCGGATCGGAGCGGAGATCCTGCTGCTGCAGCAGTTCATCGTATAAGGCCCGTGCCTCAGGACGTTTACCGGCATCGCCCAAAGCACGCGCAAGACCAAACCCGGCCAATAGTGTCGTTCGGCTGGCCGGGCCAAACATCAAGCTTGCTTCGCGATAATTCGATTCAAGCAATTGAACGCTGTCGTCTATCTCTCCCTGAGTGCGCAACACATTGCCCAGCGCTTCCAGCAGTTCGATGCGCACCGCCGGATACAGCGCTGGCGACTGTTGTGCTTCGGTAATTGAAGTACGCACCACATCGATGACGGAGGGCGGAGCCAGACGCGGACCAGCCGGTTCGGCGGCGCTGAACACACGCATTAGAAAGTCACGAACGCTGGCGGCGCGTTGAGCTTCGGATCGCGCGACATCCGCTTGCCAGAGTGCGACTCCCAGCGATGCCACCAGTGCGAGCAGAAACAGGGAAGTTGTCACTACGCCACCGCGATGGCGGCCGACGAATTTTTGCGCTCGATACAGCGGCGTCGATGGCCTGGCAACAACCGGATGGCCGCCCAGGTAGCGTTCAATTTCTTCGGCCAGAGCACCGGCCGAGGCGTAGCGCGACTCGGGCTCTGCTGCGGTGGCCTTCAACACGATGGCATCCAGGTCGCCACGCAATTTGCGGCGTAGCGACTTGAGCGAATCAGCGTGTTCGTGCTCTGTGCTGCTGTCTTCGAGCTGAGCTGAAGGTGGGCGCGTATCACCCGGCTCGCGACGCAGACCGGTGATCAATTCACCCAGCACCACACCGAGCGCAAAGACGTCGGTGGCGGTGGTGATCAAACCGCGTGAGAACTGCTCAGGCGCGGCATAGGCTGGTGTCATGACAACATGCTGCTCAGTGACCTCGTCGCTGTCCCCGTCTGCCAGCATCAGCTTGGCAATACCAAAGTCGAGTAGCTTGACCTCGCCTTCGTTGGTAACCAGCACGTTGGATGGCTTGATATCCCGGTGCACAATCAGCGCGCGATGGGCTGCCTCGACAGCGCGACAGGCATCGGTGAACAGAGCCAGGCGCTGTCGCAGGTTTAGCCCATGTGACTGGGCATGATCGACGATAGAAGTGCCTGTAACCAGTTCGAGTGCGATGTAGGGCGTTCCCTCCGCGGTGATATCGCCTTCAATCAGCCTTGCGATCCCGGGATGCTGCAAGCGGGTCAAGGCACGTCGTTCGTCGCGGAATCGGAGTTGCTGATCCGCTGTATGCAGACCACGCCGCAGCAGTTTGAGAGCCACCTGCTGGCTGACCCCGGCTTGCACCCGTTCGGCCCTGTAAACTATGGACGAACCACCATCGCCCAGTCGTTCCAGCAAGCGAAACGGCCCTATGCTGGATCCCACCAATGGTGCCAGGCTGTCCCAGTCACCTAATTCTGCTATTACCTCATCCAATGGTCGATCCAGCAGGCTTCCACTCTGGTCTTCGGCAGCAGCGAGCATTTTTATCAGGGCCGAGCGCATAGCTGGATCGGTGCATTCCTGATTGAGGAAAGCGGTACGTTCCGGCTTGGAAAGCTCAATCGCTCGTTCGAACAGTTCTCGCAGCTTGGGTGTAGCTTGATTCATGGCAACTCCCGGCTAAAACACTCCCTGTACGAATAACGCTAATTGTGTCCCGGTCAGGACATCATTCGAGAGCAGCATGCAGAAAAGCCCGCGCATAATTCCAATCGCGGTCAACGGTACGACGTGACAAGTTGAGAACGGCCGCGACCTGATCTGCCGGCAGCCCGGCAAAATATCGCAGCTCGACTACCTGGGCAACACGTGCATCGTGTTCTTCAAGCCGTTGCAGGGCTTCATCAATGGCGAGGATCTGTTCGGCACTTTGCAATTCCGGCTGCGCATCCGCGTTAGCGGTGAAGGTAACGCGCAGCCAATCGCCCCCGGCCTTCTGGCGCATGTGCATGCGCGCCCGGTCGATCAACACATGACGCATGGCGCGCGCTGCATAGGCAAAAAACTGGGCAGTGTGTGCAAACGATAGGTTGCGTGTGCCCTGCAAGCGAAGATAAGACTCATGCACCAGAGCCGTGGTATCCAGAGTGCCTCTCGCACCACGGGCCAACTGGCGGCTGGCCATAGCCTTCAGGCGATCGTAGACCGCTTCAAAAGCCTCAGAGGAATCAGTATCCGGGCCGCATTCAAAAGTCTCGGAATCAGGCTTGGGCATAGCGACCTCACTGTGGTCTTGGCAACGCAGTACCGCTGTTGTACAGGTGCGACGATAGCCACCGAATGATTTCACAAATAATATAACTCAACCAAGCCTTCCAGAAGACTCGTCTACTCATATTGCTGCTACTACAAGGCTGACTTCTCAACGGAAAATGTGTTGTGACTGTACTGCCAACAAGAGATATCTGTAAATTTAATGAGCCAAATCAGGTAAGTGCATACGATTCGCTCGCAATCCAGTGATCACATACTCTGCCAAGCCGTGCTATCTTTAGCACAGAGAATCATCGTAAAAGGCTCGAAAAATCCATCGGGCTGTCGATTGAACGACAAACAGCCTCTTTGTGACGGTGATTTTACAAACAGGGAAGGAATTGGAAATGGAACATTCCATAGCAAGGAACCGCCGAGCGTTTTTAAAAACCAGCGCTGGCGGCTTGGGCGCGGTTGGTCTCACCGGCTTGGGATTGACCAGCCTGCCCACATCCAGTGCCCAGGCTGCGTCACTTGATGGCCTGAAACCACTTTATTCGAAAAACCAGAACCACACTGCGGAAGCACCCGCCGGACCGGTGACTCTGTCCGATTTACCCAGCGATGCGGTCAGGGCTTTGCGTAGATTGTCTTTCGGCTATAGACCGCAGGATGCGATCGACTTCCAGGCTCTGGGCGGCAATTTTGATAGCCGCTTGCAGGCTCACGTGAATGCCCAGCTGGCCGGTTACCAGGCGGGCTATCCTCCGGTCAATGATCCGCCCTTGAGCGCTGTGCTCAATCAAGCCGGCACCAACTTCACCACGCTGAATGACAGCCTCGCTACATTGTGGCAAGAGGGCGTGGTCAATGAACCGGGTTGGCCGTATTACCAGTATCCGCTGATTGAAACGCAATACCTGGCTTTGCTGCGTGCCACCCACAGCCAATGGCAATTGGCCGAAGTGCTGGCCGATTTCTGGCATACGCATTTCAGCGTTCAAGGCGACAAGTTCGAAGTGTCCCCGGTGTTCGTGCACTACGACCGGGATGTGATTCGACCCAACATGCTGGGCAACTTCCGCGCCATGCTCGAAGCGGTGACCAAGAGCACCGGCATGATGTACTACCTGGATAATGTGTGGAATTCAAAATACGGGCCTAATGAGAACTATGCTCGGGAAGTCCAGGAGCTGCACACGCTCGGTGCCATCCATTCTTTCGGCTTTACGCCCGAGGGTGACATCCCCGCGGCAGTACCCATGCCGGGTTCAGCCACTGTTCTGCCCGCCGGGCTCAAGGCGGGGTATTCAGAAGCGGATGTTCGCCAGGTCACCCTGTGCCTGACAGGCTGGACCATCAGCAACCCATATACGGATGGCCTTAATACCGGTCAGTTCATCTATCTCCCCAGCTGGCATGACAGCACTGTCAAGCGGGTTATGGGTATTGATATTGTGCCCAATGGCCAGGCTGAAACGACTCAGGTACTGGATTTGCTGGCGAAGCACCCGGGCACGGCACGCTATGTCTGCAGCAAGTTGTGCCGCCGTCTCATTGGCGACAGCCCACCCAATTCCATTATTGAAGCAGCCGCAACGGTGTTCAATGACCAGTGGCAAGCTGCAGACCAGCTTACCCAGGTGGTTCGTACCATCATTCTTTCCAATGAATTCAAGGATGCAGCCAACTGGGGCGCTAAAACCAAAAAGCCATTTGAGCTGATGGCCGGCGCCATGCGCAGCTGCGGTGGCTCAACCCTGAAAATCGTTCGCCCTGATCCCGTCGGTGATTACAACGCCAATCTGTTGAATGGTGAAAACTACTCCTTCAGCCAGGATCTATACTGGCGTATGGGCGAAGCAGGTAATTCACCTTACACCTGGGTAACGCCGGATGGTTTTCCGGACAAGCAGGAAGCGTGGCTGGGCAGCACCCCTTTGATTATGGGTTGGCGCATGATCAACGGTCTGTTCCTGAGTTGGTTTCCCAATGATCCGGCCAATCCAGAAGGTAACTGGCACGAACAGTATCCAATCAATGTGACTGCGATTACCAAGACTCAACTGGCAGTCAATGATCGTACTGCCAACAAAATTGTAGATTTCTGGGTGAAACAATTTCTTGGCTACGACAGTGCCAGCCCGGGTTCGCCGCAACTGAACAGCACTACGCGGGCCCAATTGGTAGCCTTCATGCAACAGAACGCGGCCAGCCCCGATACCGTGCTCGACCTGGATTTGTTCGGCTGGAACAACCAGGCCTGGCTGGCTTACGTGCATCAGCGAGTACAAACACTGGTAGCCAGCATCGCCATGCTGCCAGAGAACATGCTCCGCTGAGCCGGGGGAGACCAATCCAATGAAACGCAGAAACTTTCTCAAATCCAGCGCTGCAGGTGCTTTTGCCGCCAGCAGCATGGTCAGCCAGCCGGCCCAGGCCGCGAGCGGTGACAATGAAGAAATCCTGCTGCACATTTTTCTTCGCGGTGGCATCGATGGCTGCAACCTGGTCGTTCCCCTGGGTGACAAGGACCACGAATACTATTCCATCATGCGGCCCACCCTGGGCATAGCAGACTCGGGGCCGGGCAGTGCCTTACCCATCGGCGCGCACCCATTTGGCTTCAACCCCGCCGCCGAGCCACTGCTGGACCTGTACAACGCCGGTCACCTGGCGCTGGTGCAGGCGGTGGGCACACCTAACGATATGGCCTCACGCAGCCATTTTGATGCTGAAAAGTACATTGAGCTGGGCACGCCCGGCCTGGTGGGAACCCTGACGGGCTGGTTGCACCGCCATTTTCTGGCCATGAGCGATACCCTGGGGCTCTATCCCGATGAAATCTTCCTGCCGATTGTGGCGTTCCGTAATACGCCGCCAGCCAGTTTGCTGGGGAATAACTCTTCTCTGACCGTCTGGTCGCCGCAATCATTCAAGTTGGATAATGCTCACTGGCGCTGGAATTATCAGGAGCCCAGTTGGGTGGGCGAAAAAGGCTATATGCAGCTGGAGATGTTGCCGGAGCTTTATGCCAATGCCAGCGATGGTGTGAGTCAAGCAGGTGGCCAGGCTCTGGCGGCTGAGGCCATTCTGCGCAACAATTTTCTGTCGAATTACACCGGCAGTGGATTATCACCCTACCCGGGCAGCCGCATCGCCAGTCAGCTCAGTGATGTGGCGCAGATGATCAAACTGGACCTGGGGACACGAATCTTCGCCCTCGACTACCACAACTTTGATACCCACACCAACCAGGATGATCCGAACAATTATGACAATTTGCTGGCTCAGCTCAGCGCGGGACTGGCTGCTTTCCTGGATGATCTGGAACAAAGTGGTGGCGGCTATGCCGACCGCACCACGGTCATCATCCAGAGTGAATTTGGCCGCCGCCTGTATCAGAACGTCTCAAGTGGTACTGATCACGGTAATGGCAATGTGATGCTGGTTCTGGGTAAGAAAGTGAATGGTGGCCAGATCTATGGCGACTGGCCGGGTATTTATCCGGGCACAGCCGATGGCTGGGTGAACTATGTCAATCCAAAAACCGGAAGTTCGGATCCTGAATTGTTCGAAGGCGCCTTGTCGACTACGACCGACTTCCGTCGCGTATTGAGTGATTATCTGACCACGCGATGCCAGCACACTACAGAAACGCTGGCCAGCGTATTCCCGGCCTATAATGGCTTCTCCAGCATGAACCTGTTCCAGCCGCTCTCTGAACCCGACGAAATGATCTTCAATAGCGGTTTTGAGGCTTGAAAAGATTTTCAGCAGAAGCGCGCTAGTCGCATTGTTTATCAGGGGTTCCCTAGTGCATCGAGATCATTTTCTACTGCAGAGCTCAGCACTGGCCGCTGGTTTGTGTCTGACTTTTTGTTCTGCCCTGATGGTTTCATCAGCTGCCCAGGCGTGGCCCAGCGTGAGTATTGCGCCCGCGCAGGACAACACACTGTACGAAACTCCTCCTGATCAACCTGGCAATCCACTGGAAATGAGTAACGGCGCCGGCAACTTCCTGTTCGCTGGCCG
>JBBKVS010000350.1:0-4169 GCA_037968555.1 Lysobacterales bacterium | reverse complement strand
GCTCCGGCCCACACCTGCACTTTGCCTTGCAGCAGAATGTAGGCATGCAACTGGTATCGCTGCCTTTCCGCTTTGCAGCCAGCGATGGCAGCAACTTCGAACCGCGGGAAAATCAGCTGTTGGAAGGCACCCTGGCAGCCCAATACTGAGCCTTCGCCCTGCGCATTAAGCTCTGTTAAAGCAGTCAGCTCTGTTAGAATGGCGCGTTTTTTCCACCAGGCCACCAGCGGCCCGAATGACCCTGAACTATGTCCAAGATTGAACAAGAACGCGAACGCCGCCGCACGTTTGCCATCATTTCGCACCCGGATGCCGGTAAAACGACGCTGACCGAGAAGTTGTTGTTGTTTGGTGGTGCCATTCAGATGGCCGGCGCGGTAAAAGCCAAACGCGCCACGCGCCACGCCACTTCCGACTGGATGAAGCTGGAACAGGAGCGCGGCATTTCCGTGACCAGTTCGGTAATGCAGTTCGACTACCAGGGTAAGGTGGTCAATCTGCTGGATACTCCCGGTCACGCGGATTTCTCGGAAGACACCTATCGCACACTGACCGCCGTGGACTCGGCCTTGATGGTGATCGACTGCGCCAAGGGCGTGGAAGAACGCACCATCAAGCTGATGGAAGTCTGCCGCCTGCGCCAGACACCCATTTTCACGTTCATCAACAAACTGGACCGTGAAGGCCGTGACCCGGTGGAATTGCTGGACGAAGTGGAAGCGGTGCTGGGCATTCAATGCGCACCCGTCACCTGGCCCATCGGTATGGGCCAGAGACTCAAAGGCGTGTATCACCTGCTGAATGACGAAGTACTACTGTACGACTCCGGCAAGAACTATGTGACACAGCAGGCTAAGGTCATCAAGGGGCTGGATAACCCGGAGCTGGATGCCGTACTGGGCCGGGATGCCGCCGAATTTCGCGAAGAAATCGAACTGGTCAAAGGCGCCAGTCACAAGTTTGATCCGGCAGCCTACCTGGCGGGCGAGCAAAGCCCGGTGTTTTTCGGCTCGGCCATCAATAATTTTGGCGTCACGCCCTTGCTGGATGCTTTTGTGCAGCACGCCCCAGCTCCCGGCTCACGTGAAACCACCGGCCGCACGGTTCAGAGTAATGAAGCGGAACTGACTGGTTTTGTGTTTAAAATCCAGGCCAATATGGACCCGTCAAACCGTGATCGCATTGCGTGTATGCGCATCTGCTCGGGGCATTTCCAGCGTGGCATGAAACTGCATCATGTGCGCCTGGCCAAAGACATCAAATCGGCCAACGCCTTAACCTTCCTGGCGCAGGAACGTGAACATGTTGAGGATGCCTGGCCCGGTGATATTGTTGGTCTGCACAATCACGGTACCATCGGCATTGGCGATACCTTTTCCGAAGGCGAGGCCCTGCAGTTCACCGGCATACCCAACTTTGCACCCGAGCTGTTCCGCCGTGCCCGCTTGCGTGATCCGCTCAAACTGAAACAATTACAAAAAGGCCTGGAGCAGTTATCTGAAGAAGGTGCTACCCAGTTCTTCCGGCCGCTGGCCAACAATGATCTGGTATTGGGTGCGGTCGGTATGCTGCAGTTTGATGTGGTTTCCTACCGGCTGCAGAACGAATACAACGTGGATGCCATTTTCGAAAATGTAAACATACACACGGCACGGTGGGTAAGTTGTAACAATGCCAAGAAGCTGGAAGACTTCCGCCGCCAACTGGAACTGAACCTGGCAAAGGACGCAGCCGGACAACTGGTGTATCTGGCGCCTACCCGGGTCAACCTGCAGCTGACCATGGAGCGCTGGCCGGAACTGACCTTTTCAGCCACCCGGGAAACGCTTATTTTTGCCGACGGCAAGGGCTGAATTTACGCTCGGTCTGGTGGTATGCCCGGCCCTGATAATTTGCCAGTTTCAAGCAAAGGCTATACATTGCAGGCCAGCATCGATAACAACACGCGCCAAGCGGAGACTGTCCGATGATTGCTAATATTGCTTTTGGCCTGTTCGGGCTGTCTGTTCTTATTGGTATCGCCATCGTCCTGTCCAACCGCCGCCGTGAAATCGACTGGCGATTGGTTTTCTCCGGCGTCGCACTGCAAATCACTTTTGCCATCATCGTGATCCTGGTGCCCGGCGGTCGCGAATTCTTTGAATACTTCGCACGCTTTTTCGTCAAGATCGTCGATTTCGCGCTGACGGGCTCAAAATTCATCTTCGGTGATCTGGCCAGCCTGGAAAATTTCGGTTTTGTATTTGCCTTCCAGGTGCTACCCACCATCATCTTTTTTGCTGCTTTGATGGCGGTGCTTTATCACCTCGGCATCATGCAGAAAATTGTCCAGGGGATGGCCTGGGTGATGTTGAAAGCACTGCGTGCCAGTGGTGCCGAAAGCTTGTCAGTGGCAGCTAACGTTTTTGTAGGCCAGACCGAAGCACCGTTGGTGGTGCGGCCTTACATCGCAAAAATGACTGAATCCGAATTATTCACCATGATGGTGGGTGGCATGGCCACCATCGCCGGCGCGGTGCTGGCCGCTTACATAGCCATGCTGGGCGGCGGCGATGAAGCCCAACAATTGTTTTATGCCCGCCACTTGCTGGCGGCCAGTGTAATGGCGGCACCGGCTACCATCGTGATTGCCAAGTTGCTGAAGCCGGAGTTCGAAACTTCCCTGACCAAGGGTACGGTCAAGATTGAGGTTGAGAGGACTGCCGGTAACGTCATTGAAGCTGCGGCCAATGGTGCTTCCGATGGTGTACGCCTGGCCTTGAATGTGGGCGGCATGTTACTGGCTTTCGTGGCGCTGATTGCCATGATCGACTTTCCCCTCGCCTGGGTGGGCCAGATCAGCGGCATTGAAAGCCTGATTGGTCAACCAGTGAGCCTGTCGGTGATACTGGGCTACATACTCTCACCCATGGCCTGGGTGATTGGTGTGCCCTGGTCAGATGCGGTTGCAGTGGGGGGCCTGATAGGCGAGAAAATCGTCACCAATGAATTCGTGGCTTATGCACATCTGAACCAGATCAAGGACACGCTGGCACCTCACTCAGTACTGATTTCCACTTATGCACTTTGTGGCTTTGCCAATTTCTCATCGATTGCCATACAGCTGGCTGGAATTGGCGGACTGGCACCGGAGCGCAAACCCGACCTGGCTCGCCTGGGCCTGTTGGCTGTATTGGGCGGTACCCTGGCCACCATGATGACGGCCACGATAGCCGGTGTATTGACCACCATCGCAGGCTAGAACAAACCCGTGTCAGGTCATTCGCAATTTACCCTGTTCAAACAGCGGCGCTTTATGCCGTTTTTCGTGACCCAGTCTTTAGGGGCATTCAACGACAATATTTTCAAGAATGCCCTGGTCGCCCTGCTGGTATTCAAAGCCAGTGCCGTGGGCGGAATGAATACCGACCAGCTGGTCAATTTCAGCGCCATGTTGTTCATCCTGCCGTTCTTCCTGTTCTCTGCATTGTTTGGACAGTTTGCCGATAAATTTGAAAAGTCCCTGCAGATACGCCGGGTAAAACTGTTGGAAGTCGTAATCATGTTGCTGGCCACTCTGGGCTTCTGGCTGGACAATTTGCCGCTGCTGCTGAGTGTACTGTTCCTGCTGGGTCTGCAGTCCACCATTTTTGGTCCTATCAAGTACGGAATATTGCCACAGGTTTTGCAACGTACTGAATTGGTGGGCGGCAATGCATTGGTGGAAATGGGCACATTTGTAGCCATACTGCTGGGCACGATTGCTGGCCCGCAACTGGCCGGGGTCGACAGCTCCTGGCCTTACTGGGTCAGCCTGGCTTGCCTGCTGGTAGCAATAGCGGGCTATTGGTACAGCCGCGGCATTCCTGAAGCTGCTGCGGTAGCACCCGATCTGGAAATCAGCTGGAATATTTACCGCGAGACCCTGCGCAACCTGCGCTTCATCAATGAAAACCGCACCGTATTGAACAGCGTGCTGGGTATTTCCTGGTTCTGGTTTTTCGGTGCCACCTTCCTGGTGCAGATTCCCAGTTACAGTCAGAATGTTCTGGGTGGTGACCAGAACCTGATGTCCGGCTTGCTGGCGCTGTTCATTATCGGCATCAGCTCAGGCTCGCTGCTGTGCGAGCGATTGTCGGGCAAACAGGTGGAGATTGGTCTGGTTCCTTTCGGTGCGATTGGCCTCACCG
>JBBKVS010000349.1:0-4610 GCA_037968555.1 Lysobacterales bacterium | reverse complement strand
TTTACAGATGTTTTATCTGATGAATATCTCCCTCTCTTATTATGCTCAACCACTTCAGCAATTACTCCCTGATCAAGACTTTTGGATGACGGCTCCTGGCGGATAACGGTAGTCACGCATGAGATGACAACAAGTTCGCTTATGGGTCGGAAGCAGAACTCAAATGGAATAAGCAACTCAGGTGAATTAATTCTGCTTTCGGCCAGGATCGGCCATCAACAATCCATAGCCCATGGTTATGACCCGCCTCACTCAACCTTAGGGCATCTGAAACTCTGGTGCGAGCACAGCGTTGGCATTGATTGTCACTGCAATGCGAAGTTCTTTGGCTGGCTGGTACTCGGGGTCATTAACGAAGCCCCGCACAGCTTCTTCCGATGGAAACCGTAAGACAACAACGCCTTTCTCCGGGTTACCTTGAAGTGGCTCTGCGTCGGGCGACGCTACGATTATTTCTCCACCGTACTTTGCGATAAATGGGAGGACCTGAGGAATGTATTCACTTCGGTACGTCTCGAGGTCGGTGATTGTGTGCGTCAAAATAAAGTAAGCGGCCATGAGTCTCCTCCATACTGATTACTGAGTTTAGGTCATAAAGATTAAGATATCTGCAACGGGTCGGAAGCGGAAATTCCAGGAGATTTCAGGATGTTCCGCTTATAGCCACAAAGCGGAGGTTCCTAGACGTAGCAACTGCGGCCCACCATTTTTGCCCTTCTTGACCGGTTTATGGTTGTAAACCCGCTCAGGCAAAGCCCAGAAAAACCAAAACAGCACGATCCAGGCGGACCGTGTCCTCCGCATCAAGGCGCCCCACCTGGCGGCCGATTTTGGTTTTGGGCACCGTCGTGATTTTGTCGACCATCAAGCTGCAATCCGTTTGAAGGCCATTCCGCTCATTCGCTTCTATTACCAATCGAATCAGCGGGGCTGATGTGGGATCGGTAGTGAATGCGCATATTGTGATCGAAGCAGTTGCATCGAATCGATCATCCTGCAAGATAACAACCGGGCGCGGTTTTCCAGCATAGTCTGAACCGCCAGAAACCGTCCAGATTTCGCCTCTCTTCACGAGGCATTGTGGTCAGAGACAGCATCCACAAATGCCTGATCTACCGATTCGTGTTTGCTCAGCGCCACCGCTCTGGACTGAAGGTGAGCCTTTTTTGCAAAGGATGGCGACCGGACATCGGGAACCCAAAGCTGAAGCGGCCGTAAACCTGCAGCTCGAAGCGCTGCACGATGCTTGGCTACCCGGTCGACTACATTGGATCTGGCCATCGCTTTTCTCCGGTATTCTGTTACATGTAACAGTATGAGGACGATCAGAATGGCATTCAACGGTTATGTGTTTGTTCGATCACGCAATGAATCGCGGAGATGCCTGCTTGTAACTGTACTGCCGGTTCGTGAGGTTTGATAAAGATTAATTACTCGTCACGATGTGGGAAATCAGCTAAGTGGTGGGTGCCTTTACTTTCTCAGAGATGGGTGTCTTTACTTTTAACTAACCGTCATTCTACCTCAGATCAGGCGAGCTTCTGCTTCCGGCCACAAGCGGCCATAGGCGCCTGAAGGTTTGAGCGTCCTGACCACCCTATTTTGGCAGTGTGACCTTAAACTCAATTGCAGCCAACTGCTCCGGCGACTTACCAATGCTCTTGAGGAACGGAAGCCAGCGCGGGTCGGTATGGACGTTAGCCAACAGGTTATCGAAGGGGATATCTGCGTTAAGACTGTTATATTTCACTGCCTTGGCCAGCCTTTCAAAAACTTGGTCAAACCCATTTCGATACGCCAGTACGGTGGTGATGCGGTAGCCCCATTCCATTTCGTAATTCGCAATCAGTTGTTCCAGCGCGGCATCGGATTCTTTTGTCTGGCCCAGCGCGTGGTGAGTCATGGACAATCCGGCCAGGCGGAAAGGCTCAGACGGCTCCTGTCGCATCTCTTCCAGTGCTGCCTGCGCCTCGCCACTGAACAGTAGCGCCACACCAATCTCGTAGTGAGCGCCGATAGTGCCCGGGCTCAGCCGCAGCGAGGTGCGATTCGACGCGATAGCCTGCTCCCAGTGGCCGGCCAAACGGTGGTAATTGCCCAGATTGCCATGGCCAAGCGGGCTCACGGGGTCTTGGGCGGTCACGTATTCTTGCAGCGCCAGGGCAGCGTCCAGGCGACCGAGTGCGAAGAGCAGACTGGCAGCATTACCGATGATGTCGAGGTTGGTGGGCTCCAGCGCCAGGGCGCGCTCCATGTGCCGCGCGGCGGCAGCAAGGTCGTTGTCGTAGTTCATCGCGATCCAGCCGAGGCGGGCATGGGCCGGTGCATGGTCCGGACTTATGACCAGCGCCTTCTGCAACATCTCGCGGGCGAGTGGGAAGCCTTCGTCAAGAGGCCGCAAACCATTCCACGCCTGATTGATGTAGTTCCTGGCCATCCCGGCCCAGGCGGCGGCGTAGTTAGGATCGATATCCAGGGCCTGCTCGTAGAGCGCATTGGATAGCTCATAACTCTCCGCGGTGCCGTGCAGACTCAGGTAGCGGGCCTGAAGGAACAGCGCAAAGGCTTCGGGGTCGGATTGCACGACCTTCGGCACTTCGCCCAGCAGCGTAACTTTAAGCTGGTCCACTACCTTGGTGGCGATCTCATCTTGGATGGCAAAGATGTCGTCCAGCGTGCGGTCGTAGGTCTCCGACCACAGGTGGGTGTCGGAACGCGCCTCGATCAACTGCACGGTAATACGCACCTCGTTGCCGGCCTTGCGCACGGAACCCTCAAGGATATGTGCCACGTTCAGTTCCCTGGCCACATCGGCCAGCCTGATGTCCTTACCCTTGTAGGAAAACGCCGAGGAGCGTGAGATCACCCGCAATTCGGGTATCCGGGTCAGCAGGTTGAGTAATTCCTCGGCGATGCCATCGGACATGTACTCCTGGTCTTTGTTACTCGACATGTCAACAAACGGTAGCACGGCGATGGATTTCTCGCCGTAAGACCCTACCAGCGCCTCGGTCCGGCCTGCCTGGTGGGCTTCCGCTGCAATGGTGTCTTCCCGGGATTCAGACAGCACGAACTTGTCGAAAGCGAAATAGCCCAGCGCGAGCGCCAGCACCACCATGATGACGCGGTCGAGCGTTTTGCCGGTATGAAGAGTCTGGGATTGGCTGCGGTCAATTTCGCTCTCGCGCTTAAGCCCTCCAGTGGTTATCTCAAATACCCAGGCGAAGATAAGTGCAGGAATGAAGCCGACGGCGAGCACGATCACCGTTATGCGAACAGTGCTATCGTCCAAACCAAACACCGGAAACAAGGTTGCTGAAACCTGCACCAGCAACCACGCCCCGACGAGGTAGGCTGCACCTATACGGAACACGTTGCGGCGTTTGAGTTCGGTAAATAAGGTCAAGGGCTGCCTTTTGCTCGGCTGCAATTGGTTTAGAGATTATTCCCTTACTTGGCTGAAGCCAACAAATTCATGATCTGGCGTAATGTTTGGCCAATGGTGATGGGCAGCAAAGGGTCGGAAGCAGAACTCAAATGGAATAAGCAACTCAGGTGAATTAATTCTGCTTTCGGCCAGGAACGGAGATTAGCTTCTATGGAAAAGGGCTGTCAGCATGACAGCCCTTTTGAATTACCTTTTTGGGCGCAAGGCGTTAAGGCAGATTTATGGCTGCCTGTACATCCTGGCACTCTCCCCATCCGAGTTTGAGTTCGCCTTCATTGGCGGGTGGCGGGTGGCCATAGGGGGCATTATCGACACAACCGCCGCCATAGGTCTTGATCTGGGCTGGCATCTCCAAGGGGATCATCGGGCCGTGCAAGCGCAGCACGTAGTGAATTTCAGCTCCTCTGGGATAGATTAATCCCCAGGGTTCGCCGCCATCGGTGGGCAAGCCAAAGAGATCGGCGATGGAACCGGAATTGTCGCCCGCTTTCAAGTGGAATCCGAATGAAGCCTGTTCGGAATCATCGACGATGTTTCCCGCTCCGTACACGGCGTCCGGCATGACAGCAGGATTGCCAAGATCAGACTCGCTACATGGTGATGTGGCACACTCGTTCGGATTGTTGAAAATGATCAGCCATAGGGTTACAGCCAATCCTTCTGCACTGCCCTCGGAATTGGACAGCGAGGAAGAAAAGTTGCCACTGATTCCCTTGTTGGTGCGAACGATTTTTGCCGTCCCCCCGGTGCCTTCACCCCACCACCAACCCACACCTGTTTCGGATACATTCGCAGGCGCTGCGTGAACTGCCGGTGCAAAGAAAATGGTTAACACCAATGTGCAAAGTGAAGCTGTTATGGTCATGATTTTCATTTTGTCTCTCCTTTGGTAGTAACTTTAAATATAGTCCAGCTCTGTTGTTTTGTCTTGCAATCGAAAAAAGCGCTAGTTAAAGGACACCTCCGAATGATTGATTCAGACTATGCGCACGTTATCTAGTCACACGTGAATCAAACAAGAAGTGGGTCGTAAAAGTTCCGAGTTGGGTCGGAAGCAGCTATTCAATAGATGGATTTGGTGAATTGGTTTTGTGTCTGAAGTGTGACGTACTGGCTCACAAATTCTGTATTAATCGTAACTTTACTGGCACATTCGGATTGG
>JBBKVS010000348.1:0-20710 GCA_037968555.1 Lysobacterales bacterium | reverse complement strand
ATGAGGGTGAATGTCGGTTTGAACAGCAGCGAGTAGTTGACCGAAGTATCCGTGCGTATGCTGCCGTCCAGCATCACGCCGGGTTGGGGAATATAAAACTGTGATGGTCCGCCCAGTTCCTCCTTGCCTTTGTAACTTGTTCGTGCTGCTTCCGCATTGTCAGGCGGCAAGGTGGTGACAACGGTTACGCCCTGGTAACCCTCAATGGGCGACATGACTACCAAGGTGTTTTCTTTGTACGCAGTCATAAAAGCATCGAGCTCTTCGGCAGTTACTTCGAAATATTCCTTCATCCAGACATCACTGGATGGATGTGGATCCAGATTCAGGCCGTCCGCATCCTTGCCGGAGCGCATTTCCGGTTTCATCTCCAGGCCTGTCTCCATCATCCGGAAATTAGTCTCCCAGTAATTGTTCGCCAGCGGATACAGAGTTTGTGCGAGATGCTCAGTGTAACTTTCGCCCTTATGCGCTTTGGCATAAATCTGTTCGACATTCTGGCGGAAGGCCCTGGCATCATCCCAGTTTTGCAGGTTGTGCACGATAACCACATTGTGCGTTTTGGTCATCAGTTTACCGATGTCTATGGCACGTTCAATGAGAGTCTGGCCCTGCAGATGAACGCCATAGTGAGGTGTCAGTAAATTATCGGGTTCTTTGGGGGGGGTCGGTGCGCCGTTTTCATCAGGAATGAGGGTCATGAAGGTGTAGCCGCGATAGCCTGGTACCTGGCGAGTGAGCGAATACACATTCTTCTTGTAGCTTGCAATGAATTCGTCAAACTTTTCCGGCTTGACGTCCCAGTACTCTTCGACCCAGGCGGCCGGTCCGCTTCTCTGCGCAGCAACGGCCCCGCTTATGCTGATTGAGCTTAGGCAAAGCCCAGCCAGTAAGAAAACGGTGACGTGTTTTGCTGCGGCCAGAATTCTCATAGGGACTGCCTCATTTAATAGGATTGTTAAAGGTGCGTTGGATCAGCTGCACTCAGTCTTGCCGGGACTTTATGACTTCTATCAGTTCGCCTGCCGGACCGCGCAATACCGCCGTTGTCCGGCCGTTATAAGGCAGAGAGGAGATTGCCTGTGCCGGTGCGACCATGTGTTGCTCCAGGCCGTCAAAGGAATCAACTTCGAAACCTACCATGGACATGGATGGCGGCAACTCGCCAAAACGCTGAGCCCGTGTTGTGGCTTCAGCGGGATAGCCGTCGATTTCAATGGCGAATTCCGGGGAAATTCGGGCCATGGTAATCGGGTGGGTTGTTTCAATGTCGAATCCATGGGCCTTGTTAAGCACTGTCATCCGCGCCATCCCTGGTTCACCGATCTTTAAACCAAAGTTATCTTGATAGAACGAACGAATGGCGTTGATATCGGGACCGCCCAGAATGACGATAAACGGACGGTCAACCCAGGTCGTTGCAGTGGCCATGGCGGCTACTGATTTGTCGGCCGAGCTTTTTGGGATCCGTGTCAGATACACAACTTCGTCAGCGGGCCCGACTACCTGCATGGCGCGTATATCAGATGTTGCAGATAGCGGTCGCGGTTCTCCGACGATTTTGAACAATGAATCAGTCTCACGCAATTGTTGAGCCAGAGTATCAGGGTCTTGCACCAGTATTTCCGTAGCGTTCCAGCCGAAGGTCTTCATCGCGCCATAACCGTCCACGGCATCAACCTGGACAAATCTCAGGTAGTAATCGGCCTTGCTTTCGGGTTGCATGAGCAAGAAGTCCCGCCCGGCCATCCGTGGAGCATTCCAGACAGTGGCTATATCTTCGGCAACCTGACCGCGATCCACTACTTCATAATTAAGCGATTTGGAGTAGGCCTCTTCGATCAATTCCAGATTTGGCGCAGAAACGGTAATGATGACCAGCATCAGTTCCAGCATGACTTACTCCATTTATCAATTTGCGGGTTTAGTGGCTGAAATGGTTGTCCATGGGAAGCGCCAGGCGTCGTCCGCCTTAAGGTCGGTATTCTCACTTTCAGCAAACTGCTTGAGTTCGATGTTTTTGAAGCCCTTTTTGGACAATATTTGCTTCAGATCCAATTCAGCCAAAGTGCGCATGTAGGGCTCGTTGTTTCGTGCTGAATGACCGTAGTGCAGGAATCGATGAAACTCATCGGGAATCACATGGAAATCGAGGTGTACCATACGGCCGCCCGGTTTTAATACGCGAAAGGTCTCGTCGAATACATTTTTGATCGCCTTGGGTGGAATTTCGTGCAGCAGCATGGTCGAGGTAACCAGGTCAAAAGACTCGTCGTCATAGTTGGTGTTTTCAACGTTCATTTGTTGAAAGTGCACATTCTTTTTCCGGGCTTTGCGGGCTGTCTTGGATCCGAGCTTCAGACAGGGTGCTGACAGATCAATTCCTTCTACTTTCGCCTTCGGAAATCGTTGCACAAATGGCATTGTGCTCTTGCCAAAACCGCAGCCCATGTCAAGTATCCGCTCGTAGGTGGTCCCGTCAGCAACCAAATCTGCCAACCGCGCGTGCAGGTCGTTATGTGAATCTCCGAGTAATGGTGTAGTTGATCGGGCGCCATATTCGTACACAATGCCAGCAAGCTCATCGGTCCAAAGACCGCCCGGGTGCTGATGTGTGTCAATATTCTTGTAGTAATTAGGAAGCGGCAGGTCCGGCTGCAATTCAGGAACATATTTGTCATTGGCTTTTGCTTTGATGCTTTTCAATAGCTCGCCGCGACGTTCGCTATGGAACGGGATCAGTCCATAACGGCCCGTGTACTTCATTTTCTGCAAGTGGCGTTCGAGCCAGGCAAAGTATCTATAGGTCGTATTTTTCTGCAGCGCTTTGATTGCCTTGGCTGGTCGGTCTGGCGACTTTTGTAAACCGGACTCCAACTCCGCGTACGTCGCCTTGATGGTGCGGTACATCGTGGTTGTCCAGTAGTTCTTTGCCGCCAACAGGAAATCTTGGGCAGCTTCGAATTCTTGTGTTTCCATTATTGTTTTCCTGGGTAATCTGAATAAAATAAACTAGATTCCTGTCAATCGGCCCCTAAAGTGTCCTGAAGCCCCAGCAGTGGTTTCAGAAGCGCTTCTGAATATGCTTTTGCTTCGGCCTTGGTTACACTGCTTTGAACGGCATCTGGTGACTTGGACAGGTGGGTGATATCCACCAGGTCTGATTTGGCCAGTTGGCTTTCCAGAGCAATTAAGCGGCTGCGTAAAACAAATACTTCAGTGGCCAATGCCATCACTGTACCCATGAGTCGGTCGATCGCCGGATCATCGAAAAACTGCTGCTCTTTGCGGGGTCTTTTTTTTGTATTGGACGACATGGGGCTCCTTTACTACTCTTTAATATCCAGCTGTTTTTTTGTTCAACTGCTATCGTGAGCATGTAAATATTTGGATAAAGTATTTAATATAACTAGGTTATATTTATCCTATCGCATTATGCTGTGCGTGCAAAGTTCTTTGTGACTCCAAACCGGGTCCGATTTTGCAATGTCTGTGGTCATTTTTCGGTTTTCGAAGAAGGACATCACCCAACTTAAGTGTATTTTGCTCAGTTGCCCTTCTGCGGAACTAAGTCTGAGTGCGGGTCTGCGGTGATTAAGTCCAATAAATCTGGCTCAAACTGAAGTTTTTGAATCTCAAGAGAAAGATAGGATGCAGTGCTAAATTACGGTTGTTCGGGTGGATGAAAAGCGGATTTGCTTGAAAAGTGGAACTGGGTTAACCTAAGTTGTTAGCTGAAAATTCTTCAATAAAACTCTACTCTGGTCAGTAATTATCAGTTCCTGAGGGAGGGGGCGCTGCGCTACGCCTTGAATTGGGAATGTACAATCGAACACTGCCTGCGGGCAAATTGGGGGCCAAATGGATGCCAGAGCTGCAAACCTCAGAGAGGCGGAAAAAAACCGGCGGGTAAGAGCGCCAAAGCTTCCGCATATTATTGCTCACCAGTTGCGATCCCAAATTGCTTCTGGAATATTGCGCCCGGGCGACACCTTGCCTTCGGAATCCGAGTTGCTGAAAGAATTCGGCATATCCAGGCCCACTTTGCGTGAGGCATTGCGTGTACTGGAATCCGAAACGCTGATTCAGCTTGGGCGGGGCTCGCGCAGCGGAGCCACAATTTTGGCACCCTCCATTGAAATGGCTGCTCAGTATGGGGGCTTGTATCTGGCCACGCACGACACAACACTGGGCCAAATTCACGAAGTAAGAAGCATACTTGAACCTCCACTGGCCGGACTGCATGCCAAGCAGGCAAATGCTGAGGTAATCAATGCGCTTACAGCTTGTGTCAAATTGCAGCGAGAAGCACTTGAGCAGCTGGATTACATTGCCGCCGCAGCTGCAGTAAACCAATTCCATGAGCAACTGGTTCACAAATCAGGCAATAACGCTTTGCGCCTGTTCGCCGGCATGATTCACGAGATATCAGCTAATGTCTATCCGCAATTGCCGCTGGCTGCTGGCAGAGTGAGCAAGAAAGCAATCTGGACCAGGAGTGAAGAATCAACGGATGCGCATGAATCACTGGTTCAGCTCATCAAGACGAAGAAATCTGCCGCAGCAGAAAAGTTTTGGCGAGAATACATGACCGATACGGGAGACTGGCTGCAAAAATCCGGCTTGTCAGAGCTTCGGGTCAAGGTTTCAGACAAGGTCTAACGCCCAACATAACTATGTTGGGCGTGTGACCTTTGCCTCGATTATTCAGGTCGCTTTCAAGATACCTTCAGGCCCAATGGCCGTTTCAAGTATTTGCCTTTTGGTGGACCCTGTATTTCGCTGCCGTTCCACACTTCTGTTCCGCGCAACCACGTGCTTTTGACTCGCCCCTTGAGCTCCATACCCTCGAAGGGTGTGTATCCCTGGTCGGATTCTGATTCGTCGGCGCGAACGGTGAAGGATTCATCCGGATCTACCAGCACGAGATCTGCATCCAGGCCTACCGCAACGTCACCTTTATTATGCAGGCCATATCGCCGTGCTGGATTGAAGCAAACCAGTTCAGCGATTCGGTTATAGCCCAATCCTCGCTTGGTCCCTTCACTGAGCAAGCCCGAGAGCAGGTATTCCGTGCCTCCGAATCCTGACTTGGCCATGAAAATATCATCCGGATGTTCGCGGTCAATCTTGGCTTCTTCACGGCAGCATGCGTGATCGCTGACAACCCAATCCACTTTGCCATCGAGCACCGCTTGCCACAAATACTCCACGTCTTCGCGCGGCCTGATAGGCGGGTTTACTTTGGCGTGACTGCCGCAGGCTGAATGGATATCAAGCAGCAGGTGACCGATGGTCACTTCCCTGCGAAAGCTGATATGCGGAAAAGCGTCCGCCATTTTTAGCGCTGCTTCCATGGCCTTGCGACCACTCAGATGAAGCAGGTTGATATTCATGCAGTTTGTTTCGTGCGCAAGATAGGCTGCTATGAAAATCGCCAGACCTTCGGAATGTGGCGGCCGGGAAGCACTATAGGCCTCGAGCCCGGTGAGCTTGTTCTCAGATTCCACGATCTTGGTGTATGCAGCCATGATTTCGGCAGTTTCACAGTGCAAGCTCAGGGAAATACTCTCGGCCTTCTCGGGAAACTCATCCATAGCCCGGCGAATGCCGCGCATGACGAACTCGAAATGCGCCATGTCATATTCCTCGTCCTTATCGATCATCAGGAAGTCTTTTTGATCTCCTGAACCGCCGTGTAGTCCATGACCACCATAAAACATGAAGATTTTGAACGACAGTACGCCAAAGTCACTGATCAGCTGCGGAATCTCACTAATATGCTGCTTGTCCATGGGCGCGAGGTGATAAGCGTAGTCGACATAAAAATTGCCTTCTGACAGCTTTAATACTTCCGGGAAGAACGTCTGGTAGCTGCCGCCCTGGTTCAGGTAGTACTTGCCGGTACGCATATAATTCAGACTGCTGGTTACGCCGCCCATGGCAGCTGCTTTGCTTTCGGTCACGGCGTCCTGGTCCAATGGCGCATAAATGCCGGTATGCATGTGTGCATCCACCAAACCCGGGAAAGCCAGGCGGCCGAGTCCGTCGATGGTGGTCTGTGCATCGTTGCTGTCGATACTGGGTGAAATTTCGGCAAAACAACCGTTGCTGATGGCGATATCCACAACTCTCGGCTTGCTTTCATTAGGCCGTACCAGTCTAATATTCTTGATCAACGTGTCGTATTTTTTCTCGGTCATCGACTTACTCTCTCTAGGATAAATTTACTGATTGAAGGAATTTAACACACCTTGATAGTTTACCAAGTTATATTAGTTGATTAATCATGTTATATCATTTTAGTAGCAATGTGAGACAGAACTTATGAAAAATGCCTTGCCTCTCAATGGCCTGCGGGTTGTTGAATTTACCCATATGGTTATGGGCCCCGTTTGTGGATTGATGCTTGCAGACCTGGGCGCCGATGTGATCAAGGTGGAACCCCCTGGCGGGGACAAGACGCGGTATCTGAAGGGTTCCGGTGCTGGTTACTTCCCCATGTACAACCGAAACAAAAGAAGTGTTTGTCT
This sequence comes from Lysobacterales bacterium, assembly GCA_037968555.1. Classification (GTDB taxonomy): domain Bacteria; phylum Pseudomonadota; class Gammaproteobacteria; order Xanthomonadales; family SZUA-36; genus JAWXBM01. The sequence goes on along the minus strand of JBBKVS010000348.1, from coordinate 14,177 downwards.
TGATGTTAAGTCCGGGGCGGGCAAGGAAGCTGCGCTGCGCTTGATCGATAGCGCGGATGTTTTTATTGAAAACTTCAGGCCGGGGGCCATGGATAGGAATGGGTTTGGATACGAGGCCTTGAGTGTGCGCAACCCTGCGCTGATCTATTGTTCTGAAAAAGGTTTTCTGCAAGGTCCTTACTCGGAAAGAACAGCTTTGGACGAAGTAGCCCAAATGATGAGTGGTATGGCCTACATGACCGGGCCGCCGGGCAAGCCTTTGCGCGCCGGAGCCTCCGTTATTGACGTTCAGGGTGGCATGTTTGGTGCGCTTGGGATACTGGCTGCTCTTTACCAGAGGAAAGAAACTCAAAAGGGGCAGCACGTGACGGCTTCCCTGTTTGAAAGCGCGGTATTTCTGATGGGCCAGCACATGGCGCAAATGGCGGTTACCGGTGTTCCTGCAGATCCGATGCCGGCGAGGATATCGGCTTGGGCGGTTTATGATGTATTTCAAACTGCAGATGGCAGTCCGGTTTTTGTCGGTGTGGTGACTGATGGGCAGTGGAAAATCTTTTGTGAGGCGTTCAAATTGGATGACTTGGCTGCCGATGAAACTTTGCTGACCAATGCCGTACGGGTTAGTCAACGAGCGAGGATTATTCCTGTTATCGCAGAAGCTCTGGGGCGCATGACAAAGCTGGAGTTATTGGCCAGGCTCGAAGAGATAGGCTTGCCATTTGCTCCGATAAATCGCCCGCAGGATATGTTCGACGATATCCACATGAATGAAAGTGGTGCCTTGCTCGAGATCAGTCTTCCGGATGGAGACAACAGAGGTAAAACCACCAAGCTTCCCGCCTTGGCCTTGCAACTGGGTGAGCAACGCTTGGGAGTGACGCAAGACGTGCCCCGACACGGAGCGAATACTGAGAGCATTCTTGCGGAGCTGGGCTATTCCGCAGAGGAAATCAGTGGGCTGACTGGTCGTACCGCTTAATTGGGCGTTCATCAGTCCGGTCGAGGGTAACTGGAATTGCGCAGCTGCCTTTCTGGCATGTCTGCATTAAAATTTGGCTGTCTGAGACTCGCGCAACAGACAGGTGGCTATAAGTCACAAGTAAGCCCAGGGGCGGCTAGCCTGGTCGGTTTGCTCAAAAGCCTCGATGGCTGATTCCGCTTTCAAAGTCAGCGCAATCATATCCAAACCTTCCAGCAGCATGTGCCTGTCCCCGTCTGCAATTTCAAAAGACATTTCCAGTGAGGGCATGCGGATAAGCCGGTTCTGCAGATCCACCGTAACAGGATTGTTCAGCGGATCGGACAATACCAAGTCGACGATCTTTTCGACAATTTCGTCATCTGCAATAAGCGGTAACAGCCCATTCCGTATGCAATTCAATTGAAAGATCGAGCCAAAGCTTGGTGCAATGATCGCCCGAAAGCCCCACTCTTTCAGCGCCCAAACAGCATGTTCGCGTGAAGAGCCGCAACCAAAATTGCGACCGGCAACCAGAATTTTTGCCTGATCATAGGGCGGCTGATTCAGAATGAAGTCCGGATTGGGTTCACGACTGGCTGGGTTCAGATAGCGCCAGCCCGCAAACAGACCATCCGCAAGCCCATCTTTGGATACCCGTTTCATCTCACGACTTGGGATGATTGCGTCAGTGTCAATATTGATTCGCAGCAGCGGTGCCGCGACACTGGTAATGGTTGTGAACGGTTCCATTTACAAATCTCCGGCGTGACCGATTCGTCCCAGCACAGCGGAGGCGGCAACTGTCGCTGGGCTGGCAAGGTGCGTTCTGGCTCCGGGCCCCTGCCGCCCTTCGAAGTTTCGGTTGGTGCTGCTGATGATTCGTTTGCCGGTACCAAAACTTTCACCCCCCGCGAAGAAACACATCGAACATCCGGATTCACGCCACTCGAAACCAGCCTGCTCGAATATCTTGTCCAGTCCTTCATCCTCGGCTGCTTGCTTGACTGCGGACGATCCAGGTACACACAAAGCTTTTACATTGGCGGCTACCCGGCGATCTTTCAGCACAGCAGCGGCCTGCCTAAGATCGCTGAGCCGCGCATTGGTGCATGAGCCAATGAAAGCGGCATCAATTTCCAGGCCGGCTAATTTCTGGCCTGCTTCAACCCCCATATATGCCATCGCGCGCTCAGCAGCTTCGCGAATTGCCGGGTCCTTGCTGTTATCAGCGGCGGGAATGCTGCCATTAATTGATATGACCTGCTCAGGGCTTGTACCCCAGGTAACCTGTTGTCGCAGCGAGCTGATATCGATCTCGAGTTCACGGTCAAAAACAGCTTCTTCGTCTGTTGCCAATTGCCGCCAGTCCTGCACCGCTCTTTCCCACAAGGCTCCTTGTGGTGCATAAGGCCTGCCCGCAACGTATTCGAACGTTGTATCGTCAGGAGCTACCAAGCCGGTCCAGGCGCCAAATTCAACCGCCATATTGCACAAAGTCAAACGCGATTCGATGCTTAACTGTCGGATGGCCGGGCCTGAAAATTCGATGGCATGACCCATGCCACCCGATGCGCCATGGCAGCCGATCAGATGGAGAATCAAGTCTTTTGCAGTGATCTCCGGGTGCAATTGTCCGGTAAAAGTTACCCGGGTCTGGCGAGGACGTTGCACCATCAATGTCTGTGTAGCCATAGCATGTTCCGCTTCGGTAGAGCCGATGCCCCAGGCAAGGGCGCCCAGCCCGCCAATGGTTCCAGTGTGGCTGTCGGGGCATACCAGCGTTAGCCCCGGCAATGCAATTCCCTGCTCTGGCGACACCACATGGACAATTCCCTGACGCGCATCACCAATATCGAACAAGGTAACTCCCGCCTTAAGGGCAGATTCGCGCGTGGCAATAATAAACGCCTCACCGCCCGGCATGGTCGTCCGGTCACCGCGACCCGGCAGCGTATCTACGATGTGATCCATGGTGACAAAAACGGATTCCGGCCTGCGGACTTTGCGCTGAGCCTGCTCAAGGCCGCGCAACGCAATACTGCCAGTCCTTTCATGCAGGAAAATTCTGTCTACATACAACAAATCCGTGGTTTCGCTCATGCTTTTTACACGATGCGCATCCCACAGCTTGTCTATGATCGTTTTTGCCGCCATCATGAATTAAGGGCGAATGCCGGAAGTGCAGAACTACGGGAATCGTGCGTTTTGCATTTTAATTTGGAGTCATACATGTCAGGTATACAAATTTTGGTCAGCGAGGTGGGTCCGCGTGATGGGCTACAGAGTATCAAATCCATTATGCCGACCGCCATCAAGAAACAGTGGATAGCGGCGGAAGCTGCCGCTGGTGTGCGCGAAATTGAAGTGGGTTCTTTTGTGCCGGCAAAACTGCTTCCGCAATTGGCGGACACAGCAGAAATCGTCAAGTATGCATTGACCCTACCAGGTCTTTCAGTTGCAGCCTTGGTGCCAAACTTGATTGGTGCGCGAAACGCGATAGAAGCCGGCGCTACAAAAATGAGCATTCCCTTGTCAGTGAGTGAAACCCATAGCGTGGCCAACCTTCGTCGTACCCATGCCGAGGTATTGGAAGAGATTCGCCAAATTGTTGCAATTTTGCAAACCATGCCTGGCAAAAGCCGGCCATATTTTGAAGTGGGCCTGGCCACCGCCTTCGGCTGCAGCCTGGAAGGGAAGATACCTGAAAAGCTGGTGGTTGAGCTTGCGGTCAAGGCCATGGAGCTCGGAGCTGACGAGGTTGGGCTGTCTGATACCACAGGGTCTGCCAACCCCGCACAGCTGAAACGCCTCATCGGTTTGGTGAGGAAAGAAGTGGGTGACCAAAAGCTTACGGGTGTCCACCTGCACAATACGCGGGGCCTGGGCATTGCCAATGCCCTGGCAGCGATTGAAGTCGGCATTTCGACTATTGACAGTTCGCTTGGAGGTTTGGGCGGATGTCCTGCGGCGCCGGGTGCCAGCGGCAATATTGTGACTGAAGACTTGGTATTTATGTTGAATTCCATGGGCTTTGATACCGGTATCGACCTGGACAAATTGTTGTCTGTACGGGAAATCCTCGCGCGGGGAGTGCCGGGGGAATCTCTTTATGGGTTCACGCCAGAAGCGGGCTTACCTAAAGGCCACGAAGGGAAATCGTGGGGCATCTAAAATTGAGGGCAGACTGGCTATCGCCATTCAAATTGTACTCTCCCTGGATTATCCAAACTGTGGTGACTGGTGGATTTTGCAGCTTACCGGGTACACTATCCAGCCTTCGCCGCGCTCATTGGAAGTCATGGCGAAGGTTGTACCACCAAGGTAACTGAGTTACATTTCAATATACTCGTTGCGGGGAATATTGACCAGCCCGAAACGTTTTATTCAATCAACTGATTGTGTGGTTGCAAGTGTCCGGGGAAGCGAGTTTGACGTTTTTCTCGCCCCTGACAGAATCGGCCACAGGGAAACTCTTATGTCATTGCCTGCCAATAAGAACAAATCTGATTATCCACCGATAGCCTATAGCTGGTATGTCGTCGTAATTTTGACCCTGACTTATACGGTTTCATTCGTCGACCGGCAGATCATGGCTCTGATGGTCGGGCCCATCCGGAGGGATCTGCAAATTTCGGACTTTCAGATGAGCCTGCTGCTGGGTCTGGCATTCGCCGTTTTCTATACGCTTTTGGGTATCCCCATAGCCAGACTGGCCGACCGCTTCAGCCGCCGTGGGATCATAGCCGCCGGTATAACAATTTGGTGTCTGATGACAGCCAGTTGTGGACTTGCGAAAAACTTCGGCCAACTGTTTATGGCTCGTGTTGGGGTAGGGGTTGGGGAGGCTGCCTTGAGCCCGAGCGCCTTGTCGCTGATAAGCGATTACTTTCCGCCTTCCATCCGCGCCAGGGCTGTTGCATTTTATACGATGGGAATCACTTTCGGCGTTGGTATTGCCATGATTGTTGGCGGCAAAGTCATAACCCTGGTCGAGAATGCGCCAAACGTAGTTTTACCGATAGTTGGCGAACTGTACGCGTGGCAAACTGTTTTTATTATCGTTGGCTTACCCGGTCTGGTGATGGCCATACTGATGGCAACGGTCAAAGAACCCAAGCGCAAGGAGAGCTACCACGTTTCAGATGGCGCGGTGACGGACGGTGATGAGCATTCGCTTAAAGTGGCCATGAGGTTTTTTGGAAACCGTTGGAAAATGTATAGCAGCCATTTCTTCGGAATGTCGGTTGTTGGAATTTTGTCATACGGATTCTTTGCGTGGATTCCAACCATGTTTATTCGTACCTGGGGCTGGTCTATTTGGGAAATCGGCCTTGCCTACGGCTCAGTAACCCTGATTGCGGGACCGCTGTCCGTTTTTCTGGCCTCGTGGATTTCCGAACGGTTGATGGCGAAAGGTTACCAGGACGCGCATATGAGGGCAGCGCTATACCTTAATTGGCTTGGTATCGCTGGCGCAGTATTAACGCCTTTCATGCCCACACCGCAGCTGGCATTGATCATGCTGATACCAATGACCGCTGGAACCATCGCGGCAACCTCGGCAGGCGTGTCAGCGCTGATGATCGTCACGCCGAACCAAATGCGGGCTCAAGCTTCTGCGTTATATTATTTTATTGTCAATCTGCTGGGGCTTACGGCTGGACCTATGGGCATTGCATTATTTACCGATTATGTCTTCAAGGATGACGCTCTTATACGTTACTCGGTGGGCTCGGTTGCCATTCTTGCAGGCCTGTTCTCCACCGTGGTACTGCTGTATAACCTCGGTCAATATAAGCGCTCTTATATTGAATCGAAAACCTGGTCCGGGGAACAGGCTTCCTGAACCGGCTTTAAGCCCAGGAGCCCATTGCTGAATTTACCTGTTAAATAAAGGCAACACATCCGTCGCAAACAATTCCTGTTGGGCGACTGCTTTTTCCCAGCGCGCGCCATGGGAATCGGCCTGGGGGGTTCCTCCCAGAATATAAATGTGATCGAGGCCCTGTTCTATCAGGGCACCCAGCGAATCAATGCATTTGCTGGGCGGGCCGCATATGGCAAACCAGTCGACAAACTCGTCATCTACAGCGGACAGATGCGCGCCAGTGTCCAGATTATGGCGCGCCATGTCGTACTTATCCTGCAATCGCAGTGCCAGTGACTTCAGCTGTGGAGGCAGATGGTCTGTGGGTGCGTTCTTGAGCGCTGTAAAGTGAGCAATCAATCCGGAAATCATTCTGGCGGAATCTATGGCACGCTTCTCATTGTGGTCACACACCAGGATGACGTAGGCTCCAACACTTAACTGATTCCGCTCACGGCCTGTTTCACCCAGGCGCTCCTTAAGGGTCTTCAATGCCCAGCTTATTCGTTCCGGCGGGCTGCCGACGGCAAAACTGATGCGTTCGGCAACGTCTGCTGCCATTTGTATGGTTTTCGGGCCGGTGCATGCAATATCTACCGGTACCGGAGGAATGATGGCTGGGTCCACCCAGCGCAAGCGGGACTGCGTATCTCCTTTGATGACGGTATCCCCGCGCAAGTAAGCTTGCACTTCCATCGCGTAACGGCGCAAATCTTCGGTTTTTGCATTGGGCTTGCCGATATGGGCTGCTGATGAGTCTCCGCGGCCGAGACCACAGATGGCACGCCCTCCGGACTCTGCTTGCAGGCTGGCCATGGCTGAAGCAGTTACCGCCGAGTCTCGCGTTACCGGGTTGGTCACACCGGTGCCTAAACGAAGACGTTTGGTGGCTGCACTCGCCAGTGCCAGTTGTCCGTAAGGGTCGGCACAAAGATTCTGCGTATCGGGGCAAAGCATGATGTCAAAGCCCAACTGCTCAATGCGAGCAGCCAGATGCGCCGTAAAATTTGCCGATGGTTCGAGGATGAATCCAAATTCAGTCCCTTTAGGGTTTACGCTCGGAACGGGCAATTGCATTTCTCCATCTTGATTTACGGTTTAACTGAAGTGGCAATCCGTATTCTGGTTTTTTCTCAATACCAAAGAGCGCAGAGGCTAATCTTCTTGCGTTGGAATGTAAACAAAGACAACCTGGTTAATTGACCTTCATGGTGATTCCTCCCGGATTTCAGCTTTACGGAATGGCGTTACGAAATCCACGGTAAATCGTCGCATCGCTTGTGAAATAACGTTTGTTCATCAACCTTGTTTGTATTTCCATCTCGAATTTTTTTGCTCAGGCGGGCTGTGCAGGGCAGTCCATATTGATGGGTTTTGGGGTGCTGGTGCCCATACTGGGTACCATTAAATGAGCTTGTTGCATGATCAAGTAAACCAAGGTAACCTAGTTACAAATGTACGTAACCATGCTATGGAGGGAGATTTAAATGTTTGCTTTCAACGTTGATCAACGAGGTTTATCTCTTAAGTATCTTGCTGCTGCAGGATTGCTTACTACCGTCATATCTACTGCGTTGGCAGCAGCAGACGAAGCAAAGTATGAGTTCCTGAGTGCTGCGTCCGGGAAGTTTGTACCTACTCGTGTCCTGGATTCTGAAGCTATGCCCTATAAGCGTGCAGAGAACAGTACAACTGGCTGGGGCATCAAAATGTTATTTGAGGCACCTGGTGGAGGTGGCCTGCGTATGCTCGATGTTCCGCCTGGTGCCGAAGGCGCCAAGGTTCACTACCATGATTTTCATGAATGGGCCTACAACATAGCAGGCGATTTCACCAACAATGAGTCTACTCATCCTGATCAGGTCTCCGGACCGTTACAGCGTTTCCGTGCGGGAGATTTCCTGTCCCGGCCACCCTACAGTCTCCATGGTGGCGAGCGGGACCGACAGAAATTCATGGCCTCACAAATTGGTGCAGTGATCATGATCATGGAAGAGTCGGGCGTGGATGGTGGGACCTGGTGTGTTGACCCGGATTGCCGGGGTGAAACTAAAGACTCACTGGGGATGAAGTTCAACCCCGACTACAAAGACATTAACTACTGGAGTACCCCGCGCATTATTGACACTTGGGAAGACATGCCCTGGCAGGCAATGCCTGAGTATCCGGGTTTGAATATCAAGCATTTGGTTGATGACCCTTCGCATGGCTTTCGCGCCACCATGTGGTTCCTGGAAGCTGGGGCAGCGACTCCTGACTTTATGAAACCCAGTTACTTCAAAGAAGCGCATCAGTTCAATTTTGTAATCAATGGGGATCTGAATGTCCAGGCCTACAGCTCACCTGATAAACCAGCAGAAACTTATGACCTCAGACAGCATTATCTGCTGGACAGTGCGCCTATGAGTATTGTTGGACTGGTAGCCGAAGGTGCGACCACAGGCGGTGCTGTATGGCTGGAAGTTACCTACGCCAAGGGAACAACCTGGACCAAAGAGTTAGCGCCCATCGAACAACCTACATATGTTTCGAAGTGATCACGGCTTGGTGAGCAACTGGAAAGTGGGTTTGAAAAAGAATATGAGGCTACGGGTCAGGCCCTGTAGCCGAACTGGGAGCGGTGTGGCTGGAAGTTACATATGCACACGGAGTTAAACACACACCGAAGGAACGATTGAAAAGCCAACTGAGTTCTATCAAGAGCAAAGTGAGGTATTAGAACAGAATCTTAACTATCAACTTATTTGCGTACACGACGCGAGGGACTGAGTTATGAAAAAATCAGGTTGCACTTTTAGAAGCATTGCAGTTTATGCAATAGCCTCTGGGATGGCGTTGTCTTCAGTGACCGCACAGTCACAAGATGGCGAACAGGATGAGGAGCAGGGTGGCAGAGGCCTAAGGTTACTTGAAGAGGTCAAGGTTACCGCGCGTAAGCGAGAGGAATCCCTGATGGAGATTCCGACAGCAGTGAGCGTGTTTGGTTTCGAAGAAATTGATCGCCGAGGTTTTTTCAACCTGGAGGACATATCCGACTTTACCGCGGGCTTGTACTACAGTAACCAGGGTGGTCAGATCCCGGGACGCTACAACGAAGCAGTGCGCTTCCGCGGTCTGGACACCAACCAGTCTGCACCCTCGCAACAGATTGCCACGGTATTCCTCGATGGCGTTTACTTTCCGGGCGGACTGCAGGGTCTGGATTTCTCAAATGTTGAACGGGTCGAAGTCATCAAGGGACCCCAGTCTGCCACTTTTGGCAGATCTACCTTCGCCGGTGCAGTCAACATTATTACCAAGAGACCCAGCCTGCAGGAATACTCCGGGCGTTTCAGTGGTTCGATCGCTGATTTCGGCACATACGACACGTCTTTTTCTCATGAAGGCCCGATCATTACAGACAAGCTGGGCTACCGGGTCAGTGTTCGCCAATATGGAACCGACGGCCAGTACCGGTCCAATGCAGATGGCGGAAGACTGGGTGAAGAGAGGACAACCAGCTTTCAAGGCACATTGTTCGGCCAGGTTTCCGATAATTTAACGGCCAATTTCCGCATCATGTATTCAGAGGATGAGGATGGGCCGCCGGCGGCCGCATTTTTTGGTGGCCCCGGATCGCTGGCTGGTACCGGCGGTGCCAATGCGGGCACCAACTGTTTCCAGGTGCGCCCTGAAGAGCGGGCCAATGGTGCAGTTGCTGACTATTATTGTGGTGAACTCCCGCGGAATATAAACATCAATGACTTTATTGGTGTGAACACGACGGTGACACCCTTCGCGCGCCGTGTATTTGCACTACCGACATACACCCCCATCGCAACCGGTATTGAGCATTTGAAAGTACCTGGTGTGCCGATTGTCACTGAACCGGGACTGAAACGCGAAATGAATCACTATGTCCTTGATTTGAACTACGACATCAATAATGGTGGTTTTTTCAATGACCACTCTCTTAGCTCGCTTTCCGGCTATGGCATTACAAAGACAAACTGGGTGCGCGATACCGACCTGACCAGCTTTGATGCAAGCATGTCACAGGATCCGAACCTGTATGAATTCTGGAGCCAGGAAGCACGCATTACGTCTCCAGGCGACCGGCGCTTCCGCTGGTCTTTGGGTCTGAGTTATTTCAAGGCCGAATACACCCGCCACGGCAGCCTCGGCATGACTGTTAACGGACTGGATGCGCCCTGCGTCCTTGTGGCGGGTGTTTGCATTCCGCCGCCTTATATAGGTGGTTTTAGTGATTTTCCCAAGGAAGGTGGTTTGACCAAGGGTATCTTCGGGGCACTGTCGTACGACTTTACCGAACGCCTGACACTGGATTTTGAATGGCGTTACCAGGATGACGAAGTCAGCCAGGATAACCGCCTTTTGCCGGGTGTTGAGTTCAAAGATAACTTCAAGAACTTCCTGCCTCGTGTGACCTTGTCATTTCACCCAATGGACAACAGCACCGTTTGGGCGACCTATTCCAAGGGCAATATGCCTGGTTTCTTTAATGCCGAATTCACGGATTTGACTGAATCAGAAAAGCAAAAAGTCAGAGCCCAGGTTGGCAACATCAGCCTGTTTAACGAAGAAGAGACTTTGAAAAACTACGAAGTAGGCTGGAAACAAACGCTCTTTGGCGGAACGGTTTACTACTCTCTGATCGCTTATAAAATGGATTGGGCTGATTTGAAAACCCGTCAGAGTGTGCCGATTATTCTTGACAGCGGAACGGAGCGCGCTTTGAACGTACAGTTCAACGCCGGCAACGCAGAAATTACAGGCGTTGAATTGGAAGGCGGATTCTCGGTGGGTGATCACTTCACGGGAACATTCACGTTAGAAAAAGTGGATGCTGAATACGGAAAACTGCAATGCAGCTTCTCACCCTTTAAAAGGCCGCAGTTCCCCGGCAACACCTTTGGACCGCGGGATTGTGCTGGCAGTACACCGGCCCGATACCCGGATTCCTCTTATTCGTTTGGCATGAACTGGGTAGATAATCTTGGCAGCAGCGACACCTGGGATTATTTCCTCCGCTTTGATGGTACCTACATGGGTAAAGCGTACAGCGAAGAGGCCAATTTTGCCTGGTACGGAAAATTCTGGAGGTTCAATCTGCGCGGCGGGATCCAGAAAGACATGCTGCGTGTCGAGTTTTTTGCTGACAACCTGTTCGATGATGATCACTATCTCTCGGCCGCACGCTGGTCAGATTTCTCAACCGGAAGTGCCTTTGGCTTCCTGTTCAACCAGGGTGTTGCCATTACCCCTGCGTCCAAGCGCGTGGTTGGTATGAAAGTGGTTTACGAGTTTTAATCAGTAGCAAACTGGAGCCGCCACTGTGGCGGCTTCGCTTTTGAAATTAAAAGCAAAATTCAGATTCCAGCCCCTTCGAAAACCGAAGGGCTGGGTTTTTCGGTTACCGGGGCAAGTCCCGAAAGTTCGTGAATGTGAGGCAGGCGAATCGAGCTGGCGCACTGGAAAATTAAGTTGCAACAGGCTTGTGACGATAGTCTTACATTTGTTGATTGGGCGCAGCGCAAGTAACCTCTCTTCCGAACCTGAGAAGTAAAACTTCTCCAGCATTTAGAGGGACATTCATGAAACCGCTTTCACCGAAGTGTGCGTTAATTTCGCTGTGGTTCGTTGTTGTGGCAGGCGTCACGACACAGGCTCAAGCAGCAGATGCAATCCCAGCTCCTCCCGCAGTAACCAAGCCAGTAATTGGAACCATCACCGCGGACCCGAAAGCCTGGGGCAAAATTGAATTGGTCAATGTTGAGACCTTTCCCTTTGATGGAACGGAATCATCTGCAATAGCCAAACCGCCATTAGGTCCAACATCGAAAACCATATTCCAAAGTCCGGAAGCGGGCCCTGGCAGCGAGTTGCCGGTGGGCCAGTTGATTCACCTGGAATATCTGCCAACCTTTAACAGCGATATGGCTCCTCCGGGCATGCCGCCGCATTACCATCGTTTTTGGGAGTGGGGTTATACCATCAAGGGTGACTCGATCATGCCCGAGCCGGTGAGCCCCGCGCAAAAGAATGGCATGTACTACCGCAAGAAAGAAGGTGGTTGGCTGACCCGACCACCGTACTCCTTACACGGCGGAAGTTGGGCTACGGGTGGAATGCGCAATCAATTACCCTACAACCTGATTATTTTTGAAGAAGGTGACGGTCACGTCATTGAGACCGGGGAAAAGGGTGAGATCGGTCGTTTCAGAGGACGGGATGGAAAGCCACCTGCGATAGCGGACGAAGGTGATTGGAGGCTGGTAAAGCGTTTTACCCGGCCCTGGCTGCTGGATTCCGTGCGCGACCTGGATTGGGAAGAAGATCCTGATGTACCGGGTCGTTTCGTGAAGTGGTTGGATGACGACTTGGGCTTTGGGTTCAGGTCACAACTGGTGAAAATTGTACCGGGCTGGACACCGCCAACGAACGACAGAATCTACTACGAAGAAGCCAACGTTTTGCGCTATATGATCTGGGGCGACCTGACGGTTTGGCAATTCAAGGATCCAAAAGACACTGGACAAGCCTACAAAGTGAGTCCGGACTATTTTATCTATCAACCGCCTCGTAGCATCTGGGGTTATGGCTCTGAGCCAGTCACCGAAAAAGGCGCTATATGGCTTGAGGTGACCTATGGCCGCGGTTTGAAACACAGTGAAGGTCCGATTGCGGCGCCAAAAGTATTGCCGTAGTGCCGTTTCGCGAATGTCCACCATTTGAAGCAGCTGAAGAAAGTGAGCTTTATGATGGTGGACTAATCAGCGATTACAACTATTCAACACCCGTCTCACCGGAGTAGTTTCAATGTCTAAAGACAAGCCATTGTCAGATGCCAGGAATACATCCGACAGCATCGACCAGAACAAGCGAGAGCTAGCCAGGAACAGCGCCTGGATGCTGTTGACAGCTTCACTCGGCATACCTGCATCAGCCAGTATTTTTGCTGCATCCGATGAAGCTTCTGCTGCGCCTGCAGTAGCCACATGGGGTGATGCTGGCACTTTGGTATCGGCAATAGGCGTTGGTACCGTTGCGGTAGCCAGTGTTACGGAATCCGTAGAGGCTTACACCAAGGGTTTTGGATATGTAGAACACTGGCGCGGACAGATACCGGCAGAGATGGCAGAATTCTGGGGCGTTCCTGCAATGTCAGGCCGTAACGCGGCTGTTGTTGGGCCGCCTGACTTCCAACGCGGCATGATTCGTATGGTCGAGCTCGGTAACGATTTTGAAACCATCTCCTATCACGAGACGCTGGGCTGGGTGGCGCTGGAAATCCATGTGCGGAACCCCGATACCCTGGTGGATGAACTGAAGGGGCTGCCCTTTGTTCATTACGGCGGCCCGGCCAGTTTCATTGGAAGGGATGGTAAACCGGTGTACCGTGCGGCCCAGTTCACCGGACCTTCGGGAGAGCCGCTGTATATGACCCAACACATGCAGTTGGATGAGTTGATTTCAGCCGGGCGAAACAATGTTGGCCCGCTATTCATTCAGACATTGAATTCTGGTGCTTATCAGCCAACCCGGGATTTTTATCTGGAAACGCTGAAAATGAAAATGCGGATGGAAATTGATGTTCCAAGATCAAAGTTAGTGGAATCGCTGGGGCAACCTGAGGACAAACTCTACAAAATGGCCGCTGTCCGTGCACCGGAGTATTGCTCCATCCAGATCGACGAGTATCCCGAGACCACACCGCACCGACCGGCTGCGCCAGGATGTTTTTCCTCCGGGCCAAGCATGTGTACTTTGACCACGCACAATATTAGCGCTGTGAAAGCGGCCTTGATAAAGGCCGATGTCAGTTACACCGAGATTGTTTCTAACAGCATTCCGCCGTTTAAAGGTTCCAAGGCAATCTTTTGTCTGGGCCATGCGGGTGAACGTGTCGAATTTGTCGAAGTAAAAAAAGCCTGAACGCTGAGAATCGGACACTGATTGAATTCTGTCTGGTGGGTGAAGAGAAATGAAAAAGCGAACCCTGGTTAAATCAACGGCAATGGTTCTTGCTGCAACTGCCCTTGGACGTCTGGGTACGGCTTTCGCCTCTGATGACTCGCAGCAGGTTCAGCTGCAGGAAATGCCGGACAGGCCATGGGCAGATCCGGCAAGCCTGGTTTCCACCATTGCAGCGGGCACAGTCGCCGTTCCGAATGTTGCGGAGATGGTGCGTACCTACACCAAAGGGTTGGAGTACGTAGAGCACTGGCGCGGCCGTATTTCCGAGGAAATGGCCAATTTCTGGGGCACGCCAGCCATGGCTGGACGTGTTGCAGCGGTTGTTGGCCCCGCCGATCTTAAAACTGGTTTGATTCGCTTCTTTGAGTTGGG
>JBBKVS010000347.1:0-2878 GCA_037968555.1 Lysobacterales bacterium | reverse complement strand
GAGCTGATCAAGGAATTCAAGGGCAGTCGCAGCGGCAATACACTGGAATTTGAAGTGCAGGGCCCATGGGTCCTGGACTGGATGATCAACGGCGATGCCAACCAGATGTCTGCAGTGGACGTTTCGCTATTCAATGCAGCCACTGGAGTGCATGAAGGCGGGGTTTTTCGAGCCAAAATGCCCAACAACGGTATACGATTGTTTGACCAGTCCGGGCGTTTCTATTTTCGAGTGGATTCCACCTTGATGAACTGGACGCTGAAAGTCATACAACTCACCAAAGAAGAAGCTGAAGCCTACACACCCAAGTCCAATCACCCGCTGGAAAGGCAATGAATAAGGGTAATCCCTTAAGGGTTTACCCTTAAAGCAAACCCTTGTTAAATATAGTATTTTCTAGAGGTAAGCAAAAAGGAGCGTATACTACCGCACATAAGCATCAGGACTGCCGGAGGAATATACGCCCTACTCAGTTCAACCCGATTTTGATCAAGGGACTGGACAACTGTGTTTTTGCGGCAGTGGGGAGCCATTTTGTGACTGTTGCGGCAGTAGTGTTGAAAATCGCAAAACACCATTCGGTATCAACCTGACCAGAAACTACCTGGATGCGGCCCACTGTAGTCGCTGGGTGTCCTATCTCGACCAGCAGCCCCGCCATAGGCTGATGGTGGTGGACACCAAAAACTCCACTGAAGACCAGGTCGTTAAAATTCCCGACCGCAGGCGCATTACCCAGGAAGTGGAAAGCAATCAACTCAGCCCACAAATCTGCGATTTGTTCCAAAGGGTCTGCGCGACGCTGGTGCGCAAAGCATTCAAGCGGCGCATTGCCTGGTTTGAAACACCGATGGTGCTGCGTTACCAGCAAGGTGGCCAATACCTGCGTCATGCCGACAGTGACTACTATGACCCGGAAAAGGATCAATGGACCAAATGCATGGATCGCGATGTCAGCCTGTTACTGTATTTGAATGAAGGTTTTACCGGTGGCGCACTGAACTTTATCAACTTCAATTATGCGCACCCGCCCAAGACCGGCGATCTGATCTTCTTTCCCTCGGACCATCGCTATATGCATGAAGCCCAGGAAGTGCATGCCGGCGTACGTTATGCCATCAGTTCATGGGCGGCCTTCCGCAATGAGCCACGGGTGATGTCCGCGCCGCCAGGCAATCACATTAAAATGCCGGTGATGTAAGCCACGCTGACAAAGGCGCCAGAAAGCGCGCAATCAGTTGTGACCGTACACCTTCCGTCATTCTGGGGCAGCGCAGCTGAACCCGGAATCCATTCACCACTGTGCACCTGGTCGAGAATTCTGAATTGATAGCCGGATGATTGATGGATCCCGGATAGCGACTTCGTCACTTCCGGGATGACGTCCGTGGGGAATATGCGAAGTCCGGGAGAAGGTGAGCCCTGGCACGGGGCGAGAAGTGGCTCAGGTCATCTTGCCGCCGTTCATATCCAGCAGCTTGAAGAATTCCCGGCGGGTTTTTGGACCATAAGTGGCGAAATGCGGCTGCGGATGATCGCGATAGTTGTCACGTCGGCTTGCCAGCGAATCCCTCGACGCACTGCGCAATACTTCCTCCACGCTGATGCCATACGGGACAATGGCGTTCAAGCCAAACACCTTGGCGCGTAATTCGGGCGTGATCTCGGGATAACCAAATTCCTCTCGTAAGTTCTGCGGAATCTGGAAGGCACGAAAAGCCTGAATCTGATCCTGCGGTGAACCGTACCAAACCGAATCGGTGCCCCACAAGACATTATCCTCGCCCACATACTTGAACAACTTGCCCAGCAAATGCGCAGCGCCTTGCGGGTCGCGCATGGACGCAAAACGCCAGGTGCTGCCCAGCTCCGCATAGACGTTACTGTTCGGTGCGACCCCATTTTCGATTACCGTGCGAACCAGCGAATCAATACCCTCGTTCCTGGCCGGATCATAGGGGCCTTCTGCCTGGCCAGCCACGTAACCCGAGTGATAGATCATGAAATTCATGTCCGGATAGAGCTTGGCTACCTTGCCGATGTCGTCACATAAAGAGTGTTCATAAGACTGTTTACCAAAGGGAAAACCTTTGTGCACGCAGATGTTGTGAACGCCCAACTTGCGGGCTTTCTCAATGTAAGGAATGCCGCTGTCTTCATCACTGAGGAAAAAGCCCTTACCGCCCGGGCCATACTGCGTGTAGCACTTGAAAGCGGCTACCTTCCACTGCTCTGCCAACTCGTCCATCAGGTCCAGGTCACCCGGCTGGTTGGGAT
The DNA here is from genome assembly GCA_037968555.1 of Lysobacterales bacterium. Classification (GTDB taxonomy): domain Bacteria; phylum Pseudomonadota; class Gammaproteobacteria; order Xanthomonadales; family SZUA-36; genus JAWXBM01. The sequence continues at coordinate 601 of JBBKVS010000347.1, read as the reverse complement.
TGCAACGACCATGCAAGAGCAAGCGTTGACTGCCTTCCAGCTGTGCAACCATCTCGCGAGTTTTGGCGGCCTCTTCAATGCTGATGGGCTCATCGGCACGGGTAGATGGAATAAAAGACAGGGCCATCAGATCAGTATCGCTGTCGATAAACACATCCTTGATAAAATCATCAGCACCCATGCAGGACATGTAACCCGGGCTGAGCAAATCGTGCTCTGCCTTGCACTTGGGTTTCAGCGTACGGGCCAGGTCCGGCGGCAAATAATGGCCCTGGATGTCGAAAATGAACTCCTGACCTTGCAGTTTGCTGGCAGCAACCTCCGGATCAAATGCAGCGTCTGCAGGAATATCGAATACCGGCTCAGCGCTGCTACCAAAAGCATGTGCCTGATTGAAGGCCAGCAAAGTGGCGGCGGCTCCACAACTGGAGGCGAGGAAGTCACGGCGACTGCGACCAGTACGGCGCGCCGCATGATCCGCTTGTTCCAGCGCCAGGCGATTGGTTCTGTTTTCCCGCTCCGTCAGCGGAATGGGCACGAACTCGCCATTGGACGTGCTGTCCAGCTTGATGGGCAAGCGGGTGTCCAGCGGGCGATCATC
>JBBKVS010000346.1:0-21657 GCA_037968555.1 Lysobacterales bacterium | reverse complement strand
CCCGTAACTTCGCCGGTCCACGAAGTCAGTTGGTTTCGATCGCAGAGTAAATTGCCGGATGGCATGATGCGACCCGCACGCACGGGCGCGGTTTCGGAATCGGCCATGCTGGTGCAGGCGATCAGGTTGGTGGCTAAAAAGAATGCTGCAAGCAGCAAGCGATGAAGTTTCAAATCCTGGTTCATCCGCACAGCATAGCGCGAAAACAAAAAAAGGGGTGCCAGGCGCCCCCTTTTAAAAATCATTTCAATTTATTGTCAGTTAGGGTGCGCGATAAACACTCCACTGCTCGTGCATGCGGGTGTCCTGCCCTGTGCTGTATTCGAACATGCAGGAATCATCCGTGTAATCCATGAAGTTGGTAATGGGGTCAGGCCCGCCACCACTGCAGGTATCCCTGCCGGTTGGACAGCTATAAGCAGCAGATTTTTCCGCCGCGGTATCGCTAACGAAATCACCACTGCCGCGACAGCCACCCTGGAAGGTGTGATACAGGCCCAGCCAGTGACCGACTTCGTGGGTTGCGGTGTCGCCCTCGTTGTAGGGGGACGCCGTGCCTCCGGGCACGGATTCGTCAAGTATCACAACGCCATCAGACAACGGCTTGGATGCGTAGGACGAAGGGAAGGTTGCCCAGCCCAGCAAATTGCCGCCAATGTTGGCTGAGTAGATATTCAGGGCTGTGGCGTCGCCTTGCCGCAAGGCAGCTTTAGCCTGTGACTCTGCCTGCGAACCGTAACCCATCGTGGCCCAGCTGGCATTGTTGGTCCAATCGGTGCCGACCAGGTTGAAATTCACATCAGAGGCGTCGAATGCGGCATTCAGGACAGCGATTTGTCCGTTGACCTTTGCCTGGGTCAAGTTGCCGGTGGAACCGTTGTGGATCACATGAAAGTACACGTTCACAGTAATGGGGCCTGAAGGCGGTGGTGGCGGTGGTGGTGGAGGCGGTTTGCCTTTGCCACTGTTGCCGTTACCGTCCGAGGCTTTGGCCTGTTTTGCGGCCAACTGTTTGACGAAGTCCTGCTCGCGTAACAGCGCTTCGAGCTCGCTGGGATCTTCCGTGCCACAACGCAGGAATTTGGCATTTTTATTGGCGTGGTCAAAAGCATTCTGGTTTTGGGCCATAACGCTGACGGGCAAACTGAGTACTGCAGCGGTGACCAAAGAGCTGAGAATTCTATTCATGATTGCACCTGGATTGGTGTTGAAATATACCGAAAACGCCCCCCTGAATGGCGACGAAATCCCCGCGATCTGATTTGATCGGAAATCAGCATATTCCACATTCAAAGCCAGGAAAAGAACTATTGTGATGGCAGGGCTGAGGCCTTGTCCCATGGTTTGCTAATGCAGCCCAATCTTTATCGTGACCGGTCTTCAATCCAAGCCGCGAAATCCAGATGAGCTGTGCGAAACCTGCTGTTATCCCGTCAATATTGAAGCTTTCGATTCAAGCTAAAACAGGTTCGCAGCAAACAAAATTTGAAGCAGGGGATGTGCGCCGCACGGCGCAGAGCTATGCTGTGAGCCCTTGGTATGCCCGAACCGGGCGGCCAAAGCATTCTCCGAACCCAATTCTCAGCAGAGGAGAAAAACTTGGGCTTTCATGCCTGGTTGACCTTGTTGGTAGTGCTGATCAGCCTGGTGTTGCTGATACGGACCCGGCTGGCTCCGGAATTTGTGCTGGGCTCTGCGCTGGCTGTGCTGGTTTTTGCCGGTGCGCTGGAGCCTGTCGAAGCCTTGTCGGGATTTTCCAACCCCGGTCTGATTACCGTGGCCTTGCTGTTCGTGGTGGTCGCGGGATTGGTGGATACGGGCGCAGTTCATGCTTTGGGTGTACGTTTGTTGGGTCGCCCGAAGTCCGTAGTCGCAGCACAGACACGGCTGATGTTACCCGTTACCGCTATCAGTGCCTTCCTCAACAACACGCCTGTGGTCGCCATGCTGATTCCGGTGGTTGAGGATTGGAGCAGGCGTTGCCAGATTTCTGTTTCCAAACTGATGATACCGCTGAGTTACGCGGCCATACTTGGCGGCACCTGCACCATCATCGGTACCAGCACAAACCTGGTGGTACATGGCATGGTGCTCAGCCAGACTGATCTCGGGCCCATGGGTTTTTTTGAAATCGGCGCCTTGGGCTTGCCTTCCGCGTTGCTTGGAATCGTCATCGTGCTGCTGGCTGGCCGCTGGCTGTTGCCGGAGCGCAAACCGCCCTTGTTGCTGCAGGATGACCCGCGCGAATACGCCATCGAAATGCTGATCGAAGGCGACAGCTCGCTGGTGGGCAAGACGGTAGAACAGGCGGGTCTGCGTCATCTGCCTGGTGCTTTCCTGGCTGAGATCGAACGCGCCGGACAGCTATTGCCCGCGGTATCTTCGGCGGAAGTGCTGCGGGCTGATGACCGCCTGGTATTCATCGGCGTGGTGGATTCAGTGGTGGACTTACTGCGCCTGCGCGGCCTGATCCCGGCACCAGACCAGGTATTCAAGCTGGACGAGCCCCGCGCTGAAAGGCGCCTGGTGGAAGCCGTGGTATCCGACAGCAGCCCTATTGTCGGTCGCAGCATACGTGACAGCAATTTCCGAACGCGCTACGACGCTGTCGTGATTGCGGTGGCGCGCAACGGCGAGCGTATTGCCGGCAAGCTGGGTGATATCGTGTTGCGACCAGGCGATATCCTGTTGCTGGAAACACGTTTGTCTTTCAGGCGCCAGAATCGCAATTCACGCGATTTCCTGCTGGTCAGTGAAGTCAGTCATGCCAAGTTACCGCGGCATGAGAAAGCCTGGCTGGCACTGACCATTCTGACGGTCATGGTGTTGGCAGCCTCGCTGGAACTGGTGTCTATGCTTGAAGCTTCCATGGCCGGCGCCTTGCTGATGATTGCCACCGGTTGTACGCGTATCGAATCCGCGCGCGCCAGCATAGACTGGAATGTGCTGGTGGTGATTGGCGTTGCACTGGGCATAGGTTCAGCCATGTCGGCCACTGGTGCAGCGGGGGCCGTGGCGCATTCCTGGTTATCGCTGGCGGGTGACAACCCCTGGCTGGCTTTGGCTGCGGTTTACGCCATCACCAGCCTGTTGACCGAAGTGATTACCAACAATGCAGCGGCGGTGTTGATTTTCCCCATAGCCCAGGCCACGGCTGAAAGCATGGGCGTCAGCCTGTGGCCTTTCATAGCCTGCATCATGATGGCGGCCTCAGCCAGTTTTGCCACGCCTATTGGTTATCAAACCAACCTGATGGTGTATGGGCCAGGTGGCTATCGCTTCAGTGACTTTGCCCGCATCGGTATCGTACTCAACGTAGCGCTGGGCATACTGGCCGTATCGCTGGCGCCGGTGATCTGGCCGTTCTAGTTCAAGTTTCAGACTCTATCCAGTCAGTGTTTTCACCAGCATGCGTATGGCAACAATCAACAGAAAACTGCCGAACAACAACGTCAGGTGTCGCTTGTTCATGGCATGTGCCAGCCGCGCGCCAAGTGGCGCTGACAACATCGTGGCCGGGGCAATCAGCGCCAGTCCAATCAGATTGACAAAGCCAATACTACCTGCCGGTAACAGCGGATTACCGTAACCCGTGAGCATGAAACCGATGGTGCCCGGAATGGCGATCAGTAATCCGATCAAGGCAGCGGTGCCAACCGCTCGGTGTATGGGTTCGCCAAAGGCGGTCATGGTGGGTACGCTCAAGGAGCCACCACCGATGCCCATCATGGCGGAGATCAACCCGATCAGCGTGGGTACCGGGATCATGGCGGGTCCCCGTGGTACGCCTGTTGTCAGGGTCTTGTGATCCAGTGGCAACATCATTTTCACTGCGACCAGGAATGCTACGCAAGCGAATATGCCCGATAACGCGCGGCTGTGCAGCTGGCTGGCCAGCCAGGTTCCAGCCAGAGCCCCCAGGAATATCCACACCGCCCAGTCCCGGATCAGTGTCAGGTCCACTGCCTGGCGCTTGAAGTGCGCCCGGGAGGATGAAATGGAGGTGGGGATGATGGTGGCCAACGAAGTCGCAATGGCAATGTGCATGCGGATGGATGGATCTACACCGACAAATCCCAGCGCAAGTTCGAGCATGGGAACGATGACGATGCCACCGCCAACCCCCAGTAAACCGGCCAATACACCGGCCACCAGGCCAGTGCACAACATCGCGATGGAAAGAGTGATTAATTCAAACAAACGTTCAGCCTCTCATGGCAACAGTGCGATTCCTGTCAGGCATCTGCCACCGGAATTCGGGCTCGCTGCCGCAAGGTGATGAACAGGATTCCTGTGAGAACCAGGGCTCCACCCATCAGCAATTTCAGGCCGGGTCTGTCACCCCAGATCAGTACGCCGAACAGGATGGCGAACATTGGCATCAGCAGCATGTAGGGCATGATCACAGAAACCGGATTACGCTGGATCAGCAGGAAAAATACGCCATAACCCACGATGGAAGAAATCAGTCCGGAATAGGTCACGCTGGCCCAGTCCAGCCAACTGGCAGTTTGCACGGAGCTGAGTTGACCGCTTTCCAGGATGAAGCTGGCTGCTATCAGGAAAGGCAGCGACAGCAGTGCCATCCAGCCCTGAAAGTTCAAGGCCCCCACGCCGCGCAAACCGCGCATGAAAACCGATCCCAATGCCTGCGCGCTCGCCGCCAGCAGTGCAATGGCCATAACGTCCAGTTGGCTGAAAATCAGCGGATCAAAGCTCAGTACTGCGACTCCCAGGAACGAGATTCCGATAGCCACGAGGCTGCGCCAGCCGACCTGCTCACCAAGGAAGAACATTGCCATCAATACCGAGATTGGAATATAGGTCTGCTGGATTATGGCGATGGATGAGACGTCGTTGGAGAGTGAGATGGCCCAAAAAAAAGTAGTGAAATGCAGCGCACCTATGCACAGGCAGACGAAAATCAGGCGTTTCCACTGATTTGCCGGTGGCAAGCGCAGAAAGGGTAACAGCACCAGTAGTACGGCCAGAAAGCGAAAGGTCATGAACACCAGCGGCGAGAAATGCTGCGTACCCTGGGCGGCTGCAATGAAGTTGAAGCCCCAGATCAGGCAGACCAATACAATCAGGCCGATATCACGAATGGGCACGATCGACCGGACTCTTGGGTGGTGAAGGAAAACACATCAAAACAGCATGGCTACATTGCCTCAGGCAGTCAATGCAGTCAGGAGAAAATCTGAACCAAAGGTTTATCAGGCAGCTGCCGGTAAGTCGAATTCGAAGCGTGTGCCCTGGTTGGGCTGGCTGCTGACAGTAATACGACTGCCGTGCAAATCCAGAATGCGTTTAACTATCGCCAAGCCCAATCCGGTGGAAGCATCCTCGCCGCTGACTGCCTGATTGGAGTGGTAGAACCGATCGAAGATTCGCTCCAGATCTTCTGGCGGAATGCCGCAGCCGGTGTCGGCTACAGCCACTTTGATGGTGCCAGAAGTGGACTCCAGCTGGATGCTGACGCTACCTCCGGCCGGGGTAAATTTCAGCGCATTTCGCAGCAAATTCTCCAGTACACGCTGCACCAATCCGATATCCGCCCGCACCATGGCCTGTCGCTCCGGTACTTTGAAATCAAGCGTGATACCTGCCGATTGAGCATCCAGTTCGAACTCCTGGCTGATGTCGTGTAACAACTCTGCCAGGGAAAACACTTCCAGGTTGGGATGTACACAGTCTGCGTCCAGTTTGCTCAGTTCAAACAAGTCGCCAATCAGCTGGTCCAGGCGCAAGGTGTGTTTGCGGGTGATTTTCAGGTAGTGCAGGCGCTGCTCATCATCCAACTCCTGGTTTTTCAACAGCAGGGTATCGACATAACCCATCATCGAAGCCAGTGGCGTGCGCAAATCGTGTGACACATTACTGATCAACTCGCGACGCAGCCGGTCAGTCTCTTTGAGGTCTTTGAACTGTTCACCAATCTTGTCGGCCATACGCCGGAAGGCATTGCCCAGTTGGCCAATCTCATCATTTGACTCATCGACATGAAAGCTGGCCAGCGGATCAAAGCCGGAATGTGTAAAGCCCTGCACATTACGCGTGAGTCGGGTTAATCGGCGAGTGAGTAAACTGAATACCAACAGCCCGATCAACAAGCTTGCTGAGAGGATGGTCACCATCGCGCCCAGGCTCACTTGCTTTACATAGCTGCCGTGAATGCTGCTGGCCAACTCGTCATACTTCTTGCCACCCAGAATGGCGTACAGGTAGCCCTGTAACTGACCTTGGTGCAGCACTTCGGCAACGGAAAAAACTTTTTTGCGTTGCAGGTTGCGCGGATCGGTGCTGTAAAACGGTAACTTCACTTCGCCAGCCATCATTTGCTGAAGTGGCGCCGGGTCAATCCATTGAGTCTGCAGCTCACTGGGTGGCAGTGCATGACCGAGTATATTTCCCTGCGGATCCAGCAGATAGATCTCCACGGTCGGGTTGATGATCATGGCCTGCTGCGCCAGCAAAGTCAGCGCCTCCTGGTTCACCACCCCGCTTTCAATCAATGTGCGCTCGCCTGTGACATACATGGCAATTGAGCCGTTCAGCCGTTGGGTCAATTCTTCGTAATAGCGTTCGGTGCTGTAGCGGTCTACGGCGTAGAAACCGCCACCGGCCAGCAGAATGATGGCCAGAAAAGCAAACGACACTCGCGCAAATAGTGTTTTCATACATTGATTCCGCTGGCCGACGCAGTCTGGCCAACGTTCTGCAGTTTGTAGCCCACGCCCCACACAGTGACGATATGTTCAGGATGAGATGGGTCCGATTCAACCTTGGCGCGTAATCGATTGATGTGGGAGTTCACGGTATGTTCGTAACCGTCATGCCCATAGCCCCACACTGCGTCCAGCAGTTGTGCCCGGCTGAACACCCGCCCGGGTTGGCGGGCAAAATGCAGCAGCAGATCGAATTCGCGTGCAGTGAGGTTAATGCTTTGGCCAGCGATGGTCACCGTACGTCGTTCCGGATTGATCTGCAGCCCTCCGGCATTCAGTACCTGGGTAATGCCTGTGGGACCGCGGCTGAGCGAGTCCACACGGCGAAAAATGGCTTTTACCCGGGCTACCAATTCGGAAACGCTGAATGGCTTGGTCAGGTAGTCATCTGCTCCAAGCTCCAGCCCCAATACCCGATCCAGTTCGGAAGTCTTTGAAGTGAGCATCAACACGGGTACATAGTCCTGCTCACGCCGCAGTGCGCGGCAGATACTCAGTCCGTCCGGGCCCGGCAGCCTGAGATCCAGAATGATCAGGTCCCAGTTGCGCGCAAAAGCCTGGCGCATGCCTTCGTGCCCATCGACGGCTAAAGTCACATCAAAATCGTGATCCTGCAGATGCAGCTCCACTAATGCAGCAATGTCGGGCTCGTCTTCAACCACCAGCACGCGGCGCTGCCTGTGTTCATTCATGGTGATTCCTGTTCGCTGGCCCTTGGTCTCTCAGCATAGACCCGAGTTATCACAAAACTATCACATCGGTCTGCTTCAAAAACTTATATCAGATTGAATTTGTTAGTAATTAATTTGAGTCAATGCGGCGACCGCTCGTGATACTCACGTGACTTGAGGTCTTCAGGATGGTTGCAAGCGAGTGGCAGAGGCTGTTCGCAGATTGCCAACCTCAAAGGAGAGTGACCATGATTCGTAAACTATTAGTACTGACCTGTGCGCTGATGATATCCACCGCATTGCTGGCTAAAAGTGGTGACCGGGAATACGAAGTAACCATTACCAATATCACCAAGGGCCAGACCTTCACACCCTTTCTGGCCACCACACACCACGCCGGGCTGTCGCTGTTTGAGCTGGGCGCTGCGTCCAGTGCCGAACTGGCCACCCTGGCCGAGAGCGGAAACATTGCACCCTTGCGTGAAGTGCTGGACTCCGCCAGCGACTGGGTACAGCAAACCAACACCAATGGTGCATTGCTGTTTCCGGGTGATTCGGTAACCATCGCAATCAGCGGCAGTAACCGCTTCGATCATCTCAGTGTCGCCGCGATGTTGATTCCAACCAACGATGCATTTGTTGCCATCAATGGTTTGCCACTGCCCAAGGATTACTCAGTGACTTATGCGCAGGCTTACGATGCCGGCTCAGAGGCCAATGATGAGCTGTGCAGCAATATTCCAGGCCCCTTTTGCGGCGACCCGGATGATTCGGGTGATGCAGGTGAAGGCTATGTATACGTGGGCAACGGTGTCCATGGCATCGGCGACCTGGATGCCAGTGAGTTCGACTGGAACAATCCGGTGGCGCGCGTAGTGGTTCGGCGCATCAAGTAATTTTCCACGCCATGTCGTTGGAATCGCGGCTCAGTTGGGTCGCGATTTCTAGCGGATACTGGCCAGTGCAGCCAGTGCGCGCTCACGCCCGGCCCGATGTTCGATGATGGGGAGCGGATAAGTTTTACCCAGGACGATGCCGGCTTCTTCGAGTTCAGCTGCCGGTGCTTCCCAGGGGCGATGAATAAAACGATTGGAGAGTAGGGCCAGCTCGGGCACCCAACGTCGAACGTAATCACCATTCGAATCGAATTTCTCGCCCTGCCCGAAGGGGTTGAAGATGCGGAAATAGGGTGAGGCATCCGCACCGCTGCCCGCCACCCATTGCCAGCCCATGCTGTTGCTGGCCAGATCCGCATCCACCAGGGTGTCCCAGAACCAGCGAGCGCCATCCTGCCAGGGTTGCAATAAGTGCTTGACCAGGAAAGATGCAACCACCATCCGCACCCGGTTGTGCATCCAGCCCGTTTGCCACAATTGCCGCATACCGGCATCCACCAAGGGATAGCCGGTCTGGCCCTGTTGCCAGGCCTGCAACAATCTCTTGTCAGGTTGCCAAGGGAATTCAAGATAACGTGGATTCAGGGCTTGCAAGTCGGAATGTGGAAAATGGTGCAGCAGGTGATAGGCAAACTCCCGCCAGGCCAGCTCACTGAGAAAAGTAAAACCACCGTCATGCTCCTGTGCTCTGGCCGCGTGGACAGCGGCCCATACTTGCCGCGGTCCCAGCTGGCCAAAATGCAGAAAGGGTGAGAGTGACGAGGTTCCGGCAACGGCAGGTAAGTCACGATTCGTTTTGTAGTCTTTGACCGGCTCAGTCAAAAAGTCTTGCAGTGCTTTGTTTGCGCCGCTAAGGCTGGCATCCCAGCGTTCAGCCAATCCGGTATCCCAGGGAATTTTAGGTAACAGCCGCAGTTCGGCTAGCTGCACGGAATCTGGTAACTTCGCTGGCGCGTGCAGCGCAGTCTGATCGAATTCGATGGGCGCTGGCAGATGTTTCTGACGTAACTGTTTCCAGAACGGTGTAAATACCCGGTAGGGCAAACCGCTTTTGTTACTGATGTTTTCAGGCTCGAGTAACAAGCTGGCATTGCCTTGCTGCCAATGGATGTTCTGGCTTTGCATGGCTAGCCGCACTTTTTCATCGCGCGCTACTGCGGCCGGTTCAATCAGTCGCGAACTGTGAATATGACTTACCTCAAACCCAGCGTCCGCCATGCATTGGATGAGCTGTCTGAGTTCTTCAAGACTGTCGCCACGGCGCAGGATCAGGGGCAGGCGGAGTTGATCCAGTTCTGCTTGCAAAGAATGCAGTGCCTGATGCAGCCACCACCGCGAAGCGCCACCGGCTGTCCACGGCCCGGCTTCCTGCGGGGCGTGAATATAGACCGGCAGTACGCTGGCTCCGGCTTCTGCAGCCGCCGCCAGCATGGGATTGTCTTTGATGCGTAAGTCCTGGCGAAACCAGGCGATGTGGATGGCTTTCATGTCTGCTGGGTTAAATCCTGTTTAGCTCTAACAGGATAAACACCAGGCAGTGAAAATCAGGTGAAGCAAGCCCGGCAATTTTTTGCCGGGCCGTATTCCATAAAGATAATTACTTGAAAATTTTGATAATGGTGCCGGGGTAAGGCCATATCTCGCCTTCGTTGGCTTTCAAGCCACCGACGATGGCGAAAATAATGGTGGCTATACCCAATGCCATAAAGCCGAATACGCCGATGACCACTATCAGCAGCACAAAACAGATGGCCGCATATACCAGAGAAGTAATCATCCAGTTCATGACAATGTGGGCGTGTGGAATGATGCCCGGCAATTCATCCTTTTTAATCTGCCAGAGAATGATGGGCACAATCAGCCCGGCTAGAGGAATGACCCAGCCGGCCAGCATGGAGAAATGAATAAACATGGCCCATTGCTTGGTCTCCTTGTCCCGGTCGCCCGAGGGCGCAGGAGTTGGCGTGGGTGCTGGTGTGGGTTCCGGGCTGGAGGTTGTTTCATTTTCAGTCATGATGCTTGCACTCCGTTATTGTTTCTTTCGGCAAAAATCTGCGTGAAAAACCGTTGGGAGTTTTGCAGTCTGCAAAAGCTCCTGATAGGGATTGTAGCAATAATAATTGCCCAGGCTTGTGGTCGATGTGGAAATTTGAGTCGGGCATGTCAAGCCGGTGCGGTAATCATACGATTCCTGCCAAGTGATTGTGCTCGGGTGGGTGCAAAACCACCCTGCACTCCGGTCCATGATGGTGGGGGCGATCTTTTGCTGTACCACGGCCCGGCTATCCGTTTAACGCGCGCAAACGGACCGCCCCGCTCACAGTCAGGAAGGGTTTGCTACCCAATGCTTCGATTCAGCGGCAGAGGCGACTTGCTCTAAAGTCACCCCTGCCTTGGTTCGGAATGTTACCAGTTCAACGAAGTGGTTCATGAAGCCTCCTCTCGAAATGTGGGTTGACTACTATTCGCTAGCCCAGCTGGAATAATCGTCACTGGCGCTGATGATGCTGTGCGGCAGGTCGGACATCAGTTGTCGAAAGCTGGCTCCGCGCATATGGATCAGGTGCTCGTGGTCGCCGGCCTCAATATAAATATCGCTGACATGTTTGAGGTGGTCGTCCCAGATGACTTCCAGTCCATAAGCATCGGGTAATGCAGGCACAGCGCCGGTGGCACAATCCTGAAACAGTCCAATCAGCTCTGATTCTGTCGCCAGGTGCAAAGGGCGTTGCAGTTCTTCACTAACCCACTGCAGGTTCAATCGATTGTTGGAAGGTAGTACGGTGACCACATAACCGTCGTCATCTTCGAGCACAACGGCTTTGGTCATCTGGTGTAAGGGAATATGCGCTGACCGTGCAGTATCCATTGCAGTTTCGGTGTGCGGATGCTCCAGCATGTCATAGTGAATTTTCAGGTCGTCCAGATAGGACTTGAGGGTGGTTGCAATCGCCATGGTTTTCTCCTTTGGCTGGTGAAAACGTGGCTTGTCGGCAAAAAAGTCGCAAGTCAGGTTTGAAAAGGAACCGCCAGTATCGATAAACCTGACGAATCCTTGATCCCATTTTAGTCCCTGTCGGCAGAAATTTCCTGCCAGCGTTTCAGCTTGATGCCTTAGCAGCATGTTGCGCATAATGCCCGGTATTGCTGATGCTGCAAGGACCGTGGTCATGATTCGTTTGTTTGCACTGATAATCTGCCTGGGATTACTCCCTGGTTCAATTGCTGCTGAAGCTGCCTTGCCAGGCGCATCCGTTGTCAACGATTTGGCAGATCGCTATTACGCATTTCGCCTTCGCACCCAGCCTGAAATTGCCTATTTCTCGGGCGTTGAGATTGAGCGGCACGATGGATTGACTGATAACTCTGCTGCTGGCCAGGCGACTATCCAGCGCGAGGAAGATGAACTGTGGCAACAGCTGCAGCGAATTGACACGAAAGCCCTGGAAGGCAAAGTTGACTGGATTACCTACGGCATCCTGCAGCAGTCGCTGCAATCTGCCCGCGAATTGCGTGTTTGTGCTTACCCTGCCTGGGCCGTCAGTCAGATGTCGGGATGGCAGCTGGATTATGCCCAGTTGGCAGACCTGCAACCGGTAGGGTCGGAAGACCTGCGCGACCAGGCGCTGGCGCGCTGGAGCCGCATGCCGGCGTTTATCGATCAGGAACGCGAGAATCTGCGTGCCGGCCTGGCTGCCGGCTATTCATCGCCGCAAGCTGCAGTGCGCCGGGTGATTGCGCAACTGGACGGCCTGCTGAGCCTGACTCCGGCGGATTCGCCCTTTGCCTCTCCGGCCCAGCGCGATGAGGATGCGGGGTTTTCCGCTGCATTTGTTGAACTGGTTGCCAGCGGCATCAATCCGGCCATCCAGCGCTATCGTGATTATCTGCAGCAGGATTACTTGCCACAGGCCCGTGAAGCACTGGCAGTCACTGCCAATCCGGATGGCCGCGCTTGTTATGACGCCGCGCTGCGTTCGTACACCACCCTGGACCGCAGCGGCGAGCAGGTGTTTGAGCTGGGCATGACCACCGTGACGGCCAACAAGACCAAAGTGCAGCAATTGGGAACAGCGGCTTATGGGCTGGATGATTTCTCTGCCATCATCCAGCACATCAAGGATGATCCCAAGGATAAGTTCACCAGCAGCGAAGAGTTGTTGCAGTTTGCCAAAGATACGGTGAAGCGCGCCGAAGTCGCCATGCCCCAGTGGTTTGGCTACGTCCCTACGGTTCAAGCGGAAGTTGTGCCCTTTCCGGACTACCAGGAAGGCACCGGTGCATCGGCTCGTTATGAATCGGGTAGTGCGGACCGGCCCGGGATTTACCGTATACCCCTGCACCAACCCGAAAAACAAAGCAAAGGCAGTGCCGAATCCACGGCCTTTCATGAGGTCTGGCCAGGCCATCATATGCAAGTATCTGTGGCGCAGGAGATCAAAGGCCTGCATGACGTCAGCCGCATCAGCTGGTATTCCGGCATGGGTGAAGGCTGGGGTCGTTATTCAGAAGGACTGGCAGTGGAAATGGGCCTCTATAACACCCAAACCGGCCCCATCAGCCGCCTGGCCTGGCCAGCACGCGGCATGGTGGTGGACCCCGGTATCCACTTGCTGGGCTGGACGCGAAAGCAAGCCATTGCCTTCTTGGGACAGGCCGGCCGCATGACCGAATCCGAACTGGACGATATGGTGGACCGTATCGCGGTGCTGCCGGGTCAACTGACTTCCTATGACTCAGGTGGTCTGGAGATACTGGCCTTACGTAAGCTGGCCAGTGAAAAGCTGGGCGATGATTTTGATATCCGTGCATTTCATGATCGTATTCTGGAGAACGGCAGCATCCCCCTGACCATGCTCCGGGCACACATCGAGGAATGGCTGGCGGAGTCTCCCTAGTCTCCGCACCGGCAAGTTCAAGCGCTGGCTGTGCAACCAGCCTTGTTCAAAACGCGCTTGCTGGATGCCGGATTGGCGATGAGCTTGTTCACAGGGCGAATGGGGCGCGGCACGAAGTTGCCACCGCAGTTGGGGCAGCGACCTTGCAGAATTCCATTGACGCAGTCCTGGCAAAAAGTGCATTCAAAGGTGCAGATCATGGCTGCGGTGGAGTCCGCTGGCAGGTCGCGATCACAGCACTCGCAATTGGGACGAAGTTCCAACATGGCTTTAATCCGTGTCATTCTGGATTGGGCACACTAAAATATCATGAGTATCAGACCAAACAGGATGAATTTATGACTGACATGCACGACCTGAAACGCGATTTGAAGAAGTTGCGTGAAGAACTGGAACTGAAAATGCATTTGGCATCCATGGACATGAAGCAGGAATGGCAGGAGCTGGAAGGCAAGTGGGACAAATTTTCTGAGCGCACCGGACTGGACGAAAGCGCCCACGCCCTGGGGGGTTCGCTGGAAGCTCTGGGCGAAGAATTGAAGAACAGTTACAAACGTTTCAGAGCAGGCCTGAAAAGCTGATTGATAACAGACCAGCCCTTTCATCCGGGCCTGGGCAACCCAAGATTCAGCTGCATGACCAAGCTAAAGTTTTTCCAGCCCGCCTGCCATGACTGAAGCCAACAACAGCGAGCGGCCGAAAGGCAAATCCCTGCGGCCACTGCGCAGCCTATGGCCTTTTATCCGTCCCTACAGCCTGATGCTGACCGCTGCCATGGCTTCCCTGGTCATCGCGGCTGCAGCCATGCTGGCTCTGCCGGTGGCTCTGCGTTACCTGATCGACAACGGTTTTATTGCGCAGGATCTGTCCACCATCAATCGCTACTTCGGTTGGTTCCTGGCCGCTGCCCTGGTGTTCAGTGTTTTTGCTGCGCTGCGCTACTACCTGGTCAGTTGGCTGGGTGAGCGGGTGGTGGCCGATATCCGCAAGGCGGTTTTTGACCGGGTGATCCGCATGGACCCGACTTTTTTCGAAGTCACTCGCACCGGTGAAGTGTTGTCGCGACTCACCACCGACACCACCCTGGTGCAAAGCATTTCCGGAGTAGGCTTGTCCATTGCCCTGCGCTCTTCGCTGAGTTTGCTGGGTGGTTTGGCCTTGATGGTCTGGACCAGTCCGCAATTGGCCGGCTATACCCTGATCGGCATTCCCATGGTGATATTGCCAGTGGTCATTGTGGGGCGGAGAATTCGCAGCCTGTCGCGCCAGTCACAGGATCGCGTGGCTGACACCAGTGGTCTCGCAGGCGAAACCCTGCACGCCATACAAACCGTGCAGGCCTTCACCCTGGAGAGCATGCAGTCCCTGCGTTATGCCGATGCCGTGATGCTGAGTTTCCGCACCGCGCTCAAGCGCCTGCGCATGAACGCCCTGCTCACCGGCCTGGCCTTTGCGCTGATGTTCTGTGCGCTCACATTCCTGCTATGGAAAGGCTCACATTCGGTTATTGCCGGGCAGATGAGCGGTGGCGAACTGGGACAGTTCCTGATGTATGCCATGTTTGTGGGTTCCTCCGCCGCAGCGCTGAGCAGCCTGTGGGGTGAAATCCAACGCGCGGCGGGTGCCATGGAGCGACTGACCGAATTGTTGGCAGCCGAACCGCAAATAGCTGCGCCGGCGCAACCGTTGGCAATTGTCGAGCGTTGCCAGGGTGATATCCATTTTGACCAGGTAGATTTCAACTATCCATCACGACCCGAAACCCGGGCACTGGCTGGCTTTGAGCTGGATATCAAGGCCGGTGAAACCGTTGCGCTGGTAGGTCCTTCCGGCGCGGGTAAAACCACCGTGTTCCAGTTACTGCTGCGCTTTTACGACACCAGCTCCGGCTCTATTCGCATCGATGGTCAGGACATCGCCCAATTGGATCCGCAGGATTTACGCCGCCAGATCGGCCTGGTGCCACAGGAGACCATGTTGTTCGGTACCTCGGCACTGGAGAATATTCGCTATGGCCGTCCCGATGCCAGCGATGCTGAAGTTCACCAGGCGGCAGAGATGGCAGCTGCCGATGGTTTTATCCGGGCCTTGCCGGAAGGCTATGACACCTTCTTGGGAGAGCGCGGTACTCGACTATCGGGTGGACAGAGGCAGCGCATTGCCATTGCCCGAGCCATTCTGAAGAACCCACCCATACTGTTGCTGGATGAAGCCACCAGTGCACTGGATGCGGAAAGTGAATTGCTGGTGCAGCAAGCGCTGGAAAAACTGATGCATAACCGCACCACCCTGGTGATTGCTCACCGGCTGGCAACCGTGAAGAAAGTCGATCGCATTGTGGTACTGGACCATGGCCGGGTTCAGGCGGTGGGTAATCATGAGGCTTTGATCCAGCAGGATCCATTGTATGCAAGGCTGGCGGCTTTGCAGTTCTCGGATATGGAAATGTCAGATACAGAAGCAGGCAACGAACTCTGATTGCGCTTGAGTGAGCCGGACAGGGCCGGCGATCAGGTCAGCCAACGGGGGCTTTTTGCTGTTGACGGGCCTTTTCCATGGCCTCTAACAGAGCCTCAGCCGGTTGAGCCCCGGATACGCCAAATTTGGCCCGGGGGAATACAAAACACGGTACCCCGGTGACGCCGATCTGCTGGGCGAGCTGCTCGTCTTTGCGCACTTCAGTAGTAAAACGATCACTCTGCAAGATGTCCCGCGCCGCCGGGCCATCCAGCCCCACCTGTTCTGCCAGCCCGACCAGTATTTCCGGGTCCGAGATCAGCTGGCCTTCGTGCAGATAGGCATTGAACAAGGCTTCCTTGAGGTCCATTTGCAGGTCACCTGATTTGGCCCAGGACAACAATCGATGTGCATCGAACGTGTTGGTCGGGCGGATGCGGTCAAATCGCAGATCCAGTCCGCGCTCGCGCCCTGTGTTGACCATGCGCTCGATCATCTCCTTTGCCGATTGGAGACCGGTGCCGTATTTATCAGCCAAGCGTTGCGCATAGTCCACCGGCTCCGCCAGTCCGAGGGGTGCCTGTGGATTAAGCTCAAACGCGTTCCATTTGACCCTCACTGGCGCATCGAATAACTCAATCGCCTGCTCCAGCCCGCGTTTGCCCACCCAGCACCAGGGGCAGGCGATGTCGGACCAGATTTCAATTTCCAATGTGCTCATGTTTTTGCGTTTCCTTCCGGCTCGTCGCCGTTCACGCTTCTCCAATCTTCGTCTATAGCCTGTTGAATGATATCAGCCACCAATTCCGGTGCTTCCATGGGAATGAAGTGTGAATGGTTGGGCAGGTAGATATCGCGCGCCTGGGGCAAGGCATCTGCCAGGCCGGGCCAGGTGGGCGAGGTGGAGAAATCCAGGCGGATTCCTGGTTTGTATCGGGCGCGCAAAACTGTGATCGGAACGTTCAGTTTCGGTAACAACTCATGAATGGCTTCGTTGCCTTTGTGATTCAGGTAAACCGCTGCTTCATGCAGGGGATCACAGGCCAGTTGCAATGTGGATTCGTCGGGTACGGCACGTAGTGCGTATTCACAGTAGTCCCGCAGTACCTGATCCTGCCAGGTATCAAACGGAGCGCGATCCCTGAAACGCTGGTACATCTCCGCGGAGCTCTGCCAGCGATTTTTGCGACGGCTGACCGGGCTGTCCGCCGGATTGGTCGGCTCCGGTGACTGCACGAATTTCTGGTATTCATCGAGTGGAAAAATGACCGGATCAATCAGCACCAGTTGCTTAAAGCGAGCCAGCTGATTTGCAGCGGTATGAGCTGCCAGATAACCACCCATGGAATGGCCAACGGCTAGCAGCCTGTCCAGATCCAGCTGCTCCAATAGTTGCTCGATATCACTCGCCATCAGCGGCCAGTCCACCTGGCCATGCCGGTCACTGCCGCCGTGGAAGCGCACATCCACTGCAAAAATATGTATGTCATCCAGCTGCCGGGCAATGCTGTCCCAGCAACGGCCATGAAAACCGGTGGCATGGAGCAGCAGCACCGGGTCGCTGCTGCCCGCCCACTCATTTACTTGCAGGGTGACGTCTGCCAGCTCTACTGGGTAGGTTTTGGGTTCGCGTTGAATGGCTCAGGCCTCTTTGGAAGATGCATGCGGGAATCGGTGGAAATGATATATCACCCGAATCTGGAATCATGGGCCAGCAATTTCAAGCCCGGAATCCCTCAATGATATGCGGATTACCAGATTCGCACCCGGTCAGCTGGCGCCAACCACATTCCGTCACCTGCTTTTGTATCAAAAGCATCATGAAAAGCGTCAATATTCCGGTAAATTCCATTAACTCTATACTTTAAAGGTGAATGCGGATCGGAACTCAGCTGGCTGATGGCGGATGCTTCCTGATATTTGCCACGCCGCGACATGGCATAGCCGATAAAAAACCGCTGTTGACCGGTAAATCCGTCGATAATGTCGGCTTCTTCGCCATTCAAACTATTGATGTAGGCACGATAGGCCATCGCTACACCGGACAGGTCGCCAATATTCTCGCCCAGAGTCAGTTCGCCATTGATATGCATACCCGGAATGGGCTCAAAACCGCTGTATTGCTCAACCAATATGGATGTCTTGGCCTCGAATGCGCTGCGGTCGTCCTCAGTCCACCAATTTTCCAGATTGCCGTCGCCATCAAATTTGCCGCCCTGGTCATCAAAGCCATGGCTGATTTCATGTCCGATCACGCCGCCAACTGCGCCGTAATTGATGGCATCATCGGCATTCAGCTGAAAAAACGGGGGTTGCAGGCGGGCTGCAGGGAAAACTATCTCGTTCTTGGTCGGATCGTAATAGGCGTTTACCGTTTGCGGAGTCATAAACCACTCGGTTTTGTCTACCGGGCGGCTCAATTTACCTACCTCTTCGAGGTGTTTCCATTCGACTACCCGGCGCAGGTTACCGATATGGTCGCCATTGATGATTTCCAGTTGTGAATAGTCCTTCCACACATCGGGATAACCGATCTTGGCGTTGAATTTGGCCAGCTTCTCCTTGGCGCGGATGCGGGTCTCTTCGCTCATCCATTCAAGATCAGTCAGGCTCTCGTTCAGAGTCGCGTTCACGTTCTGCACCAGCTCGTTCATCTTGGCTTTGGCTGCGGGCGGAAAATATTCAGCTACGTACAGTTTGCCCACGGCTTCGCCGACAAAGTCATTCACCGCGCTGATGCTGCGTTTCCAGCGCGGCCGTTCTTCTTTCTGGCCATACAACGTGCGGGAGCGGTAATCAAAGCGAATGGCTGCGGTCTCGTCATCCAGGTCATAACCGCGACCATCCATAACCCGGAAAGTAAGATAGGCTTTCCAGTCTTCCAGCGGCACACTGCCCAGCAGTCCATCCAGGGCTTCGAAGTAGCTGGGCTGTTCGATGATCAACAGTTCAATATCTGCCATGCCCGATTCGGACAGCGTCAGCTGCCAGTCCCGATTGCTACCCAGCTTGCCCAGGTCGCTGACGGCATAAGGGTTGTAGCCTTTTTCCGGATCGCGCAACTCGACTTTGTCCCATTGTGCCTCGGCAATTGCGGTCTCAATGGCAACTACCGAATCGGCTTTGGCAGGATCGCTGCCAGCGCGCTGCAGCATGCTGGCGATGTATCCGGGCAAGGCCTCACGGGCTGCTTTGAAATTCTCGTTATCGGCTTGCAGATAGTAATCCCTATCCGGCATGGTGAGACCGCTTTGGCCTATATAGGCTACATAGCGGCTGGAGTCCTTCAGATCCGGATAAATGGCCATGCGGGTGGGTGTGGCAATGCGCTTGCGTGCCAGTTGCGCCATAACGCGCGATAAATCCTGCCGGTTTTCAATATTAGCCACCAGATCCAGTTCGGGCCGAATGGCTTCAACACCGCGCTGATTGATGATCTCCACATTCATGAAGCTGTTGTAGGCATCGCCAACCTGCTGTGATTCCGAGCCCGCAGGGCCGGGATTCGCTGCCGCTGCCTCAATGATGGTCTTCAGTGCCTGTTCGGCATCTTCGTAGACCTGGTGATAAACCGTGTAACCGGAATAGATTTCAGGGATCTCGGTACGATCCAGCCAACCACCGTTGGCGAATTGGTAGAAGTCGTCCTGCGGCCGGGTTTCTCGATCCAGTGCATCCAGCTGCACGCCGGAAACCACGGTGCCTAATTCTGCGCTGTTGCTTTCAACATGAGTCGCTGCAGCTGATTCCTTGCTTGAGGATGTCTGTTCCTGACAGCCCAGCATCAGTACGGCCAATGCGGCAATGGCCAGAAAATGAGTCGTTTGTTTCACCTGAAACTCCTGCAGCAAGAAGGGCAATTAAGGTAGCCCGGCATGGCTGGGCGTTTCCCGAAAAAGTGCGGGCATTATGCCAGCCCCTGGCCCTGCTCCACAGTGGCGTTAGTTGGATGGTCTGGATTTTGAGCCAGGGCGTGTCGGATTGGGAGGGCTTTTGCGCTTATATAACAAAGGACTATTCAAAAGAAATCGAAGTAAGGAAGAGTGTATGAAACCGATCGGCCAGGTGTTTTTCTTTTTTTGGCTTTGCTTATTGATTGCCGTACCAGCTAATGCTGGGCCCATAGGCGAGCCAGGCCCCGAACTCTGGCTGGATGGGCCAGCGGACGTAAAACTGGGCCCCACTCCATCGGCACCGGACGCCGCGATTGACTCTCGCGGGCGACAGATTTACGTGTGGGACGAGTCGACTTTGTCGCCCGAAATCCAGGCCAAAAACATCGTATTGCGAGTGTTTGATGCTGACGGCACTTCATTGGTGGGTCCGGTGCAGATCAATACCTACCTGCCTCATCATCAATTATACCCACGAGTTGCAATTGCCTCTGACGATTCATTCCTGGTGGTATGGCAGAGTTTTGAACCGCCAGGCAATGAACGACTGGTTGTGCGCAGCCAGGCCTTTGATGCCAACGGGCAGCCTGTTGGCGTGGAGCAATTGCTCAGTACATTGCCGACTGGGAAGAGTATTTCGGTAGACGCAGATGTAGCAGCCTTGAAGGGTGGCGGCTATGTCGTGGTCTGGCAAAGCGGCAATACACCTATGGTGGGAGATACCAGCACCACCATCCAGGCCCGCTTGATTGCCGCCAATGGTATACCGTCCGCGGGCCAGTTCCAGGTCAACTCCACGATTTCTGGTGCGGCGGAAAGCCATCCGGCTGTGGCGGAACTGCTGGACGGTGGTTTCCTGGTGGCCTGGGCTACCCCGCAAGTGCATGGCCGCCGGTTTATGGCGAACGGTACGCCGGTTGGAAACGACTTCGATATTAACTCAAACATCATCGGGACCGAGACCCAGCTGGATGCCACCACCAACCAGGATGGCCGTGTCTTAGTTGTGTGGCGGGATAGTGAGGACAATTCCAATAGCACCGAAATCAACGGCCGCATGTACAGCTCCACGCTGACTCCGCTGGGTAACGACTTTCGCATCAACTCCCTGGTTACAGGGGCGCAAAGCTGGCCCAGCGTGGGTGATTATGCTGAAAATGGTTTTTTTGTGGTGTGGGAAAGCGCCTCTTCGGTTGGCGATGACAACGAGCCTAACGGCATCGAAGGACGTATTGTTACCGGAAATGATCAATTTGGGTCTGCAGAGATGCAGATTAACCAGTGGACTGCCCTGACTCAGAAATTCCCCTCCGTCGGCGGAAGAAACGGGAGAATTGCTACCGTATGGACCAGTCTGCGTAATCCCGAGTCTACTGCAACTACCGTTCAGGGCCGCGGCTGGAGTATCTGTGGAATCTTCTGTGACGGTTTTGAATAGTCTGGTGATGAGCGAGGGATAGATTCAACCCTGTCGAACGCTTCAATCAATTGCTTGGTTTGAATTGAAAAATTCAGGGTAAATCTGCAGCGGCAGAGCCCAGCAATGCGGGCCAAAGCTCCAGATTGCTGTCCAGTTCTTGCGTTAGCGGTAAACCGAGCTGCCGTAGCATCAGCGGATAGATGTCCACCATACGCAGCGGCGGTATGCGCAAACCCGCCGGTATGCCAGGCCCGGCTGCGATGAATATGCCGTGCATGTCCGGAATTTCCGGTGCCCAACCATGATCGCCATGACTGATCTTGCTGGCCTTGTCCGGGTGGGATAACACTGCACAGCCGGGTTCAGGCATCAGGATCAACTCGGGAAAGCGTGGGTTGTCTCCAATCTTCCAGCTCGCAGGTGCGTCTTCGGGGCGGTAGGCCTTACCGCAATCCCAAGCCTGATTGATGGCCAGTTGCAGCTCAGCTACCCGCTGAGGCTGATCCTGGTCAAAGTGCAGGAACAGATAGCTGCCACCATCAACAGGCGTGATGCCGTTCAGACCGAAGCGCCCATCCAGCACAAATGGTTGGCCGCGCTTGCTGTAGCCCCCCTGGCCGTGATCTGAAACCACAACCAGGCTTACCTGATCGCTGAATGGCAGACTGTCTATACCATCGAGCAGCTGTTGAAT
>JBBKVS010000345.1:0-2524 GCA_037968555.1 Lysobacterales bacterium | reverse complement strand
GTCCTGGTGTAAGCCCGCTTCGTGGGCAAAGGCATTGCGCCCGACGATGGCTTTGTTCGGCTGCACCCGTGAGCCGGTAACCGCACTGACCAGGCGACTGCAGGGATACAGGCGAGTGGTGTCGATACCGGTTTTCATTTGATAACGGTCTGAACGCGTGCGCAGCGCCATTACCACTTCTTCCAGCGAACAGTTACCAGCGCGCTCGCCGATGCCGTTGATGGTGCACTCCACCTGCCTTGCGCCTCCATCGATGGCACCCAGGCTGTTGGCCACGGCCAGGCCCAGGTCATTGTGGTTGTGGCAGCTCAGAATCACCGAGCCGTCATGGCGCAGGTTATCGGTTAAATGCTGATACAGCTGGCGTGCCTCGCTGGGTGTTACATAACCCACAGTATCGGGCACGTTCAGCACGTTGGCACCGGCTTCGATGGCCGCCTGGAAATACTCGGTCAGGTAATCGATCTCGGTACGACCGGCATCTTCTGCGGTTACTTCGATATCGTCGAAATGCTTACGGCCAAATTCCATGGCTTTGCTCATCTCATCGATGATCTGTTGCTTGCTCATGTTCAGCTTGAATTCGCGATGAATCGGACTGGTGGCAATAAAAATATGCAGGCGTTTGTTCTTGGCACCTTCCAATGAACGGGCTACGGCCTCGATGTCACGCAAACGTGTACGTGACAGGCCGCAGATGGTGGCATTCAAGCCCATTGCACCCACCGCACGTACCGATTCAAAATCGCCCTCGGAAGCGGCCGGAAAGCCGGCTTCGATGACATCAACGCCGAGCTCGTCGAGTGCCTTTGCTACCTGTAGCTTTTCGTGCACGTTCATGGAACAGCCGGGTGACTGCTCGCCGTCGCGCAAAGTGGTATCAAAGATGTGGACGTAGTCCTGCTCTTGCTTGGCGTTCATGCTATTTACTCCTGTTTTACCACCGGGCAATGGCCCGGCGGCGATTCATCGTTTGTTAAGCACTGAATAAATCAGTGCTTGCTTGCGACCTCAAGCCGCAGATTCTTTGCCTTCGTTAATCCAGCTCATGCGGGCGCGCAGATCGGCACCCACTTTCTCGATCGGATGATTGAGATCAGCCTGTTCCATGGCGCGGAAGTTCTTCAGTCCGCCCGCATACTCAGCCGCCCAGTTTTTAGCAAACGTACCGTCCTGGATGTCGGTGAGAATTTCTTTCATGCGCTGCTTGGTGCTGTCATCAATCACTCGCGGGCCACTGACAAAATCGCCGTACTGGGCAGTCTCGGAGATAAAGTGATTCATCTTGGCCAGGCCACCTTCGAACAGCAGATCGACGATCAGCTTCAGCTCGTGCAGGCATTCGAAATAGGCCACTTCGGGCTGGTAGCCGGCTTCAACCAGGGTTTCCCAGCCCTTCACTACCAGCTCGGTAGCGCCGCCGCAGAGTACGGCCTGTTCGCCGAACAGGTCGGTTTCGGTTTCTTCCTTGAAAGTGGTGACAATCGCGCCGCCGCGGGTACCGCCCACGCCGTGGCAATAAGCCAGGCAGCGGTCAAAAGCTTCGCCGGTCGCGTCCTGGTGTACGGCCACAATGCTGGGCACACCTTTGCCTTCCTGAAATTGGCGTCGTACCAGGTCTCCCGGACCTTTCGGCGCCACCATGATGACGTCCATGGTCTCGGGTACCTTGATCTGGTCAAAATGGATATTGAAACCGTGGGCAAACAGGATGGAACAGCCGGGCTTGGCATTTGGCAGTATGTCTGCTTCAAATACGGCAGGCTGGACCATGTCTGGCAGCAAAATGGCAATCAGGTCGGCTTCTGCTGCGGCTTCAGCCACACTTGCCACGCGCAAGCCTGCTGCGCTGGCTGCTTTCCAGGAAGAGCCGTCTTTGCGCGCACCCACCACCACATCAATACCGCTTTCGTGCAGGTTGTTGGCATGGGCACGGCCCTGGCTGCCATAACCGATGATGGCAACGGTTTTGCCTACTAGTGGCTGGAGGCTGGCGTCTTTTTCAAAATACATGGTCATGGGAAAAGCTCCTGATGGATATTTAAGAGTTGGGTTCGTCGTTGAATTGGGGAAATGAGGTCACTGCACCTTGCGATGCGGATGACACCAGGTAGGCATACTTGGCCAATGCACCAGAGGCATATTGGCGTGGACGTGGTTGCCATTCGGTGCGCCGAGATTCCAGATCGGCATCGGTGAAGACAAGGCGTTTGTCTACGTCGATAGTGATTACGTCACCCTCACGCAGTAAGGCAATAGGGCCGCCATGTGCAGCTTCCGGCGCGATATGCCCCACCATAAAGCCATAGGTGGCGCCACTGAAGCGGCCATCGGTGATCAGGGCCACGTCTTTGTCCAGCCCCTGTCCAACCAGTGCTGCGGTGACGGCCAGCATTTCGCGCATGCCGGGACCGCCGCTGGGGCCTTCATTGCGGATCACGATCACGTCGCCTGACTTGATCTGCCGTGCCTGCACGGCCGCAAAAGTGGATTGTTCATCTTCAAATACGCGAGCCGGACCGCT
>JBBKVS010000344.1:0-5427 GCA_037968555.1 Lysobacterales bacterium | reverse complement strand
CTGCCCATGATTTCGACAGCCTGCCCGGTTTGTAGTCTTTCATTGCCGCGTATCACCACGCGGTCGCCGGCACTGACATCTCCACTGACTTCAATCCGGTCACCGGAACCCAGACCGGTTCGAACTGTGACCTGTTGCGCTTGCTGCTGGGAGTCAATCACGAAAACAGTTGCCCCTTCAGGCCTTAACACCAGTGCATCGCGCGGCACGGTGAGTACTTCACGGGAGTCAGAGCTGGGCACTTCAACACGTACCGTCTGACCTACCGGGAAGGGTTGGCCATCCAGGTCCAGGCGCAACTCGAACTGGTGAGTATGCTCATCGCCAACGGCAACTACCGTGCGAATGGTTGCCAATTGCTCCTGCACCCCCGTTTGCAAGTTCAACTGTCCACCCACCTGGCTGAAGGCGTAATACTCCAGCGGAGCACGGGCGACTACCTCAAGCCGTTGTGGATTCACCAGCCGCACCACCAGGCCACCGTCTGCAACCCGTTCACCGGGCTTCATCAGACGTTCAACTACCACACCATCAAAAGGTGCCAGCAGACGGGTTCTGGCCAGTTGATCATTGTTTTGTGCCAACCTGGCCCTGGCGACATCCAGATCGCCCTGCGCCACGGCCTGTTCAGACCGCGCCTGTTCCAGTTGGTTGGCGCTGGCCAGATTGGTTTTGGCCAGGGTGGCATAGCGGCTCACTTCGTTTTCGAGGAAAACCTGACTGGCCTGTGCGCGGCGAATTTCGGCTTGCAGTTCCACATTGCGCAATCGCAGAATTTTGTCTTCCACCACGGCAACCGGTTCACCGGCTTTCACGACGGTTCCGACTTCAGCCACTTCAAGCAAACGACCATCGACCTCGGCAGACAAGCGTGCGTCATCACGACTGACTACGGTCCCAGGCACCAGGATGACAGAAGACAGGGACTGCATCTTCGCATCGGCCACTTTGACCAGTGCTGGTCCATAGTCCTGTGTCATACCAGAAAGTGGCAGAAGCAGCAGGATTGCCAGCAATCCCGACAAATTGTGGACTGGTGTATTCAACATGAGATTCTTTATGTTCATTCAGCTGTATTCCGGCAAGGCGACGGCAGCCGGGGCGGCGTCTTCATTCATACGTAAGAGGCTGGGCAGAAGAATCAAAGTAAACAGGGTGCTGACCAGCATACCACCCACTATGACCGCAGCCAGCCCGCGATAGAGTTCGGTTCCGGAGCCGGGCATCAACATCAGTGGCAACATACCAAAAATGCTGGTCATGGTGCTCATCAAAATCGGTCGCAGGCGTAAATGAACAGCACTGTTCACCGCCTCGCGGCGGCCCATGCCTTCGCGTTCGGCATCGCGCGCACGGTACACCAGCAGAATCGCGTTATTAACTACCAGGCCCAACAGGATGACAAAGCCAATCATGGTTAGCAGGTCCATCTGCTGGCCTCCCGAGGCAAACAAGGCCAGGTCCATCAAGCGCAAGGAAAGTATTCCGCCTATGGTCGCCATGGGTAAGGTCAACACCACCAACAAGGAATCTGTAAACGACCTGAACAGGGCCGAAATCAGCAGATAAAGAATGACCACCGCCAACAGAAAGCTGCCGGACATGCTTTGCAGGGCATCGTCCAGGGCTTCCGCAGTTCCGCGATAGCTGATCGAGGCGGTCTCTGGCAAACGAGCCAATATGGCAGGCGCAACCTGCTGCTTCACAATATCCAGCGCCTCTTCCATGGCCATGCTGGCCGGCGGCGTCACTGCCAAAGTCAGGGTGCGTTTGCGATCGATGCGGCGAATCTGGCTGGGGCCGGCCGTCTGGGTGACTTCGGCCAATTCGCCTATGGTCAGAATTTCCCCACTGGCTGTAGCCACTGGCATGGCCGCCAGTTCCTCGGGAGTGACCCAGTTCTCTGCCCGCATGATCACGTTATAGCGCCGCGTTCCATCAAAGTATTCGCCAAGAAATGCGCCATCGCCCATGGCGCGAACAACAGTTGCCATGCGTGAGCGATTCCAGCCCACTTCAGCAATTTTTCTGTCATCCGGTATCAAGCGCAGTTCAGGTTCGGCCAGCTCCAGGCCCGGTATCGGCCGCACGCTGGCTTCCGGCAGGGCCTGCATGATGGCAGCGAATCCCGCCCGACCGGCATCCAGCAGGGAGTCGAAGGAATCAGCCGACAAATCTATTTCAATTACTCGGCCCCCGCGTGAACCACCAAACAGCGGGTCGCGGCTGGCAAAACCAAAGGTATCCGGAAAGCCGCTGATGATTTCCTGATTGAAAACAGTAATGAGTTCATCGGCGCGCTTGGGATCCACTGCACTGCCGCCTATAAAGGTGCCCCAGCCTCGTGCCATGCCGAGGAAGTAGTTATCCAGGTAAGGTTGTTTTTCCTTGTTCAGATAGGGTGCCAGGCGCTGATCAATTACATTGATCATTTCCTTTTCAGCATTTTCCAGACCCATTCCCGGCGGCGAAACGATAAAGCCCATGATGAAATTCTTGCGACCTTCAGGCAGGTAATCTGCAGGCGGAATCAGCAGCAGGGCCAGCAACAAGGGAATCAGCGTCAATGAAGCTACCCAACTCCAGCGTAGGCGTGGTGTATCGGTCCAACGCATGATGTGATCGGAAATCCACTCCCACCAGTGGTGGTGAATGTCTTCAATGGCATGCCCCTTGATCCAGTTTGCAGCCGCCGTTGGTAATACCGTAACGGCCACCAGCAAAGAAGCCACCACTGCAGCTGAAATGGTTACTGCGAGGTCGCCGAACAGCTGACCGGCTTCATCTTCAAGAAATACCACCGGCATGAAGATCGCCACCGTGGTTGCGCTGGAAGCCAGCAAAGCACCCCAGACCTGTGAAGTTCCCCGCAAGGATGCCTCTTCGCCATGACGCCCCCCTTCACGCTGGCGGAATATATTCTCCAGAACCACAATGGCAGCATCCAGCACCATGCCAGAGGCAAACGCCAGTCCTGCCAGGGAAATGATATTCAGGGTGTAGCCGCCGAAATCCAGCACCATGAAAGCTGCAAACATGCACAAAGGTATGGATAGCGCGACTATCAGGGTGGCCCGGAAGCGGCGCAGGAACCACCACAACACCACAACCGCCAGGATCATGCCCAGGATCAGGTTATTCCGCACCATGCCAATGGATTCGGTGATGTATTGGGTTTCATCGTAATCGCCGTAAATATGCAGGCCGGCACGCTGCAGTTCGTTCTCAGCCAGCTCCGCCACCTCTGCTCGCAAACCGGCCATCACCTCCAGTACGTTTACGCCTGATTCGGGCGTGGCGTTTATTGCAATCGAGGCCCCACCGTTCTGGTGCAGGATATTGGACGGGTCAACCATGGCCAACTCAATAGTGGCAATGTCACGCAACTTGATGGGTCGGCCCTCCCGCCATTGCAATACCAGATCGCCCAGCGACTGTACGTCGTATTTTCCGCTGAATCGCAAGGTGTACTGGCGGCGACCTACTTCATTGATTCCGGCGGACACATCAGAATTGCTGCCCAGCTCACCAGAAACTGCTGTCAAATCCAGGCCGATATTGGCTGCTTTGTACGGATCAAAGGAAATCCTGACCTCATGCTGACGACCACCAAATGATTCAACCCGGGATACGCCCGGAACCCGCTCCAGCCGGGTGATTACGGTGTCTTCAATAAAATCCTGGTAGCTTTCGATAGGCCGAGTATTGCCTTCAAGCGGTAATACCGCCCACCAGGCCATGATTTTGTCGAAACCATCGCCACCTACGCTGATTACGGGTTCTTCGGCATCCACCGGGTAACGCGGGACCTGGTTCAGGCGATTCATCACCTCGATCAGCGCGCGATTCATATCGGTGCCAATGGCAAACTGCAAATTGACATAGCTACTGCCAAAATTTGCCGTGGACTGCAGTTTCAACAGACCCGGAATGCTGCGCAGCACGTCTTCCTGCGGCTCAACGATTTCCGATTCGATTTCATTCGGCGCAGAAGCCCGCCAGATCGTGGCGATGGTAATTTCCGGTCGTTCGATCTCGGGCGCCAACTGGATCGGCAACCGACTCAAGGAAATGATTCCAAAAATAGCCAGTAAAAGGCAGGCTACTACCACAGCAACCGGATTGGACAAGGATATTCGCGTCAGAATCACGCCGGGATCAACCTCATGAAATTGGGGCTTGTTAACCAGGATTCGCACACCCGGCACGTTTTCAGAGGGTCACGAAGCTGGCAACACAAGCTATCAAGGTTAACATTTTTAGGCCCTTGCCGCCGCAATCTGCAGCAGCAAAGAGCACAATAATCGTTGATGCAGTGCAATCAAACTCCCATGCTGATTTGCGCGGGACGATTAAGCAGGTATGATGCACGCAGTCCACAGTACGCCATCGTATGGAATTTGATTACATAATCGCCGGAGCCGGCTCGGCAGGTTGCGCGCTGGCTGGCCGCCTCAGTGAAAACCCGAACACGCGGGTGCTCCTGCTCGAAGCAGGTGGCCGCGACTGGCATCCTTTTATCCACATGCCGGCCGGGCTTTCCAAGTTGGTAGGGTTGGCCAGCATCAATTGGTCATTCGAGACAGAAGCCCAGGCCGAACTGCACGGACGGCGCTTGTTTTGGCCGCGTGGACGAGTCTTGGGTGGCTCCAGCTCCATCAATGCCATGTGCTACTGCCGCGGTCATCGCAAAGACTACGACAGCTGGCTGGCAGCCGGTAACCCGGGCTGGGGCTTTGCTGACGTATTGCCCTATTTCAAACGTTCTGAAGACCAGGAAAACGGCGCCTCCGAATTTCATGGCGTGGGCGGACCCTTGTCCGTACAGAATCTGCGCCACAGCAATCCACTGAGCCTGGCTTTTATTGAATCCGCCGCGCAAGCTGGCCACCCGCGCAACGATGACTTTAATGGCGCCCAGCAGCGTGGTTTTGGTTACTACCAAGTGACGCAGCGCAATGGTCGTCGCTGCAGCAGTGCCGTTGCCTACCTCAGGCCGGCTATGGATCGGCCTAACCTGACGGTACGCACCGGAGCGGTGGTTGAGCAGATCCAGTTGCATCAGAAGCGTGCTGAAGCGGTGCGTTATCGTTGGAAAGGCAAAGAAGTTCGTTCTGAGGGCGGGCAGATTATCCTGGCTGGCGGCGCCATCGGATCACCGCACATGCTGATGCTATCGGGTATAGGCCCGGCAGAGCATTTGCACGAACAAGGTATACGCGTGCGTCACGATTTGGCGGGCGTAGGACAAAACCTGCAGGATCACCTGGATATCTGCACCCTGGCCAAGAGTCACCATCCCATCACATACGACCAGTTGAACCACCTCAGCGTGGGCTTGCGTTACCTGTTTGATCGTAAGGGTCCCGGCAGCTCCAACATAGCTGAAGCCGGAGGCTTCGTCGTTTCGCGCCACGCGCCCGATGA
>JBBKVS010000343.1:0-4638 GCA_037968555.1 Lysobacterales bacterium | reverse complement strand
CGCCGGCATTTTCGAAATGGGCAAAGTGGGCCAATGAGGGTTCACTGAATGCTGGGAACTGCGAGCGAACAAAATCGATATCCAGGCGTGTCATGGCTTTAATCCGGGCTGGCGGGGCCGATGATGATAATTCAATCCCCGGCAGATTGCCCAGTGGCCTGATTGAGGATTGCCGTGCTGACCCTGGTTCCTCCTGATCGGGCCAACAACCCCCCTTTTTGCCAACCACTGGCTGTAAACGTGGCAGGATTCAGGCGCTTCGCTCAAGATGCAAAAACTCTGGTCATTGAGCCCGGGCAGATTTTCCGGCCACCAAACAGGGGTGCGCCCGAGCGTCGCCTGCCTGGTACCCGTACTGGGTCAATAATCGAAGGCCGATTCAAACAGTTTAGCCTGGGCCGAAAAACTCTCAAGGCCGCATTCCAGCTGGGTTTCCAAGCCTTAAGGCCCCGTTCAAGCTGCCTCGCAAGCTGGTCGGGTATTCGGCCAGACCCAATTTGCCAGCTTTTCGGCCCATATTAAAAAAATATGGAGGAATAATCGCTATCTATATCTGGCGAAAATAACCCCAATTTCCCACTTAATACTTATTGCGAAAGTGTTCAAACGGGAATATTCTCCCGCGTGGGCGTGGGGTGTGGGAAAACAAGAATAAAGATTTAAGTTCAGGGCTTTATCACAATCAATCTTATTCGCGGGTTCGTGCAGACATCATGCTCCGGATCCCAGCGGGTTTTTGCCGCTTGGAGTTGGCATAAAGATCAACTTAGGAGTTTCCAGTGAACGTAATAAAATTCACTCGACTAATACAATTGGCACTATTCACAACAAGTACGCTTTTGTTTTGCCTTACAGCCATCGCTCAGGATGCTGATGTCGATGCAGAAGAAGAAGGTGATTTTGAAGAAGTAGTGGTTACCGGTACCCGTATCGCCAAGCGCGACGCAATTGCCGACAGCCCCATTACGACCATCGACCAGGAAACCTTCAGGGACAGCGGTTTCGTAACGGTCGATCAATACCTCAATACCATGCCTCAGATTACCCCTAACCTGAGCTCACAATCGAATAACCCCAGCTCCAATGGTCGTGCATTTATCGACTTGCGTGGTCTCGGCATCAACCGCAACCTGGTATTGATTGACGGTCGTCGCGGCATGGGCTCAACCGCCGGTGGCGTGGTCGACGTCAATACCATACCCGCAGCCTTGATTGATCGTGTGGAGGTTATCTCCGGTGGTGCTGCAGCCGTTTATGGTGCTGACGCAGTATCCGGCGTGGTTAACTTCATGATGAAGAAGAGCTTTGACGGCTTTGCAGTTGACAGCAGTTATCGTATTACCGACGAAAGCGATGGCGAGGAAGTCACCTCTGATATTACTTTCGGTGGTGATTTCGCTGATGGCCGTGGTAGCGCGGTGTTCAACGTCAGCTACTTCGACCGCAAGGCCATTTACAAAGGCGCGCGTGATTTCGCGGCTCAAGCCAGTAGTGCTACCGGCACATTCCCCGGTGGTGGCTTTTCCCCAGGTGCCAACACACCCAGCCAGGATGCGGTAGACGGCATATTTGGTGCCGGTGCCTGTCCGCGGAATGGTGGTTCAGCCGGTTTTGCTTTCAACCCGGATGGTTCCTTGTTCTGTACCGGCGTTTCCGGTTCAGGTTTCAACGCGGTAGGTTACAACGGACCGGATAGCTGGATAGCAACCCGGTTTTATCCGGACTTTTTCTCCTACAACTTTGAGCCTGACAACATCCTGGTTCTGCCGTTGGAGCGTTGGAATATATACAGCCATTTCGATCTGGAAGTGAACGATCACTTCAAGCCCTACGCAAAGGCTACTTATACCAACTACAATGCCAAACAGGAATTGGCGCCGACTCCGGCCTCAGGCTCCACCGGCTTCACAGTACCGGTTACCAATCCGTTCATTACGCCACAGTTGGCTGCACTGTTGGCTGCTCGCGCCAACCCAACGGCCAACTTCGCGTTCTCCAAGCGTTTCAACGACATTGGTGGCCGTACTGGTGAAAACAATCACGATGTTTGGCAAACCACGGTCGGTGCTACCGGTGAAATCGTCGGTACCTGGTCCTATGATGTCTATGGATCCTATGGCCGTTCGGTTCAAACCGAGCTGCAGGGCGGTAACATTCGTCTGGATCGCACCAATGCCTTGTTGGCTGCCGCCGATGGTGGTGCATCCGTGTGCCAGGGTGGTCTTAACCTGTTTGGTGCTGCGCCCAATATCAACATCAGTGACGCTTGCGCCGCTTATATCTCTTTGGAAGCCAAGAACCTGACTTTGGTTGAGCAATCCATTATTGAAGCGGTTGCTACGGGCAGCCTTTTTGCCCTGCCAGCTGGTGACGTAATGGCGGCCTTTGGTGCCAGCTACCGCAATCTGGACTTCAACTTCAAACCGGACAGCGCGCTGCAACCTGGGCTGGTCGCTGGCTTCAACCAGCAATTGCCCATCAGTGGCCGTTTGCAATACGACGACATTTTCGGCGAAGTCTCCGTACCGATACTGAAAGATTTGGCTCTGGTCCAGGAATTGTCGCTCAGCGCTGGTTATCGTGTCACTGACAACAATGTGTTTGGAGATGATCCTTCCTGGAAAATTACCGGCGATTGGACGGTGGTTGATTCCGTGCGTTTCCGTGGCGGTTTCCAGCACTCGGTACGCAGCCCGAATATTGCCGAGCTGTTTGCCCCACAGGTCAACAACTTCCCGACCTTCACCAACCAGGACCCGTGTAATACCACCGGCCCCAATGCCAGCAACGCCGAATTTGGCCGTAACGGTGCCAACAGTGCACAGGTACAAGCCT
This sequence comes from Lysobacterales bacterium, assembly GCA_037968555.1. GTDB lineage: Bacteria > Pseudomonadota > Gammaproteobacteria > Xanthomonadales > SZUA-36 > JAWXBM01. The sequence continues at coordinate 1,803 of JBBKVS010000343.1, read as the reverse complement.
TGTGCAATGCACAGTCTGCGGTTGCCGGTGGCGCCACATACTTCCAGCCAGCAGGCCAGGCCAACGGCATCACCGGTGGTAACCCCGACCTGGTTCCGGAACAGTCTGACTCCTGGAACTTTGGCGTGGTTGTTACCGAGCCATTCGGTGTGAGGCGCCTGTCTTTCTCGGTTGACTACTTCAACATCGACCTGGAAGACGTGATTCAGGCTGTGACAGCTACCACCATCGTACAGCGTTGCTTTAACCGTGATGGCGCCAACCCCACCTATTCGCTCAGCAACACCTGGTGTCAGCAGTTCGTTCGTGACGTGAGTAATGGCGGTGTTACTGCACTCAAACAGCTTGCCCAGAACCAGGCCTTTATCAAGACCGATGGCATTGATGTTGCGGTCAACTACGGCCTCGACGTGGGACCCGGTGATCTGACCTTTCAGATGCTGACCAGCTGGATTAACAGCTTCGAGAACCAGACCACTCCCGATGACCCGGTATATGACTTTGCCGGCACAATCAGCTCCACCACTGGCTCGTCTGCACCCGAGTGGAAGATCAACCTGGTCACCGCTTACAGCTGGAATGGTTTCCGCGCACAGGTAACCGGACGCTATATCGATGCCATGGGCCATGCCAACGTGGTAACCGGCGGTTCACCCACCTCCAATACCAGTGTTTCTGCTGTCACCTACTGGGATCTGATGGGTTCTTACCAGTTGACTTCGAGCCTGACTCTGCGTGCCGGTGTCAACAACCTGTTCGACCAGGCTCCGGAGTTGTACACACCCAACGTACAGGCCAACACCGATCCATCGCTCTATGATGTGCTCGGTCGCCGCTACTTCTTTGGCCTGAACTGGCGGATGTAAGATTTGCCCCTGTCGCCACGGGACTTAAGAACCGTTGCGGGTTGGCCAGGTGGGGCGAGGATTCCCCACCTGGCTTTCTTACCAGGCGTCAGGCTGTTCATTGGCCTGCTCCGCTACAAAGCAGCTATCCTGTGACTATGAAAGCATCAACTTCCTTGACCCTGGTTCTCTCGCTATCTGCTTCAGTGGCACTGGCCGGAGCCGATCCGATTGCGCAATGCCGGCAGGCTCATGCAGGAGATCCCCCCGCACATATTGCTTGCCTGGAGTCCGCGCTGAGAGACCAGTCCGAGGCAACGAAGACGGTTGAGATCAGCAACGAGGCAGCCAATGTGTTGGGCTCGGAGCAGATACAGCAAAAGCAGCGAGCCAGCGGCGAAGTATCCGACCAAGCCTTATCAGTGAGCATTGTGGCAGTACGCTATAACTCCGCAGGGCTGGGTGTGTTCAAGTTTGAAGATGGCCAGATCTGGCGTGAAACCGAGGAGTCTCCTCAACATCTGCGTTTGAAGCCGGATCAGCACTATCCGGCTGTTATCGAGCGGGGTAAGGTGGGCGGATACCGCCTGCAGGTCGAGGGTATCAAGCGCATGCTCAAGATCGAACGTTTGAAGTAACCACACGAGAGTTCAAGAACTCCACAAATCTTCAATGGCTAAGCCTCGACGCGATAAGCCTGTCTTTCGAGCCACCAGGGAAGGGGGTCAGAGTACTGTTTTTTTAAATCGTATTTCGACCCTGGATTTCTAAAAAATAATTCTCTGACCCCGTTTTACTGTCAATTCAGTACGTAAATGCCGTTAATGAGACTTTTGACATTGGGCACATTTTGCGCCCGGACTCCGGCCCTATCCTTCTTTTCCTGAGTATCGACAAAGCCCGTTAACAACACCACACCGTTATAGGTGTCGACGTTGACCTTGAAACCGTCGCCCAG
>JBBKVS010000342.1:0-7734 GCA_037968555.1 Lysobacterales bacterium | reverse complement strand
GTCATACTCGATGGCGGTATACGGCGCGGTACGCATGTGCTCAAAGCCCTGTCCATGGGCGCTACGGCCTGTTCCGGTGGGCGTTGGTACCTCTATGCCTTGGCAGCGGGTGGGGCAGCAGGTGTGGCGCGTGCCTGCCAGATCATGCGCGATGAACTGGAGCGCGATATGTACCTGATGGGTTGCCGCTCCATCAAAGAGCTCAAACCCGGAATGCTGGCACCGCGTTTAAACTGAATCAGTTGTCGTCGACCTCCAACTGGCCACTCAGGCGTCGCCAGATGTGTGACCAGCTCATACCGATGGCCAGCAGCGTGGCCAAAGCAAACAGGCCTGACCAGACCAGCGCGCTGGTTGAGTCTGTATCGACCACGCCCAAGTCAGCCAGCAGCCAAATGCCACCCAGGATCAATGCAGCCCCGATCACCGTTCCCATGGTGCCCAGGCTTTTGCCGGTAGCAACCAGATAGGCAGTCCAGCCAGCTAGCAGAATCACGCCCACCAGAAAATGCAAAGCTCCCAGATTTTGCTCGCCAAAGCTTGCCAGCAACCAATGTATGAATGAAAACCCGCTGGGATTGTAGCTTGTCAGAACCAAGATGATGGCTATCAGCCAGCGCCAGAAAAAAGCCGCTACGCCGAAAGACTTTTGGGTTTTGATCAATGAAGAATTCGTCATGAGTGATGGGGTCTCAGGTTGCTCTCAACAGACAGGTATTATTCCGGTCTGGGGAAGCGCGCGCAATGATCCTGCAACCACTGGCGGAATATCCGCACTTTGGGCAGCTCAAAAAAGTGTGGTGGCGATACAAAGTAGTATGACCAGTCCGTTTTCACGACGGTGTCTATAGGCCGCACCAGCCTTCCGGCCTCTATATCCCGCACCACCAGTGACCAACGGCTCAAAGCTATGCCCTGGCCTTGTTCGGCCGCCATCAGGATGCTCAACGAATCATTCAGCAAGGGCCAGCGACTGTCGCGGCCGCTTTCACCCAGCACCCGGAACCAGGCATCCCAGACTTCGCTTTCCACAAAAAACAGGTCATGTTTCTGCAAATCCTGGATGCTGTTGACCGGGCCAATCTGGCTCAGCATTTCCGGGCTGCAGACCGGCAATATCCAGTCGTCCATCAGTTTTTCTGATTTCAGCCCCGGCCATTTGCCCGTTCCAAACCGTATGCCGGCGTGAAAATCGCTTTGCTCAAAGTTGACCAGGCCATTGTCGGCATTGATGCGCAAATCAATTTCCGGATGGCTTTCGTAAAAATCCGACAGCCGAGGCAGCATCCATTTCTGCAGCAAAGTAGGCGTGGTGCTGATGTTCAGTACGCCCTCGCTGCGATCCATGCCCAGCTTTTGCACGGCCTGGCGCAGCTCGTTGAGGCCGCGTTGTACGCCCGGCAACAGTTTCTTGCCCGCATCCGTCAGGGTGATTTGTCGTCCTTTGCGGTGAAACAAGGGTTGCTTAAGTCGTTCTTCCAGCACGCGGATTTGCGAGCTGACCGCAGCCGGGCTGACGTGCAGGGCTTCAGCACCCTTGGCAAAGCTGAGTTTGCTGGCTACTGCTTCAAAAGTACGCAAGGCATTTAGTGGAATATTGGCCATGAAAGTGAAATCTAATTATTAAGAAAAAGTTAACTGAAGGTGAGTTTATCCCGTTGGAAGATTTATGTACAGAGGCATAGAATGCAATCCTGAAAACAACCCTATAGAAGTGTTTTCAGATTTAATGGTTTTACGTTCAATAATTGAACAGACCAAGTTAGAAGCGCAATATCGCGCTGACAGGAGAAACTTTATGTTAACCAAATCTATACTGGATACCATCCAGGACACCGCCAGTCTGGCGACTTTTGCAGCCACAGCTCCCGTAGCGGAATTGACGGCCGGTCAAGCAGCCAATGGCAATCATTATGATCAACACGCAGCCCTGGTTCGCCGTAACCGTCGTATGCGTCGCGCTGAGCGTAATGCATCCCGTTCTTTCGGTGGCTGGACGGTGCGGATGTGGTGATTAGTACATCTGCTACTGAGCAAAATCACCCATCAAATTAAAGGGGCCCAAACCGGGCCCCTTTTCATTTCCCCCGCAGTTTTTAGTTAAATCCTGGAAAATCACAGTGGCCTGCTTGCTTGCAAGAGGGCATATACTGCTGTGGCAAATCAGTAACAGAATTGTGCCGTCCAATTAGGCCAGCCATTTCGCAATTGACTGATCAGCCATCCAGGTGACCAGAGCATGACCTTAGCCGTAGCCGAGCAATGGTATGAAGTGCGCAACTGCGGACACGGCATCAGCCTGGTGTTTGAGCAACACGTAGACCCGGGGCTGCGCTGCAATATCTGGCATGTGCAGGGTCGCAACAAAGACCTGCTGATTGATTCGGGGCTGGGCGTGGTTCCGTTGAGAAATGTTGTGGCTGAACTCAGTTCCCGACCTCTGCTGGCAGTCGCCTCGCATACCCACTTCGACCACATTGGCAATCACCACGAGTTTGAGCAACGCTGCTGTCATCCTGCCGAAGCGGCCACAATGGCGGCGCCGGATGCGGTCAATACAGTCTGGCAGGAATACCAGGACATGATGGGCAGCGACCAACCATTGTCTGCTTTACCCTATGCCGGATTCAGTTTCAAAAACTACCGGGTATTGCCAGCCGCACCCACGCAATTGATAGACGAAGGCGACGAACTGGACCTGGGTGATCGAATGTTCAAGGTGTTTCACATGCCGGGTCATTCCCCAGGCTCGCTGTGCCTCTATGAAGTAAGCAGTAAAACGCTGTTTACGGGTGATGTACTGTATGACGGCGAGTTGCTGGATACGCTGTATCACTCGGATAGGGAGCAGTACCGTGAGACCCTGGCCCGGCTGAAAGAGATTCCGGCAGAAACCTGGCATTGTGGGCACTATGGTAGTTTCGGGCGCGACAAGGCGCTGCAGTTGATTGACGACTATATGGCAGACCAGGGAAACTCCTGCCTGAGACCAGAATCGTGAGTTGGATCAGCTGAAATTTGTCAGCAGCCGGCAAGATCACGGACAATGCCGCTCTACTTACGCAGTTGAAGGCCCGCAAAAACATGCAATCCCCGATTTCCACTTATCCGGATTCCTACTATGCTGCCAGCGCCAATCGCAAGCTGGACTTGCCCCAGTTGCAGGGCGAGGAAACGGCGGATGTATGCATTATTGGAGGGGGCTACACCGGGCTTTCCTCGGCCATACATCTGGCTGAGCGGGGTTACCAGGTGGTGTTGCTGGAGGCTGAACGAATAGCCTGGGGGGCTTCCGGTCGAAATGGCGGTCAGTGCTCTGTGGGCCAGCGTCAGTCGCAGGAAGTACTGGAAGAAAAATTCGGTCTGGAAGAAGCGCGGCGACTGTGGGACCTGGGTGTGGAAGCTGTAGATCTGGTCCGTGAGCTGATCGGAAGGTACGAAATTTCCTGTGACCTCAAACGCGGCAACCTGCAAGCCGCAGCCAAGAGCAGCGATGCTGAATGGTATAAGCGGCATGCTGAAAAAATGCAGCGGGATTACCAACTGGACTGCCAGTTTGTCAGTGGTGACGAGCTGGATTATGTGTCTGGCACCACGGGTTTTCGGGGTGCGCTGCTCGAAACTGCCTCGGCGCACCTGCACCCGCTGAACTATGCATTGGGTTTGGCTGATGCTGCCCGCTCACTGGGCGTGCGGCTTTATGAGCAGAGCCGTGTGAATTCATACGACCAGGCTACTCCGACTACTGTGCATACATCCCAGGGCAGTGTTAAAGCCCGCTATGTGGTATTGGCCTGTAATGGTTACCTGGAAAAACTGGAGCCGCGGGTGGCGGGCCAGATCATGCCCATCAATAATTTTGTACTGGCTACCGAAGTGCTGAGCGAAGCACAACAAAAGCAATTCAACCCGCAAGACCTCTGCATGTACGATGCCAAGTTTGTGGTCAATTACTGGAAACTCACCGGCGACGGTCGATTCCTGTTTGGTGGTGGCGAGAGCTACACGCGGCGCTTTCCAGCTGATATCAAATCCTTTGTACGCAAATATCTGCTGCAGTTATATCCCGCAGCCCATGACTTGCGCATAGACTACGGCTGGGGCGGCACTCTGGCTGTGACCATGAATCGTTTGCCCTGCTTTGGTCGGCTGCAACCTGATATCTACTACGCCATGGGCTTTTCAGGTCACGGTGTGCAGATGGCTACCCTGGCAGGCAAGTTGATCGCAGAAGCGGTGGCCGGAACGGCCGAGCGTTTTGATGTGATGGCCAGAATTCCTTCACCTTCATTTCCGGGTGGCACGATGTTGCGTTGGCCGGGATTGGTGGTTGGTATGTTGTATCACGCACTCAAGGACAGACTGGGCGACTGAATAGGGTCAGGCCGGCGGCTTGTGCTAGCATCGGCCGAATGATTTCGCTGACAGTTCACTGCAAGAGGATACTCGCGAGTGGAAATTGCCCTGCTGAAATTCGTCCATGTGCTGGCCTTTGTATTTTGGCTGGGAACCGACCTGGCTGTCTGGTACATCGGTTTTTACGCAGTTAATCGCAAGCTTTCAGCTGAAACGCGTGTAACAGTAATTCGTATCCTCTTTGCCCTGGATATGGTGCCGCGTATCTGCATGACCCTGATGCTGGCCCTGGGCATACACCTCAGTTATCGCATTGGTTATCTACTGGTTCCGCCCTGGGTGATCTATACCTGTTACCTGGTCTGCCTGGCCTGGATGGCCCTGGTGCTGCATCTGCATTATGGTGAAAAGGCCAAATTGCAGCGCGTATTAAGGCAATTCGATTTTGGCTTCCGCCTCGCATTGATAGGCGGCTTGTCCACCTATGCTGCGGTTTCACTGTCCGGATCCACCGCAGTGAGCGCCGATTTTATAGCCTGGAAATTACTGATTTTTGCCACCATCATCGCTGGCAGCCTGATGGTGCGTATGAAGCTCAAACCCTTTGGGCCCGCCTATGCCAATTTACGGGCAGGCAAGCCTACACAAGTCGATGAAGATGCCATTGAGCACAGCATTGCCGTGACTCGTCCCTGGATGCTGGTGATCTGGGTGGGCTTGCTGCTAAGCGCCGCCATCGGCTTGCACCTGGTGCCCTGAAGCCTGTCACGCTCAATGGCGCAGCAGGCCTGATTCAGTCCTGGCTTGAAGGGCCGAAGCCGGCCTGGTCTATGGCAGCGCAGATGCTTGAAATGTTCTGCGTGGCGACCAGGTGAGCGCCGCTGACTCCTGGAATTTCGCTCAATTGCTGAATCAATTCAGCAGCAATAGCTATGCCCTCGCGCTCGGCATCCTCAGCCGATTCCAGGCGCTGTATCAAATCATCGGGAATGCAATTATTGGGCAGGCTGTCGCGTAACCAGCGGGCATCATCTGCGGAACTCAGTACGGCCAGCTTGACGAAGATACCCATGCGTCGGGGAATTCCGGCAGCAACCAGCTGCTGCATATAACTGCTCAGCAGTTGCATGTCCATGCAGATATGGGTTTGGGCAAACTGGGCGCCGGCATCGGCTTTCTTGCTGAGCTGTTCCGGTATCCAGCCAGTTGCTGGCAGATGTGGCGTAATGACGCTGCCGACGTACAGGTCAGGAAGCGAGGGCAGGCACTCATCGGCCGTCATCTTGCTGGCCATGCTGATCAACTCAGTGGCATCCACATCGAATACGGCGCGGGGTCGGGGATTGAAACCCCGGGGAACCCGATTGCCTTTCAAGAGCACCAGGCTGGTGACGCCCAGCGTAGCGGCCCCCAACAACTCTGCCAGCAAAGCGATGCGATTGCGGTTGCGACAGCTCAACTGCACGATGGGATCAACCCCGGCAGCTCTGACCAAGCTGGCGGCTGCAATGGGTGAAAGGTGCAGTCGTCCATCCAGGTTGTCGGTCAGCATGATGCCGTCTACATGTTGCCCTAGTGTGCGGGTCTGCAGCTCAATCATTGCTGCTGTCATTTCGGGCCGCAGGAACAGTTCTGCAGAAAAAACAAAGTTCTTGTTCCGAACCGCCATTTGGAAGGTCTTCATAGGGCTGCAAGATCCCGCTTTGAATGGAAAGGCGTGACGATACGCCGGTTGAAGCATACAATCCATGCTCGCTTTTCATCGTACTTTTGTTGGCGCCAGGCCTCACTGTCCGCCGCTGGATCACTGTTATCAGTCAAATGAACAAGCAGCAGCAATGGTTTCATCAGATACAGGCCCAGCTACGCCAGGGAGCAATGGCTGCGGCTGCCAGTGCTTGCGCGGAAGCGCTGGCGGAATTTCCAGGGGATGCCAATCTGATGGTGGTTGCAGCGCGAGCTAATCTTGCCTTGCGGCACTTCGATGATGCGCGTGTGCAGATTGAAAATGCCCTGCAGGCCTATCCGGATTTTGCTGCAGCACATGACGTGGGTGGCGATCTTTTGCTGGTAGAGGGAAATGCTGAAGCGGCCCTTGTGTCATATCAACGAGCCCTGGAGCTGGGTGCATCACGGGCATTGACCGAGCAGAAGTTGGCCAGGGCCAGGCAAACCATGGAGCTGGTGGCCAATGGCCCCATGCCCAGGCGGCAGATGCCTTTTGCCGATGAAATCGCACAAGCTGAACAGCATGAAAAAGACGGTCAGGGTGATGAAGCAGAAAACATCTACAGGGACATACTCAAAAAGGATCCCAATCATGTAGAGGCCTGTCGTTTACTGGCTGGAATTGCAGTCGCTCATGAGCAGTTCCAGGATGCCAAGGTATTCCTGCAACGGGCCCTGGATCTGGCTCCAGACTATCTCAGGGCCATGGTTGATCTGGCCAATGTGCAACGTCAACTAGAAGAGTATGAAGATGCCACCGTAACTGCGGGCAAGCTGGTCAAGTTGGCCGGGGATAATTCGGAAGCGCACATGGTGTATGCCAGCGTGGTAGGTGTTGCTGGACATCATGAGGAAGCCATAGCGGCTTTTCAAAAAGCATTGGAGATAAATCCGGATAAAGCGGGCGCGCTTTGCGGCATGGCACATCACCTCAAGACCATAGGCAGGCAGGATGAGGCCATTGCCAGATACCGACAAAGCATTGCAATCAAGCCGGATCACAGTGAGTCTTACTGGAGTCTGGCCAATCTGAAAACTTTCCGTTTCGAGGCGGCCGAAGTTGCAGCCATGCAGAAATTGCTGCTGCAGGAAAATTTGCCGGATGAGTCACGGGCTCAAATTCACAATGCGCTGGGGCTGGAGTTGGAAGCACAGAAAAACTATAAGCTCGCCTTCGAGAACTTCACCAGTTGCAATGCAGTCCGGCGCAAAGCTGAATTCTATGATCCGGTTGATACCGAAGACACCCATGACCGGGTGATTAACTTATTTGACACAGAATTTCTGAAACAACTACCCGGCGAAAATCTTATGCCAACGCCCATTTTTGTGGTGGGCTTACCCCGATCCGGTTCAACGCTCATAGAACAGATATTGGCCAGTCACAGCATGGTGGATGGTACGCATGAGTTGAGTGATCTTTCCAAAGTCATCCGGGCCATGCGTCAAGGTCGTGGCGAGCAGCAGAGATTTCCGGAAGTGTTGGCAAAGTTGACCCGCGATGGCTGGGCCAGGCTCGGCCAGCAGTATCTTGATCGCAGTGCCAAACATCGGGGTACCGCACCGTATTTTATTGACAAGAATCCCAATAATTTCGTCTTCACCGGCCTGCTGAAACTGGCCATTCCAAACGCCAGGATCATCAACGCC
>JBBKVS010000341.1:0-4657 GCA_037968555.1 Lysobacterales bacterium | reverse complement strand
AGTGCTTTCAGCTGGTAGAGCATTTCCAGCGCTTCACGCGGACTCAGTTGATCCGGATCCAGTTCCTGCAAGGCTAGTCGCAGGGGATCAATTTCCGGCTCTTGGGGGGAATCAAAATCACTGATCGCAGCCTGGTCGAACAGGCCCAGCTGCGGTGAATCGCTGCGCTGTGCCCGCTCCAGCTCTTCGAGGTAACGCCGGGCCTGCTCAACCACTGGGCGGGGAATACCCGCCAAGGCCGCGACCTGCAGGCCATAGCTTTTGCTGGCCGGGCCTTCCTGCACGGAGTGCATGAACACAATCCGGTCCTTGTGCTCAACCGCATCCAGATGCACATTGACCACCCCCTCTTCCTCATCAGCAAAGCGGGTCAATTCGAAGTAATGCGTGGCAAACAGGGTCATGGCTCTTACTTTGCGTGCCAGCCAGGCTGCGCAGGACCAGGCCAATGACAGGCCATCATAAGTACTGGTGCCGCGTCCCACTTCATCCATCAATACCAGGCTGTATTCCGTGGCATTGTGCAGAATGTTGGCGGTTTCCGACATTTCCACCATGAAGGTAGAACGACCCTTGGCCAGTTCATCACCAGCACCAATGCGGGTGAACAGGCGATCAATAGGGCCAATTTTGGCGGTGGTCGCTGGCACCCAACTGCCCGCGTAAGCCAGCAGCACGATCAGCGCTGTCTGGCGCATGTATGTGGATTTTCCGCCCATGTTGGGGCCGGTAATGATGAGCATGCCGCGCTCATCATTCAGCTGCAGATCATTGGGTGTAAAAGGGTGGTCCTGCAACAGTTCAACCACCAGGTGCCGGCCAGCCTGTATGTGAATTCCCCGTTCTGTGCTGAATTCGGGCCGGCATAGATTCAGCTCCTCGGCGCGTTCGGCAAAGGCTGCCAATACATCCAGCCGGGCCAGGCTATCTGCCAATTGCTGCAAAGCCGGTAATTCGAGCAGCAAGGCGTCCAGCACAGCCTCATAACATTGCTTCTCACGTGCCAGGGCCCGCTCACGGCTGGACAGCACCTGGTCTTCAAATTGCTTGAGCTCTTCGGTGATAAAGCGCTCGGCATTTTTCAGGGACTGGCGCCGGGTGTATTCGGCGGGTACCAGGTGCTGTTGCGACTGGCTCACCTCAATAAAATAGCCGTGCACGCGGTTGTAGCCTACCTTCAGGCCATTGATGCCGGTCAGCTCTTTCTGTTTCTGCTCGTAGGCACTGAGAAACTCATTGGCGTTTTCGGACAGGCCGCGCAGCCGGTCGAGTTCAACGTCATAGCCCGGTGCAATCACACCACCGTCACGCATCAGTACCGGGGGCTCATCAATAATGGCTGCTGTCAGTAAATTCTGAACTGCCGGATGGGCCTGCAAGCCCTCAAGCTGTTGTTGCACGGTGGCATGCCGGCCATCGTCCAGCAGCTCAGCCAGTTGCGGCGCCACCGCAAGGGCATAACGCAAGGTGCTCAAATCCCTTGGCCGGGCTGATCGCAAAGCCACACGTGACAGGATGCGTTCCACATCACCTGTGCTTCTGAGCAGTTCGCGCACTTCAAGGTAAACGTCACTGGCCAGTAATTCGGCCATGCATTCGTGCCTCAGGCTGGCCGCAGTTTGTGAGCGCAAGGGGTTATTCAGCCAGCGGCGCAACTGCCTGCCACCCATGGCAGTGACCGAGCTGTCCATGATGCCCAGCAGTGATTCCTCAGTGCGGCCGCTGAGGCTGGCATCCACTTCCAGGTTACGCCGGCTGTTGGCGTCGAGGTGGATGAATTCATCAGCAAGTTCCAGATGAATTCCGCGCAAGTGGGGCAGGGCCGTTTTCTGGGTCTCCTGCAGATAATCCAGCAGGGCACCGGCAGCGACCACCGCAGCAGGCAAATCTTCAATACCAAAGCCGCGTAAATCAGCGGTGCCGAATTGCTCATTCAGTAACTGGGCTGACTGGCGTTTATCGAAGCGCCAGGGTTGGCGCCAGCGAACTTCCTCCCGGTCAATTGCGTCGATCGTCGTACCTTCGGCGGCCAGCAACTCAGCCGGTTTGAGGCGCTGCAGCAATGCCGCAAGGTCGGCATCATTGCGGACCAGCCGCACAGTAAATCGACCGGAAGCCAGGTCCAGCCAGGCCAGCGCCTGCTGTTTGTCCACCTGCGCATAGGCGGCCAGCAGGCTTTCCCGGCGCGACTCCATCAATGCATCTTCAGTTAAGGTTCCGGGCGTGACAATACGCACCACCTGGCGGTCCACCAGGCCTTTACCTGGAGTGGGTTCGCTGGTCTGTTCGCAAATGGCGGCGGATTCACCCAGTCGCACCAGTCGGGAAAGGTAATTGTCCAGCGCGTGATAAGGGACGCCCGCCATGGGAATGGGCGCACCGGCGGATTCACCGCGACTGGTCAGGGTGATGTCCAGCAGACGAGCCGCTTTGCGCGCATCGTCATAGAACAATTCGTAAAAATCACCCATGCGGAATAACACCAGGATATCGGCATGTTCCGCTTTGATGCCCAGATATTGCTGCATTAATGGAGTGTGTGTAAGTGTTTGATTCATAAATTAATATAGTTATATTTATCAGTATATTTTGTGATGTTATGTTGCACCATGATGGGATGAAAAAGCTGTTTTCCCGTCTTCTAAGTGATTATTCCGTGAAAAAATATCACAGCCCAGCGTTGTTCCTGGGTGGGGCCAGACGTATGCGGCACAGATGGTAGTCTGAAGGTAGGGTGGCTCATTGACAACCGGGTGGGAATTAAACGAACCGCTTTATCAGCGTGGTGAGTTATCCATGCGGTTCGTCTATCCGGCGCGGTTATCCTGCCCACAAGGATGACCGCAGTGTTTCTGAAAGTTCGTTCATAAAAGATTCTGCTAAGATTACATAGTAATCACTGTGAACCGCGAGAATCAGAAGGGTGACAATCAGATGGGAACAGAAGCATTTAGCGTCCGAGCGGACAGCAAAAAGGTCAAACAACTGGACAGAATTGCGAAACAGCAGGACAGGTCTCGCAGTTACATAGTCAATCAGGCGATTGACCAACTTCTGGAATTGCATTCCTGGCAGACCGAACGCGTAAAGGAGGGTATCAAGGCCGCTGATGAGGGGCGGTTTACCAGTGATGCGGATATGGCAAAGATATTTAACAAGTATGAAAACATCTGATTGTGCGTATTCGCTGGACTGTACCAGCGGCTGCGGCACTGGATAGAATTCAGAACCATATAGCGAAGGATAATCCGAAAGCTGCTTTTGAAGTCGTCCAACGGATACGAGTTGCTGTCAGTCAACTCGAACTACATCCAAAAGTTGGCCGACCCGGGCGCGTACGTGGAACAAGTGAACTGGTTATTCAAGACCTGCCATACATTGTTCCGTATCGTATAAAAAAGGACGAAGCCCAGATCCTGAGCGTGTACCACACTTCACGGAAATGGCCAGATGTATTCGACTAAGAGGCATTTTCGACGAGAAAAGCCAAAAAAGGGCGTGTATAAAGAGAGAATAAAAGCCCTTTTACATGAAATCCACATGTATTGAGCAGCCTTTTACATCAACTTTCCAACCAAGTCGCCACGAAATCTCATCAGATTTGAGTGTCCGCGATTGAATTCTGCTCGGCCACACTTCTAATTCTGGCCAATTCCCACGGCCGGGGTGAAACCAGCCATACCGCTCCTCAGTCGGGAACAGCAAGCAGATAGACAGCTTGGGCTGATACCTTCAGTCAATCCATCCCGTTACCGGCGAGGCCCAACATGGGTCTGGGTGGCATCACTCCGATCCAAAAACTGGCCATGGTGGCCTGATCTCTGCTTTTGAGAGAGGTTAATAATGGGGGGATTACCATGTCCAGCAGACGGGCCGCTTTGCGCGCATCGTCATAGAACAATTCGTAAAAATCACCCATGCGGAATAACAGCAGGATATCGGCATGTTCCGCCTTTATGCTCAAATATTGCTGCATCAAAGGCGTGTGTTGGCTGTTGGGTTGGCTGGCGATGGCAGACATCGGCCGCAGTTTATCCTATGCTGCGCAAGGCATGAAGCATGTGTCCTGACAAACAGCAGGATTGTTGCTTCTGCCAGGTAATTCAGGGCTGATCAAACCAGGGCCAGACGTGGGCAGAATCACCAATTTATGAATGCACTTGATAGAGAAATTGAAATCGCTGTTGGCCTACTGGCTGATAGCCTGCAGAGCAGGGGATGGATGCTGGCCTGTGCCGAATCCTGCACCGGCGGTTGGATCAGCAAATGCTGTACCGACCGGGCAGGCAGTTCCGCCTGGTTTGACCGTGGCTACATTGCTTACAGTTATCCGGCAAAAACAGCAATGCTGGGTGTCCCAGAGCAACGCTTAATGAAGTACGGTGCGGTGAGTCGCGAAATAGCCTGTGACCTGGCAGAAGGAGCCCGTTCCCGATCTGGAGTTGAGGCGGCTTTGGCCGTCACCGGAGTGGCCGGTCCTGACGGCGGTACCGCCAGCAAACCCGTTGGTACCGTATGGTTCGCCTGGGCCTTGGAGGGCTGTCCGACTGAGGCTGAGTGCCAGCTATTTACGGGCGATCGTGAAGCCGTGCGCAGACAAACCGTATTGCACGCTTTGCAAGGTTTACAGCAACGAATGGCCTGATTTCCGCGTTAT
>JBBKVS010000340.1:0-3107 GCA_037968555.1 Lysobacterales bacterium | reverse complement strand
GCCGATTCCAGCCACTTGGCTGCTGCAGAAATATCCTGATTTTGTGCTGGCCATAAGGCGATTGAAGAGTGTCTGTAATCACAGGCCAGACAGGTAAATCCCGCCTTGGCCAATGATATTCCGTAAGCTTTTTGCTGGCTTCTGTCGCCCTCGCGCCAGCTACCACCGAATACCAGTACGATTGCTGCACCGTTTCTGTCTTCGGCCAGGGGCAAATACAAATCGGCCCGCAACGCATCCGTATGTACAGAGGGGATGGCGATTGCAGTTCTGATCGCTATTCTTTTCTTTTCAGTTGTGTTTTCAGACATATCAATTCCTGGACCAATCCGAAAGCCAGCGACCTAATTCATTTCCAAGCTGCACTCTGTCCAGCCATCCATTGGCTGCTACAGGGTGCCCGACTTCGATTCGAGTAGAATACTTTATCGTCCCCAAGTGGATACCCATATCTTCATGAAATCACTACCCTGGATTGCCATGTCATTAATCAGCCTGTCTACTCACAATCTGCTGGCCGATGCGCCGGACCCCTACCTGTGGCTGGAAGAGGTCGAGGGGGTGGAAGCGTTGGAATGGGTGGAAGCCCGCAACCAGGAAACACTGGCGGCGCTGCAACAAAGCCCTCAGTACCAGCGCTTCTATGAGCAGAATCTGGCGGTATACGATTCGCAGGACCAGATTCCATACCCGACAATACGCGGCGGTCATTTATACAACTTCTGGAAAGACGCCAATAACAAACGTGGGCTGTGGCGTCGCACGACATTGGAGCAATTCGCCAAGGCCAAGCCGGAATGGGAAATTCTGCTGGACCTGGATGAACTGGCCAAAACCGAAAACGAGAACTGGGTCTGGTCGGGCAGTGAATGTCTGAAACCAGCTTACGATCGTTGCCTGATTTCTCTGTCACGTGGCGGCGCCGACGCTACTGTAGTCAGGGAGTTTGACCTGGTTAGCAAAACTTTTTTGGCAGATGGCTTCACGTTGCCTGAAGCCAAAACCGGTGTCTCTTATCTGGATCGCGACACACTATTGGTAGGTACCGATTTTGGGCCAGGCAGCATGACCGAATCGGGCTATCCACGCATCATTCGCAAGTGGAAGCGTGGTACCTCCATCGATGACGCGGAATTAATATACCAAGGTAAAGCCGCCGACATTGGCGTTTATGCTGCGGTAATCAATACCCCGGAAGGCGATTATCCCTTTGTAGTCCTTGCCGATACTTTTTTCACCAGCGAGGTGTTCGCTTACCGCGAAGGGCGTTTGAGTAAACTCGATATACCGGCCGATGCCAGCTTTGAAACCGTGTTCAAAAACCAGCTGTTGATCCGCTTGAAAACCGACTGGCAAAGGGACAATGAAACCTGGAAGCAGGGATCCCTGGTCAGCATTGATGTCGATGAGCTGTTGAAAGGTGAAGGCAAGGTATTGCTGGTGACCGAACCGGATTCCCGTTCTGCCATCGAAAGCGTCAACCGCACCCGCGACCTGGTGCTGGTAAACCGCATGACCGACGTACGTGGCAGGCTGGATGCTTACAGCCTGGCGGATGGCAAATGGCAAAAACGTTCAGTTGATGTGCCCGCGATGGGCCAGATTTCAATCAGCAGCACCAGCGAAGACAGTAATGCCTTCTTTTTCACCTACCAGGATTTTCTCACACCCACCACCCTGTACCAGGCAGAGGGTTTGTCACCACCACAGGCATCCAAAGCGCTACCGGCATTCTTTGACAGCTCGCCTTATGAGGTGACCCAGGCCTTCACCGAATCATCCGATGGCACTCGTGTGCCCTATTTCATGATCGCCCACAAAGACATCAATCTTGATGGCAAGAACAAAACGCTGATATACGCATACGGGGGCTTTGAAGTTTCACAGCAACCGGTTTATTCCGCCACCATAGGCATGGACTGGCTTTCAGAGGGCGGTGTTTTCGTACTGGCCAATATCCGTGGTGGCGGGGAATACGGCCCGGCCTGGCATTTGGCCGCGCAGCGCGAAAATCGGCAGAAGTCCTATGATGATTTCTACGCCGTGGCCGAGGATGTGATCGGTAAAGGCGTCACTTCACCCAAACACCTGGGAATTCGTGGCGGCAGTGGCGGTGGCCTGCTGGTAGGCATGTTATTTACACAGCGACCGGAGCTCTTTGGCGCGGTGGTTTGCCAGGTGCCATTACTGGATATGCAGCGCTTCAACAAGTTGCTGGCAGGCGCCAGTTGGGTGGCGGAATACGGCGACCCGGACAACCCGGATGACTGGGCTTTTTTGCAACATTACTCGCCTTACCACAATCTGGATGCTGCAAAAGAATACCCGCGGGTATTCTTTACCACCTCAACCCTCGATGATCGTGTACACCCCGGACATGCGCGGAAAATGGTGGCCAAAATGAACGCCATGGACAAGCCCAATTTCTACTACGAGAACACTGAAGGTGGCCATGGTGGCGCCGCCAACAATCAGCAGCAGGCCCGTGTGCAGGCACTGATTTACAGCTATTTGCTGACTGAGCTGGAATAGACAGGATGAATGGGTCATGACGAAGATGAAAATGCTGTTGCTGTGTCTGCTTTTCGCCGCCTTCAGTGTTCAAGCCCAGGAGAATCTACGCCCGGGCGTGCCCATTGCCATCGTCGGCGGTATGTTGCTGGATGGTCATGAGGGTAAGCCGCTACATCACAGTGTGATCGTTTTCGAAAACGGTGTGATCACAGCGGTTGGAAACCGGGATAACACAGCGATACCCGATAATGCAGTGGTAATTGATGCTGGCGGCCGGACAGTGATGCCCGGGCTTATTGATGCGCACATGCACATTGACCTGATTGGACATGGATCGTACGCACGCTTGTACAAATTCATGAACGGCATGGAGCGGATCGAGGAATTTATGACCATCGCCGCCAAGCAGATGCTGCGCGCGGGCGTTACTACCGGTTTGGATCTGGGTGCCCCGTTCCAGGCTTTCGACTTCCGTGAGCGGGTGCGTCGAGGCGAAGTTCCCGGGCCCAGACTTTTACTGTCTGGTCCGTGGATCACACGCATCGATTACGACATCATTCCTGACGAGTACGAAATCATCATCCATTCGCCGC
>JBBKVS010000339.1:0-9111 GCA_037968555.1 Lysobacterales bacterium | reverse complement strand
TGATGGCAGCCGCTACCGTTTCGAGGCCAGCTCGATCCAGGTCGGGAGCAATCTTGACGGCCAGGGGCACGGAGCGGGCATGAATTTTATGCAACTGGCTACGCCTGTGGTTCAACTGTTCCAACAAATGATTAAGGCTGTCTTCGCTCTGCAGATCACGCAGGTTCGCAGTATTTGGGGATGAGATATTGACCGTGACATAGTCAGCAAAGGGATACACTTTTTCCAGGCAGTGCAGGTAATCATCGGCGGCCTGGGCTATGGGCGTGGCGGCGTTCTTGCCAATGTTGATGCCGAGTATGCCTTGGTACTTGTGCTTGCGAATCTGCGCGACCAGGTGATCTACACCCTTGTTGTTGAAGCCCAGGCGGTTGATCAGTGCCTCAGCCTCGGGCAGTCGAAAAACCCGTGGCTTGGGGTTGCCTTCCTGCGGTTTGGGGGTGACGGTGCCTACTTCGATAAAGCCAAAACCCAGTGATCCCAACGCTTCGAAATAGTCGGCGTTTTTATCCAATCCAGGAGCAATACCGACGGGATTGGAAAATTTCAGACCCATGCACTGCACCGGGATGTCCCGGTGGGTGCATAGCAGTTTGCTCAAACCCAGCTGATGTGCCCGGCGCAGGCCCTCCAGACTGAGCAAATGAGCGGTTTCCGGCTCGCTGGCAAACAAGGCTTTTTTGGCCAGCTCATAGAACATCTGCGCCGCTCCGGATCAGTCTTTGATCAAAGATCGAACTTGATGCCCTGGGCCAAAGGCAGATCCTTGCCCCAATTGATGGTATTGGTCTGTCGGCGCATATAGGCTTTCCAGGCGTCTGATCCGGACTCACGGCCGCCGCCAGTTTCCTTCTCGCCACCAAAAGCACCGCCGATTTCGGCGCCGGAAGTGCCAATGTTTACATTGGCAATCCCACAATCCGAGCCCATTGCAGACAGGAACATTTCCGCATGGCGCATATCGGTAGTAAATATGGAGGACGACAATCCTTGCGGTACGTCATTCTGCATGTCGATGGCTTCTGCCAGATCAGAAAACGGGATCAGGTAAAGGATGGGAGCAAAAGTCTCGCTTTGCACTACTTTGAAATCGTTCCTGGCTTTGATGATGGTGGGTTCAACAAAGAAACCAGGGCGGTCAATGCGTTTACCGCCTGCCAGTACTTCGCCGCCTTCCTGCTGGGCATCCGCCACAGCTTTTTCAAAACGTTCCACGCTGGTTGCATCGGTCAGCGGGCCCATCAGTGTTTTGCTGTCCAGCGGATCGCCAATGCGCACCTGCTGATAAGCAGAAACCAGGGTTTCGGTCACGCTATCCACCAATGACTCATGCACAAACAGTCGACGGGTACTGGTACAGCGCTGACCTGCGGTGCCGACTGCGCCGAATACGATACCGGGAATGGCAATTTTCAGATCGGCGGTCTGATCTACGATGATGGCATTGTTGCCACCCAACTCAAGCAGACTGCGGCCCATGCGGGCTGCCACCCGTGTTCCCACTTGTCGACCCACAGCAGTAGATCCTGTGAATGACAGGAGCTGAACCCGCTTATCATCCACGAAGCGCTCAGCCAATTCATGCCCAGGCTCCATAAAACTGAGGAATATGGGTGGAAAGCCTCCTTCCTTTAGTGCTTCATTACAGATTTTCTGCACGGCCAGGCCGCACAGCGCACCCTTGGGCGAAGGTTTCCATACCGAAACATTGCCGCAAATGGCGGCGATAAAGGCATTCCAGGCCCATACGGCAACCGGGAAATTGAAAGCAGAAATAATGCCCACTATGCCGTAAGGGTGCCATTGTTCGTACATACGATGCAGGGGACGTTCCGAGTGCATGGTGTTGCCATACAACATGCGTGACTGGCCAATGGCAAATTCGCCAATGTCGATCATTTCCTGAACTTCACCATCGCCTTCGGGTTTGATCTTGCCCATTTCCAGGCTGACCAGGCTGCCCAGGGCATCCTTGTTCCTGCGCAGTGCATCAGTACACAACCTCACGGCTTCGCCGCGTCTGGGTGCTGGCACCATGCGCCATTCTTTGAAAGACGACTCAGCCTGGCTAATGACCTTTTCATAGTCTGCTGCTGATGCGCCATAAACGCTGGCAATCAATTCGCCAGTAGCCGGGTTAATAGCCTGAATTTCGCCCTGGTCAGTGGTGTCTGACCATTGCTCAAATCCAAAACATGCGCCGGGGTTGTTGGCCCTGATACCCAGGGTTTTCAAAAGATTCATACTGATACCTATCTCCTTACGACTGCCAGCCTGCTGCGGCAACCTGATTGATCAAGCTGAGCATTATCGCATTGGCCAGTCAGGCATGCACCTTTGCTGCAATCTATCGCTACAGCGATGGAACTCATAGGGTAGTGGCCGGTCATAGATTGCGAACATGTACGCCCGAACCGTTATTGCCAGCCAGTCAGCCAGGGGAAAATCCTGATGGAAGCAACAGTACGCATACCCGCGCATGATATGCTCAATAAAGGGAGTCAAGCAGCCATGAAGGCAGCGATAAAAACTCAAGTACAAGAATCAGGCTCTGGCTTTGCAGTGCTGGCTCCCCAGACCCAGTCGCCGGTACCAGCAGAAGAAGCGGAGCGTGCACGCATGAGCGAAGCACAAGTTGATCAATTATTGGTTGAGCGCGTCCAGAAAGGCGACAAGCACGCTTTCGACCTGCTCATCAGTAAATACCAGCATCGCATAGTGAACCTGGTTCGGCGTTATGTGAATGACCCGGATGAGGCGCAGGATGTAGCTCAGGAATCCTTCATCAAAGCCTATCGGGCCATGAAGAACTTTCGCGGTGACAGTGCCTTTTATACCTGGCTGTACCGCATTGCCATCAACACAGCAAAAAATTGGCTGGTAGCGCAGAAGCGCAGGCCGCCATTGTCTGATATCGATGCGGCTGATGCCGAGCAATATGATTTTGATAGTCGCCTGAAAGAAAAGGGCACACCAGAAAATGAATTGTTGCGTGAGGAAATCAAAAAAACCGTATTCGATTCAATTTCAGAATTACCGGAAGATTTGCGCACGGCCATCATGCTGCGCGAGATGGAAGGCATGAGTTACGAGGAGATAGCCACAACCATGGAATGTCCTATAGGCACAGTTCGATCGAGGATATTCCGTGCACGTGAGGCGATAGACATACAATTGAGGCCATTGATAGAAAGCCATTGATAGGCAGCCACTTATTAGGGCAGGGCACAAGCAATATGAACACAGAATCTAAGAACACGGAACCAATGAACACTGAATCAAGAGAAAATCTTTCATCCTTCATGGATGGTGAAGTGGATAAATCCGCTGGCAGCTTCCTGGTGCGCCGCCTGGCGAATGATCAGAGCTTGCGCTCGACCTGGGATCGTTACCACGTCATTCGTGATTGTCTGCGCCAACAGGATGCACCCCTGGTGCAGGATGATTTGTGTAGCCGGGTACGACAGGCCATAGATCTGGAGGACAGCCAGCAAGCTCCCGGCAAAAAACACATGGCCTGGATCAGGCCTATGGCAGGTGCAGCAATTGCAGCGTCTGTAGCCATGCTTGCGATATTGTCCGTTGGGCCAGATCAGCAGGCTGGTCCAGAAGCAGCCGCGCTGGCACCCACTTTGGCGATACAGGCTGAACCCTTTGTCAGCCCGAATATGGGTAATTTGGTTCCAGCCAGTCAGCCGGTTAATCTTGCCGGTCAACGCGTAACGGAACAGGAAAAAGCCAAGGCCTACCTCTTACGTCACTACCAGGTCAGCGGCGATGGTGCCAGGCAGGGATTCGTTGCGCTGGTTCCGATTGTGGTGACGGGTGGGAGTGTCTTGCCAGAAGATAATCCCGCAGATTTGCAGCCCGCTGAGGACGTCGATTTACCCTTGCAATGAAACAAATGACGGTTAGAGTCATTGCCGTCCTGCTGTTCGGGGTAAGCCTGCACGGTTGGGCTGGGGATGATGCCCAGATCTGGCTGGAGCGCATGGGTACCGCCATGAGCCAGATGAGTTACCAGGGCACCTTCATTTACATCGCTGATGACCGCATGGAAACCATGCGCATAACCCATATCATTGATGAGCATGGCACACACGAGCGCCTGGCCTCGGTATCAGGTCCCCGTCGGGAAGTGGTGCGTGATCAATCCGGGGTGAAGTGGGTATCAGGGGAATCACAAGCAGTAATCGCTGATCCGGTCGTGAATTGGCCCATGTTTCTGGATCAATCTGTGCTTGGCTTGTCCAATCATTCGGGTAATTACCAATTCAAAATGCGCGATCAAAAACGCATTGCTGAACGCACCGGCCAGCGCCTCGATATCATTGCCAACGATGCCTATCGATACGGTTACAGCCTGTGGCTGGAAGCGGGCTCCGGGCTTTTACTGCAGTGGCAGTTAAATGATCAGAATGGCGCGATACTCGCCAAACTGGTGTTTACCGAGCTGAAAATAGGCTCTGAAGTGGATAAGAGCGAACTCAAGGACGGTTACTCCAAAATGCCAGAAGTAGCATCCGGCTTACCCGTTGGTGCATCCATACCCGTTTCCGAATCCACGCAATGGCAGGCTCACTGGTTGCCGCCAGGTTTCCGCATGACGGTCAACCGTGCCCCTAGCCAGGATCCGGGCAACCCTTTCCAGCACCAGGTCTACAGTGACGGCATCGCTTCGGTTTCCTTGTATGTGGAACTCCTGGAGCAAGCCTCAGGGTTTGGCCTGGGATTGCACGAACTGGGTACCAGCCATATATTCAGCCGCCAGACTCATGATGTGCTGGTCACAGTAGTGGGCGATGTTCCGGCTATTACGGTGGAAAAAATTGCCCAGTCAGTAAGCCAGAATCAACCCTGATTGATCTCCTCAGGGGGGACTTTATGATTGAACAGCAAGGGCGGATATTGAGTCTGCAGGGATCACAGGCCACGGTCCTGCTGGGAGCCAGTTCAGGATGCCCTGCCTGTGATGCCGGTAAAGGCTGTGGTGCCGGAATATTCGGCCGATTGGTAGTGCGTAAACCCGTATCCCTGGAACTGGACAACCCCTTGCATTTGCAGCCGGGACTAGCGGTGCGGGTGGGAATTTCGGAATCTTTTTTCCTGCGCTTGTTGCTCAACTTGTATTTGTTGCCTTTGCTGGCGGGCTTGGCGGGAGCAGCATTGGGACACTTCCTGGCCGGGGTTTTGACTCTGGCAGACTGGAGACAGGATGTTATTGCACTGCTGGGGGCGTTGTTTTTGGCAGGATTGACCCTACCTTTAAACTTAACCGGAAAACGCTGGCAAAAAGCATCAGGCCAAATAAGCCTGTTGGGCTACCCGGCTCTTCGGGATGGGCAGAGTTGCCAGGCAGCCATGGATTGAATGTTGGCGTAACTTTCCCAAAATCAAGAATCAGACCATACAAGAGGAATTACCATGACTCGCACCATTCTGAAAACGATCAGCCTGCTATTTTTCAGTCTGATATCGTTCAGTGCTTCGGCCACCGTCAGCGGTTTGCCTGATTTTACTGAGTTGGTAGAAAAGGCCGGCCCAGCTGTGGTCAATATCCAGGTAACCCAGTTTGGAAACCGGGTACAGCCCAGCGATGCAGAAAGCGCACAGGATCCTTTCGAGGGGCAGGAAGTGCCTGAATTTTTTCGGCGTTTCTTTGGGCCACAAGGCGATCCCAACGGCGCACAGCCGGATCGACGCGGGCTGGGTTCCGGATTCATTTTTGAAAAAGATGGTTTCATCATTACCAACCATCACGTGGTGGACGGAGCAGATCAGATCATTGTACGACTGGCCGACCGGCGAGAGTTTGAAGCCAAACTGATTGGCTCTGATCCGCAGAGCGATATTGCCCTGATCAAAATTGATGCCAGTAACCTGCCAACCGTAAAGCTGGGCCAGACCGCCGAGCTCAAGCAAGGTGCCTGGGTGGTGGCCATAGGGTCTCCGTTCAATTTTGAGCAGACTGTTACCGCCGGCATTGTCAGCGCCAAGGGCAGAAGTTCCGGTCAACAGCAGTATGTGCCTTTCATACAGACCGATGTGGCCATAAATCCAGGCAATTCTGGTGGTCCCTTGCTCAACATGGATGGTGAAGTGGTGGGCATCAATTCCTGGATATTGAGCGGTGGCAGCGGCGGTTACATAGGCTTGTCTTTTGCCATACCGGTCGAAACAGCCATCGAAACCGTGCGCCAGCTGCGTGAGTTTGGCAAGGTATCGCGCGGCCTGCTGGGTGTGGTCGTGGGTGCGGTAACCCGCGAGTTGGCGGAAGCCCTGAACCTGGATCGTTCTGCCGGAGCCCTGGTCAGCGATGTCACGCCCGGTGGTTCTGCCGACCGGGCCGGTATCAAGCCGGGCGATGTGATACTCGAAATGAATGGCCAGGCGATTGAGACCTGGGGTGACTTACCACCTCTGGTGGGTGCCAATCCACCGGGGACCAAAGTCAAGGTAATGGTCAGCAGGGATGGCAAGAAAAAGACTTTCGATGCCACACTGGATGCCCTTGATAACAGTGAAGGTGCGCGCGGACCTGCTGCAGCGGCTAATGATGCAAGCGGTAATGCGTTGGGATTGGAAGTTGAAACGGTCTCTGCCGACAAACGCCGCGAATTGGGTAATCCAGCAGGTGGCGTGTTGATCACCCGGGTTCTGGGCGATGCAGCTTACAGGGCTGGTTTGAGGCCGGGCGATCTGATTTTCGCCATTAACAACCGGTCTGTCTCTGATGTTGATGAATTTGAATCGGTGGTAGCAGATCTGCCGGCCAAAAAGGCTGTGGCATTGCGAGTCATGCGCGGCGGCACAACGACTTTCATCGCCTTTACGCCGGATGGCGATGAGTGAGTTATAATCCGCGCAGCTAATAACCCAAGGTCAGAAACTCTGGCCACCCTGGTCGACCGGCCAGGGTGGCCTTTTCCTGTATGAAGCCAGCATGAACCAGCAATTTATCCGGAATTTCTCAATCATTGCACACGTGGATCACGGAAAATCCACGCTGGCCGATCGATTCATACAGCTGTGTGGCGGGCTAACAGACCGTGAAATGGAGCACCAGGTACTGGACTCCATGGACCTGGAGCGTGAGCGCGGTATCACCATCAAAGCGCAAAGCGTTACCCTGCAGTTTCCCTCAGATGATGGCCACACCTATCAGCTGAATATGATCGATACCCCGGGACACGTGGATTTTTCCTACGAAGTATCCCGTTCATTGGCAGCCTGCGAAGGTGCCTTGCTGGTGGTCGATGCAGCCCAGGGTGTAGAGGCGCAAAGTGTAGCCAATTGCTATACCGCAGTTGAGCTGGGTCTGGAAGTCATACCGGTGCTCAACAAGATTGACTTGCCCTCTGCCGAACCCGATCGGGTACGACAGGAAATTGAAGACATAATTGGTATTGAAGCCAGTAATTGTCTGGAAGTCAGCGCCAAAAATGGTGTGGGCATCAAGGATATCCTGGAGTTGCTGGTGCAGCGGGTTCCCCATCCCGCCGGCGACACCAATGCATCATTCAAGGCGCTGATCATCGACTCCTGGTTTGATAACTACCTCGGTATCGTTTCTTTGATACGGGTAGTGGATGGTTCGATGGGCAAGGGCGAAAAGATCAAACTGATGTCTTCAGGTAACCAGCACCAGGTCGAGCAAGTGGGCGTGTTCACTCCCAAGCAGGAAAAACGCGATCGCATCAGCGCTGGGGAAGTGGGCTTCCTGGTGGCCGGTATCAAGGATGTGCACGGCGCGCCGGTAGGCGACACCATCACCATAGCCAAAGATGGTGCCCTTAAGCCCTTGCCTGGTTTTAAAGCCATGCAACCGCGCGTTTTTGCCGGCTTGTTCCCCACCGATGCGGATGCCTTTCCGGATCTGCGTGAAGCGCTGGATCGTTTACAGCTGAATGATGCTGCGCTGCAGTTTGAGCCGGAAACTTCCGAAGCACTGGGTTTTGGTTTCCGTTGCGGTTTCCTGGGTTTATTGCATATGGATATCGTGCAGGAACGACTGGAACGGGAATACGATGTTGACCTGATCACCACTGCACCCACCGTAATCTACGAAATAGAATTAACTGATGGCGAGGTTTATACGCTGGAAAATCCGGCCAAACTTCCACAAGTCAACAAGATAGCCGAAATTCGCGAGCCCATTATTCAGGCCAATATTCTGGTGCCACAAGATTATGTCGGTGCGGTAATCGGCCTGTGCGAAGAAAAACGTGGTCATCAAAAAGGCATGCAGTACCTGGGCGGGCAGGTGTCAATCCAGTACGAGCTGCCACTATCCGAAGTGGTTTTGGACTTTTTTGACAAGCTCAAATCAGTCAGCCGGGGTTATGCATCTTTCGATTATCATTTTGTTCGCTTCAGTGAAGGACCTTTTGTGCGCGTAGATGTACTAATCAATGGTGAACGTGTGGATGCCTTGTCGTTAATCATGCATCGTGATCAGGCACAACGCAGAGGTCGCGACCTGGCCAGCGCTATGAAAGAGCTGATTCCGCGGCAGATGTTTGATGTCGCTATTCAGGCCTCGATTGGTGCCCAGGTTATTGCGCGGACTACGGTTAAAGCATTGCGTAAAAATGTGACCGCCAAGTGTTATGGTGGCGATATTAGCCGAAAACGTAAACTGCTTGAAAAGCAAAAAGCAGGTAAAAAGAGAATGAAGCAGGTAGGCAGCGTTGAAATTCCTCAAGAGGCGTTTCTGGCGGTGTTACAACAAGACTCCAGAAAGTAAGGCGGTTACATGAATATTGATTTTGCATTGGTATTAGTGGTTCTCACGACGCTCTCCGGCGTAATTTGGCTGATTGACAGTTTGTTTTTCAGGCAAAGGCGCATGGACAGAGCGGTACAGAAAAGCATAGAAGCACCGCAGGAACCTATTCTGGTTGAGTATTCCAGATCGTTGTTTCCTGTATTGCTGATTGTTTTGTTATTTCGCTCGTTCTTGTTCGAACCCTTCAAAATCCCTTCAGGTTCCATGATCCCGACCTTGCTGGTAGGTGATTTCATCGTTGTGAATAAATTCACTTACGGTATCCGCCTGCCGGTACTGAACAAGAAAATCATTTCCATTAATGAACCTGAGCGAGGCGATGT
>JBBKVS010000338.1:0-21182 GCA_037968555.1 Lysobacterales bacterium | reverse complement strand
TTGCCGCTGTATTTTTCGGGATCCGTCACATTCAGCTTGCGGTAGCCCAAGGGTGCGTTGTACATGCCGCCCGAGGTCATGTTGACGATGGTGGCATCATTTTTCAACGTGCCGTTGGCAATCAGTCCTTCGGTCAGTAAGTAGTGCATCAACACGTTGGTGGCAAATGAGACTTCCTTGCCTTCTGCGGTGAGCTGCATATCACGCAATAACAGGCCCACGTTATTCTGCAGCACGTCAATTTTTGTACCGTCCCGCGCCAGCTCGTCGACCAATGCCTGGTTACCGCTTTTCAATGACAGGTCATGGGCTATCAGTCGCACCCGCTGTCGAACTTCAGGTTTGAGATCGGCAACGGAGCCTTCCAAACGCTGCATACTGCGTGCGGCGGCAATCACTTCTGCGCCCGCCTCTGCGGCAGCTTTCACCATGGCCTGGCCCAGCCCGGCTGATGCCCCGGTCACCAACCAGGTCTGACCGGTGAAGTCCAGTGGCTTATCACTACCCCAGGTCAGGCGGCGGGCCAGATAGCCAGTCTTGGTATAAGTGGGCATAAAGCGGGCGTAAAAGTTGACTATCTTGGCCAGGTCGCGGGTTTTCATATTCGTTTTCCATTGCTTTGGGATTGATGGGATTGAACGGCTGCTCGAGCTGAAGCGGCCGAGCCTTCGGTACCGATGGTGCCCGGCGGTGTTGCGCCGTCACCAACGTTATACAAGCCGGCCACCGGTGTTTCATTCGGCATCATGAAACCGGGCCAACGGTGCATGCCCGGCGCAGGCCCGATGTGGCGGGCTTTGACCAGAAACTCTGCATGGCTTTGCAGGCCGGGAAAATTTTCTTCCAGCTCAGTCAGGGTAGTAGCGGCATCGGCACGCAGATCGGTAACGGTAGCATCTACCGGCGCCCCATAAGCGGTATGCAAATACTTTCCTTCGGGTGCCAGCTGCGGCGATATCAGCGAAGGGATTTCCAGATAGATCAGGTTGCGGGTATTGCCGAATACCAGGCTGCCGTGCAAATCGGGAATCAAGGGCTGATCGCAGACAAAGGAATAGTGGATGATCGGTGCCGTGCTGGGATTGGCATCCAGCCGCTGGCGCCAGGGGCCGTCGAATACCTCATCATCGCCACACAGTTTCATGGTCGCAGTTGGCCCGAGGTTCGACATCACCGCGCTGGCAGTAAACGTACGCGTCTCGCCACTGCGGTTGAGGACTTCGACTCCGCTGACCCGCTGGCCATCGGTCAGGATGCGATTGACCCGATGATGGCGCAGGATTTCTCCACCCTTGGATTCAATTGCAGCTGCCAGTGTTTCCATCAAAGCGCCGTTGCCGGCTTTGGCCAAGCCAAACCGACTGCCTTTGCTGCTGCGGCCGAGGAAGCGGAAAAATTCTGCAGCGGGAATTTCATGCAGGTTGGTGCCCATCAGGGCCGCACAGAAGCCCTGGAACAGGCCCAATACGGCTGGGTTTTGAGTGCGTTGCAAAAACCAGTCGCGCAGATTTTGCTCCTCATCCGGCCGCTCGCCACCCAACACGCTGACGATGTCGCGGAACAGATTTTCGGTTTTCTCGGCATCGCCCTCAAAAGCGAACTCGATCATGCCGCGTAAACCGCCGCCCACTAGCGGTAAGTCGTAATCACCATGGGCCAAGCGATAACGCATGCGACCGGTGGTTTCAACCATATCCATATCTGCGCCGACGGCATCAAAAGCCTGGCGGATCGCGCTGTCCGGCCCCATGGGTATCATGATGGCGCCGGTGGTAACAGTGAATCCGTCACGCTCACGATGCGAGCAGCGGCCACCCATATGGCGGGATTTCTCCAGCAGCAATACACGATAACCGGCTGCTACCAGGTAAGCGGCCGCACACAGGCCACCCATGCCGGCACCCAGCACAATCACATCGGCATCAGTAGTGGTTTTCATGGGGTTTCCGTACTGTTTTCCTTGTCACTGAGCCGATTCTTTGTGCCGGTTCAGTGCGTGCTAAAATTGTGACTTGCATTAATGAACCTACGTTATCGAAAGATGGATGGCGGGTCAATGATGCTGTGCAATATAGCCGTTTGACGTGGGCCTGGGCGCAAGCTATCTTTCAGTTCAGTAATGCAAGTTATTGATCTTTTGGCCTTCAGGAGTAGCGCCATGTCCAGCACAGTCGAACACGGTATTTGCCGTTTCTGTCACGCCATGTGCTCGATGAAAGTCACCCTGGAAGAAGGCCGGATCACCCATTTGATCGGTGACAAGGACAACCCGGTTCACAGTGGCTACAGCTGTGTGAAAGGCCGCAACTTCCACGAATTCCACTATTCACCGGAGCGCATCACCCGGCCACAGAAGCGCCAGCCAGACGGCAGCTTCCAAGCCCTGTCGCTGCATCAGTCGCTGGCTGAAATCAGCCACCAGCTGCAACACATCATTGAACAGCACGGGCCGCGCTCGGTTGCCATGTACAGCGGCACCTTCAGCCATTTCTGCCCGGCCGGCGTGATGATGCGGCATGCCTTTATGGACGCGATCGATTCGCCCATGCGCTTTTCCAATGCCACCATTGATCAGCCGGGCAAGCCCATTGCCATGGCTTTGCATGGCCGCTGGGGCGCCGGGCCACAGCTATTCGAGAGCGCTGATGTCTGCCTGGTGGTGGGCGCGAATCCACTGGTATCGATGTGGGGCGGGATTACGCCCTTCAATCCGGCCAAGCGCTTGCACGAGGCACGCCAGCGCGGTCTGCAACTGATTGTGATTGATCCCCGCCGCAGCGAAACCGCCCGCAAAGCCGACTTACATCTGCAATGCCTCCCCGGTTTCGACAGCGCCATCCTGGCTGGCATGATCCGCGAGATCATCCGGCAGAAGCTCTACGATGGCGAGTTTGTAAGCGAAGAAACCGAAGGTCTGGAAGCACTGGCTGCTGCGGTCGAGGCTTTTGATACCGGAAGGGTTGAACACGCTGCCGGCTTGAATCCGGGGCAGATTGAAGCCGCTGCAAAAATGTTTGCAACAGCAGGCCGGGGCATCGCTACAGGTGGCACGGGCTCCAACATGGCGCCACACGGTACGCTGATGGAGTACCTGTTGTTGTGCCTCAATTCCTTGTGTGGCCGCTGGATACGCGCTGGTGAAGAGATACCCAACAAGGGTGTGCTGTTTCGTATGTACACCGGTCATGCGCGTGCGGAAAAGCCCCGGCCGGGTCATGGTTTCGGTGAAAAGCTGCGGGTTCGAGGCCTGGCCGATACCGCTGCGGGCCTACCCACAGCTGCGCTGGCGGATGAAATCCTCACCCCGGGTGAAGGCCAGGTCAAAGCCCTGTTCGTGGTCGGTGGCAATCCTTTGGCCAACTGGCCCAACCGGCTGAAAACACAGCGTGCTCTGGATTCCCTGGAGCTGCTGGTCTGCATCGACCCGCAATTCTCCGCCACTGCGCAGTGCGCGGATTACGTGATCGGTCCCCTGTTTGGTTACGAGTTGCCTGCCACCAGTTTTGCCAGCGAAGGCATTACTTTCTACGGTCTGTCGCTGGGCATGCCTGAGCCTTTTGCGCAATATCAGCCAGCCTTAATCGAGCCGCCAGCAGACAGTGAAGTGACCGAAGACTGGCGCTTTTTCTACGAATTGGCAAAGCACATGGACTTGAGCCTGGGCTGGTTTGGCAATGCCTTCGATATGGAAACACCGCCCAGCACTGACGATCTGATCGCCACTTTCCTGCAACGCAGTCCGGTGCCATTGGATCAGGTCAAGCAATATCCGGCTGGTGCGCTGTTCCCGCAACAATCCGGCCCGGCCGAAGCCAAAGCGGCTGACTGGCCCTATCGCCTGCAGCTGGCACATCCGGAGATGTTGAAGGAGTTGGCGGTAGCGCTGACAGAGCTGGACAAGCCTTCTACATTGGCCCAAAGCGCCGCTGCGTTGGAGGGTTTGAATCTGCTGATGGTCAGTCGGCGACAACATGAAGTGTACAACTCGGTAGGCCATAGCCTGCCTGCACTGGCGCGTAAGCGTCCCTACAACCCGATCTATCTGAATCCGGCAGACGCGGCTTTACTGGGTGTTCAAAACGGAGACCAGGTGTGTATCGCCACGGCTAAGGCCGAAGTATTCGGTCATTGCGAGCTGGCGGATGATATCCGCCAGGGTGTGGTTTCAATAGCTCACGGCTTTCCGAATCAGCGGGAGATGGGAGAGAACAGCCCTGGCACCAGCACTGCAGCGCTGCTGGATGATGAAGTCGACTACGACCCCATCAGCGGATTGCCGCTGATGAGTGCCGTGCCGGTGAGCGTCAGCGCCCGGGCATAAGGGCCTGGCTCAGTTCTTGCGCGAAGTATGTTCGTGAGCAATTACCCAGCGACCATCCTCCAACTGCTTCCATATATGGCTGAAAGCACCTTCAATGGTTTCTGTCGGAAACACATGGGTAAAGCCGCCGCTTGAAGCGACCGTGTCCGCACTGATCTGTCGGATCACCACATCGCTGGTAGAGAAATCACCCATGTTTTCCTCGGTGGTCCAGGTGCCGCGGAACATGGCGGCAACCGCCTCAAAGCCCCGAACGGACTTATCGCCAAACAGGATGGAAAAATCCTCAGAGTCCCAGTAAGCCGCCAGGTAAGCCTCCATATCGCCACCGTTCCAGTCGGTCGCCAGCTTTTCAGTCAGTTGGCGGATTGTCTGTTCGGTTTTCTCGGCTTTGGCTTTGATTCCGGCATCGGTGGTCATAGATTCCACCAGCGAATGATGGTCGTAGTATTCGCGCCATTCGGTGACCAGGCCGTTGTCGATTTCCAGCACACCGGCTACCGGAACCCTGGAATGCTTGCCTTTATAGGTGAAGTCGTCCACCCGCTCCATCATCACTGCACCATCGATGATGCCGATGCGCCCCAGTTGCAGCTCGATGCGTTCAAGGCCGGGCGTAAACCGCGTAAAGCGCTCACGGATGGCATCGCGGCCCACTACCGGATCCATCATCATGCTGTGCATCACCGCATCCGGAGCGAACAAGGCGTAAACGCCTTCCCAATCCAATTGGTTCCACGCATTCACCATCTTTTGTGCCGTGGCGAGTTTCTCTTTATCTGTATCTGCCCATGCGGTTAACGAATTCAGGGCCAGGAAAGCAGCCAACAACAAGGACCAGCATTTGATTCTCACATCTTTCTCCAGTGCTCAGGCACGAGCATCGTACCAGTGGGTAGTGTTTAACTTGCATAACAAGACTTTTCGACCTAGTCTAGGCCAGCAGCACAGTGCGATCAAGTAGACTTGTTTCCTGAGACGGCCTCGGAAACCCCAGGCAGAGATAATGTGGAACTGACTAAAACAAATCCCGCAAAGGCAGGATCGCCTGCAGATAACCCCTGGCCCAAGCCACTTTATGCCTGGTACACGGTGGGTGTATTGATGCTGGCCTATACCAATTCCTTTATCGACCGGCAGATTCTCAGCCTGCTGATCGAACCCATACGCCGTGATATGCAGATCAACGACACGCAAATCAGTCTGCTGGCCGGCATTGCCTTCACCATTTTCTACACCCTGATGGGTGTGCCCATTGCCCGCCTTGCGGATCAGAAGAACCGCCGCACCATCATCATCATTGGCATCTCATTCTGGAGCCTGATGACGGCGGCCTGCGGAATGACCAAACAATACTGGCAGTTGTTCCTGGCCCGCATGGGTGTGGGCGTGGGTGAAGCCACCCTGTCACCGGCGGCCATGTCCATTATTTCGGACTATTTTCCGGTATCGAAACTGGCCCGTGCCATAAGCGTCTATTCCATGGGTGTGTATTTCGGCGCTGGCCTGGCACTAATCATCGGCGGATTCGTGGTGCAGCTGGTATCACAGGCCGGCAATGTAACCCTGCCACTGGTGGGCGAAGTGTACCCCTGGCAGGTCACGTTTTTCGTGGTGGGTCTAATGGGTTTGCCCATCATCCTGTTGCTGATGACGATCAAGGAACCACTGCGCCGTGGCGCAACCAAAACCGCTGATGGCGGCAATGCCAGCTCGCTGCCTGAACTGAAAAAGTTTGTACGTCTCAATGCGCGCACCTTGACCTTTCATTTCCTGGCCTTCTCATTTATTGGCATTGGCATTGCCGGTTTCCTGGTGTGGACGCCTACCCTGTTCATTCGCACCTGGGGCTGGAAAGCGTCTGAAATTGGTTTTGTCTACGGCTTTATCCTGTTCATCGGCGGCACCAGTGGCGTTTATGCCGGTGGCTTCCTGGCCGACTGGCTGCAGAAACGCGGCCATCCCGATGCCATATTGCGGGCCGCTTTTTTGAGTGCTCTGCTGGTTGTTCCTTGCGCTGTAGCCACGCCGTTGATGCCCAATGCCTCGCTGGCCATCGTGGGATTGGCCTTCAGTGCTTTCTTCCTGGCCATGCCACAAGGATTGCCAGCAGCCGCTTTGCAGGTGATCACTCCAAATGCCTTACGGGCACAACTCACCGCCTTGTACTTCCTGGTCGGCAATCTGATTGCCAACGGCTTTGGGCCAACCCTGTACGCGCTGGTAACCGATTACGTGTTTCGCGATCCGAACATGTTGCGTTACTCCATCGCCATCGTCAGTGCCATCGCACTGCCGCTGGGCGCCCTGTTCGCCTACCTGGCCTTGAAGCCCTATCGTGAGAGCGTGACGCGGGCGCAGCAGAACGCCGCCATTGTTTAGAGTCCGAACGGCCATCAAGTCCGGGTAATACAGTTCTTTGTTTTCCTTGCCCGCTCAAGCCACCACACCAAACAATCGCCCGACTGCAGCGGTGAGCACCATGGCCAGTGCGCCCCAAAAAGTCACTCTGAATGATCCTTTAAGCATTGGAGCACCACCAGCGCGAGCTGCAATCGCCCCCAGCAAGGCCAGGAAAAGCAAGGACGCCAGCGCTACCGTTAATGTCAATCGGTCACCGGGCATGGCCCAAGCCACACTCAAGGGCAGCGCGGCACCCAGCGTGAATGTAGCCGCTGATGATAAGGCCGCCTGCATCGGTCGTGCGCTGGCCATGTCGGTAATGCCAATCTCATCCCGTGCGTGTGCGCCCAGGGCGTCATGTGCCATCAACTGGCTGGCAACCTGTTTCGCCAGTTCCGGTTGCAGGCCACGTCGCTGGTAGATTTTCGCCAATTCTTTCTGCTCGGACTCGAAATTATCTTCCAGCGAGCGCTTTTCCATGGCCAGATCCGCTCGTTCGGTATCGGCCTGTGAACTGACGGATACATACTCACCGGCCGCCATGGACATGGCTCCGGCTACCAGACCCGCAACTCCGGCCAACAAGATACTGGATTGGACAGCGCTGGCTTCCGCAAAGCCAATGATCAGACTGGCGGTTGAAACAATTCCGTCATTGGCGCCCAGTACGGCGGCGCGTAACCAACCGCTTCGATGCGAGCGATGCACTTCATCATGTGTCATGGCATACAGCCTTTGTCGTCACCCTGGAGATTTGAACCTGATTCTACCTCGCCATGAATCCGATTATTCAAGGCAGCAAAGTCCGGCAGTGACATACAATCAACTTTGGGATACGACTGCTGAGCCTGTAGGCGCAGCATCGTACGGATCCCGCAACAACCGCGATATTGAACAGGATTTGATTCCAAGGGCATAGAATTCAATGGTGCCAGGACTACTAGAACAGGACGCATACTGCCCTTACTGCGGCGAAAGCATCACACTGCTGGTCGATGGCTCGCTGGAATATTGCAGTTATACCGAGGATTGTTCGGTTTGCTGCCAGCCCATGCTGATTCACGCCAGCGTGAGCGCAGGGGGTGAATTGCAATCCCTGCAAGTGACGCGTGAAGACGAAACCGGCTGATTGATCAGCACACATTGACGCCTGTTTCAGGGATTAATTGGAATGCTTTGCCAAATTTACGGTCCTACACCTGAGCCCTCGGAATATATGCCTTTCAGGAAAGGTGCCCTTCTGGAACCATGTCTTTCAGGAAAGGTGCCCTTCAGGAAACATGCCCCTCAGGAAATATACATTGTGCGCTGCTGGTTGTTTTTGATCATTGGTTTACTACTGGCTCCGGCGGTTTCGGCCCTGGATCACTACGAAGTGCGCGTTGATAAAGACCTGTCTGCGGTTGAGGTGACTGCCTGTTTTGCAGGCCAGCCACCACGACGTCTGTATCGAGATCGCAAAGCCGCTGAATTCACTGAATGGCTGCGCCTGGACGGGAAAGACATCCAAGACACCAACCGCCGAATAGCCCTGGGTAAACTGCCCAACAACGCCTGCGCCGCCTGGCGCGTCAACCTGGACAAGGCTACCGCCGCGGGTGATAACCGCAGCGTTTTGCGCATCGGGGAAGCGGTGCTCAGCGATGGTGATATCTGGTTCTGGCGCGATAACGAAAAGCGCGCCATTGAAGTGCGCGTCCATCTTCCAGCAGACATGCAACTCTCTGCCCCCTGGCCCGAGCTGGCCAGCTCTGACGGCACCAAGCGCTATCAACCCACTGCCACACCCGCCAGCTGGTTTTCTCGACTGGTACTGGGGAAATTTACCACACAGAAAATTCTGCTTGGCGATGCCAGCATCAAGATGACGCTGCTGGGCGACTTCGATGATAATAACCGGACCGGCCTGCAGCAATGGATCAGCCAACCTGCCATGGGTGTGGCGAATGTCATTGGCCACTTTCCACAAGCACAAACTCAGATACTGGTGGTAGGCATAGGCTCGCGCAGCAGCGCGGTACCCTTTGCTCATGTGTTGCGCGGCGGAGGCATGGCCATCGAGCTGTTTGTGGATGAAACCCGCTCCGCGGACGAGTTTCAGAATGACTGGACCGCAACGCACGAGCTCAGTCATATACTGTTGCCTTATGTTGCTTCGCAGGACCGCTGGTTGTCGGAAGGTTTGGCTTCCTACTACCAGAATGTATTACGTGCCCGCGATGGTCGGCTCAGTGAGTTGCAAGCCTGGCAAAAACTCAATAGTGGCTTCCAGCGCGGCAAAGACGATGTACGCCGTGGCGGGACCATGGACACCTATTGGCGCGGCGCGGCTATTTTGCTGCAGGCAGACAGTAAGCTGCGAGCGCTTTCAGATGGCCGACAATCGCTGGACAGCGCATTGGCTGGCCTGCATGAATGTTGCTACGACCCGGGCCGCCGCTGGCTGGCCTGGGAGTTGCTGGAGCAGCTGGATCAACTGACGGGTTACGATGTTTTCACCGAGCTCTATGCCAAGCATGCCTGGGACCGGGCTTTCCCGGATCCGCAATTAACCCTGCAAAAACTGGGTGTGGATTCCGGTTCATCCGGCACAACATTGAATGATGATGCGCCCTGGAGTCGAATCCGCCAGGGCATCATGAGCGCTGCCCGAGGAACTGAGGCACGACCATCAGCCAGCGAGTCAACCGGCAAATAATTTGCTGGGTGTTGTTGCAGCGAAAAGGTGCTCCAGTCCCGGTGGACTGCTAGGGCCACAATACCGTCGTTTCTGATTCACCCGCTTTAACCACCCGCCAGGTTTGCGGTAAATCCGGAAGCAGCTCATTCAACCGTGACGATTGCAGCTCCAGCTGCGCATTCTCCAGCAGCACTTCGTATTCATGTACGCAGCGATGAGCAGATGGCTCAGGATCGAGTACCTCGCAGATCAAGCGCGAAGAGTTCGCACTTAAAATCAGTTGTCCATCCAGCATGACCACACCAGTGCCATTGGCCAAGGTCATTGCCGCCTTTGCCAACTCAGCATCTGAGGATGCCGGATCAAGAAGCGTTGAGATAGTCATCGGGTACGGGCAGGCCCTGCGCCTTGAAGAAGCTGAGCTGATCAAAATAGCCGCGCTGGTGAACAATTTCATTGTTGACGATCTGAAAAAATCCGCAACCTCGCAGTCCAATGGGATCGGTCCACTGCAATATCGCGGTATCGCCGCTTTCATAAATGCGTTCTTCGATGCAGACCATGGTGGCGCGTGAGAACTCCAGTTCGAACATACCGCGGATGGCCTCGCGGCCCTGCAGTGGTTCGGAAAAAACTACCTGGTCATTCACGGCATTAGCCATGCCGAAATCGCACGTTTTTTCTGCTCAGTATTCGGGCAAGCGCCTTAGCCGTAGCGCCGTTTGACTTCAGCCACTGACTCGACAATCAGCCGTTCCAGTACTTTCATATCGATTTCACTGAGCCGGCGTATGTACAGGCAGGACTTGCCCATCTTGTGCCTGCCGAGTTTGGCCAGCAGCGCCTCCTGGTTCTTTCCACTGGCCACCAGGTAAACGCTGATATCGCCTTTGCGCGAGGCAAACCCGGTGGCGCCCATATCACCCTCTCGTCCGCTTTCATATTTGTAGTGATAGCTGTCGAAACCAACAATGCTGGTTCCCCACATTACGGGTGGCGCTTTGGTCACTTTGGACATCAGTTTGATCAAGACCTGGCAGTCACTGCGCCGTTCCTCAGATGTAATTGCGGCTATGTATTCATCAACGCTGGCATCTGTTGCCCTGGTTTTGTTTTCAGCCATGATTGCTCCTGTCGTTCAGGGGTTTGAAGTTGCCAATTGGCCCAGCCGGGTGTTCCGGAATATCCAGCAGCAGTCGGCATCTTCAAGTCCTGGCATACACCACAATGTGGCTTGCCTTAAGCTCCGGCACTCGGTTCTGACTCATTCCTGGTGCCTTCACCTGGCGTAATAAACAGCATGGTTGACGGCTCCGAAAACCGTGCGGTATGCCAGGTGGACTGAGGAATGACAACAAAGCCCCCCGGCTCAGCTAGCAGCATGGCTTGATCGCCGGAATCCTGCCGCAGGACTAACTCCGCCTTGCCAGTAAGCAACACCACAATCTCGTCACCCGCTGGATGCTGCTCCCACACACCCCAGTCCTCGGTGAAAGAATGAGCGGATACCAATGCATGCGATCGAAATCCATCGTAGCGCTTATCCAGCTACTCATAAAGCGTAGGTGTGACTGCCAACTGATCAACACCGAGTCCCGGTTTCAGGACTGCGAACGTATCAAATAAAGTGGGCATAAACTGGTCCTCTGGTGCACCTCACATCAGGATGCGCAAATTCTTGCCACACATCCATCTATAGTCGGGCCAAGGAATAATGTGGATCGTCTTCAGCCTCTTCAATCACAATCAGATGGCCGGCCGTTGTAATCAGCTTACGACACTCGGGACTGAGGTGCCGCAAACGCAAGCGCTTGCCGGCAACACGATAACGCTCGGTCAAAGCGTTCAGGGCTTCCATGCTGGAATAATCTGCCACGCGTGCTTCTTTGAAATCAATGATGACATCATCCGGATCGGTAGCCGGTGACATGCGCTCGGAAAACTCCCGCACCGAGCCAAAATACAGCACGCCCTGAAGGTTGTAGATACGTTCGCCCTCTGCCGTGTCATGCGGATTGAGGTACACGTGCTGGGCACTTTCCCAGGCAAACACCAGTGCGGACACAATGACTCCCACCAGCACGGCCAGCGCCAGATTGTGCATCACCACCGTGATCAGTGTGACCACCACGATGACCAGAATTTCAGAGGCTGGCACTTTGCCAACGGTGCTGAAAGTAGCCCATTCAAAAGTGCCGATAACCACCATGAACATCACGCCGACCAGTGCTGCAATCGGAATGGAAGTGATCACCGGCCCACCCACCATGATCAATACCATCAGGGCCCCGGCCGCAACCAAACCAGAAGTACGACCACGACCACCGGATTTGATATTGATCAGGCTCTGGCCAATCATGGCGCAACCGCCCATGCCGCCAAACAAACCCGACAGTACGTTGGCACTGCCCTGCGCGAAACATTCCCGATTACCCTGACCGCGGGTTTCCGTCAGGTCATCAATCAACTGCAAGGTCATCAGTGATTCGATCAGGCCCACCATGGCAGCAGTGGCGGCAACACCACCAATCAGCAGCATGGTTTCTCTGTTCCAGATAATGTCCTGCGGCCAGGCCAGCATGGGTAGCAATCCGCTGAGCTGCGCACTGCCCGTACCTTCAAACAGCACATCGCCCACGGTTTTGGTATCGACCAGATTGAAGAAACTCAACAGAGTAACCACCAGGATGGCAACCAGGATGGAAGGAATGGCCTGGGTGATTTTCGGGAAAAACTGGATCACGGCCATGGTGAACAAAGCCAAACCACCCATCACCATCAGTTGCAGCGAAGGTAACCAGCTACCGTCGACGGCCCGAAAAGAGTCAAACTGGGCCAGCAGAATCAGGATAGCCAGGCCGTTAACAAAGCCCATCATCACCGGGTGTGGTACCAGCCGGATAAAGCGCCCCAATTTCAATACGGCCACCAAAGCCTGGATCACGCCCGCCAGCACCAGCGTAGCCACCAGGTACTGCATGCCCAGATTATCAACGCCCTGCTCCAAACCGGTGGCATTGCCTATCTCAACCACTTTTGCCACGACCACCGCAATTGCACCGGTGGCGCCTGAAATCATGCCGGGGCGGCCGCCAAAAGCGGAAGTGATCAAACCCAGAAACACCGCCGACCACAAACCGACAATAGGATCGACTCCGGCAATAAAGGAAAAGGCTATCGCTTCGGGCACCAGGGCCAGCGCCACCGTCAAACCGGAAAGTGAATCGTCTTTCCAGTTACCGTTCTTTTTGACAAACAGATTGAAAATCATCAGTGCATACCGAGCCCTAGCCCGAAATGAATCGGTCTTTCAAGGCATCTTGAGTTGGGGGTGAGCCTAAAGCGGGTGAAAGCCCGAAGCGCTTATTCGAAAGTAGCACGGCAGTATAAATGTTTTACACTCGAATTTCGCACCCAGGAGCACCATCAGCCGGGCCCTGGCCAACGTCGATACTTCAGAGAGCATGAAACTTGGGGAGGACATTGCGGTCACTTACACCGGTGATGTCCCGCGATGTCATTGGATTTACTGAATAGTACAAAGGAGATCGAACTCATGAAGAAAGGAGCTGGAATGATCAGAATTACCAATTTATTGGCGATTGCTGGCACAACCATTTTGTTGGCTTCCTGCGGGGGCAAGGACAATGAAAACAGGGAAAAACAGATCGAAGACGCGGCCCAAGAACATGCAGCCGATGCCGATGTCACATTGAGGGATATGAGCGAGGTCACCAGTGCGGTGGTCGCCCAGACCAACGACGCACAAGCAGGCAGGAACCCGAAATTACCTGATGATTTTCCGCGAGATGTTGCTGTGCCTGATGAGTGGTCCATCATGTCGGCCGCACCCATGGACGGAGGATTCATGCTCACTGCCACAACCACCGCAACTGTTGAAGAGGCGCTTGAGCTGCTGCGGGAACAAATGACGGCCGCAGGCTGGACCGAAGTAGGCTCTGCACAAGCAGCATCGGTCATGACCCAGATAGGATTCACCAAAGATGGCCGCGTGACCAACCTGAACATTATCAAATCCCGCAAGAACCGCAATGTGCAATTGGTGACCATACCGAAGAAAAATTAGCTCTTATTGTGCACAGTGCTTCTGATCATCTTTTTTGGCGTACTGAATGAAAGCCTAATACGCAGGGAAGCAATTCGGAGTCAGAAGGAAACACAGGCCGAATCCTTGACCCGCAGCACCGCCTCTTGCTGAAACTGCGATTTGTAGGCAGTCACAATATCCAGGATGGCCTGCTCGGCTATGGCGTTTTCCTCGTGCACGATATCCAGCACGTAGGAATCTTCATGAATGATCGGCCCGGCCTCGGATTTCCACTGCCCCGAGGCCTGCCAGACCGAAAGGCCCTGCGGAAACCGGGGCGTGACGGTTTCGCTGAGAAAACCGCGCCAATCTTCCGGCGTTACTTCTCCATCGGGTTTATCCACGCCAAAGTAGAGATGCTCAGTCGTCATCCTGCGCTGGCCATCGGCGCAGGCTTGATACCCAAGGCTTGTACACGCAGGCAGCATGGCGGCTACTGCCAGTAACAGCACAGCAAGTGGCCGCACAGTATGAATTCTCATCTCACTCCCCGCCTCCTTGAGCCGGGCGCGGACCCGGCAGCGCAAGTTATGGATTATCTTCAAAGCCATCGCTGAATAACAGTTCTATCAGCGTAAATATAAACCGCAATTGCTGTGGCGCTGCAACGGTGCAACACGGATCATGAAAAGCAGCCCCGACAAACCAAACAAGGCAAGCGTCCAGGCGATCCAGCCAGTCTTAAGAACTGGAAAGGCGCAGCCTTTTTGGGTCCGGTGGAGGCACGTAGCGCCGGAAAGTACCTAAACGTTTTGTTATGTGACCGGCTGAATGGAAAACTAAAGTTCCACAATTGTGTTAAATCCACCAAATATCATTCGCTTTCCATCAAAGGGCATCTTGCTTAAATCCCAATCTTGCAATCGAGGATCATTCATCGCAGCTTTATTTCCAACATCCCGGGCTTCTCGAGATGGCCAAATGATCCACGAAAAAACAACGTCCTCTCCTTCCTCACACTTAACAGCCATGGGCAGAGAAGTAATCTCACCGTCAGGAACATCATCTGCCCAATTTTCTACGACAGACAAAGCACCATGGGCTTTGAATACAACGGCTGACTCTTCCGCAAGCTGTATGTACTCCGGCCTGTTCTTCCTCGGAACAGCCAGCACGTATCCATCAACATATGGCATAGGT
The DNA here is from genome assembly GCA_037968555.1 of Lysobacterales bacterium. GTDB lineage: Bacteria > Pseudomonadota > Gammaproteobacteria > Xanthomonadales > SZUA-36 > JAWXBM01. The sequence continues at coordinate 6,530 of JBBKVS010000338.1, read as the reverse complement.
TTGTCTCCTTCATTTTGTTTCATTGTGACACCAATGTGTCAATTTATTAATTGGAACATAACACCAAGTTAGGCAGCGACGAAGCCGAGGATTCAAATGTGATTCACATTTGAACCGCAGGTGCTTCGTCCGAGTGACCGCAGGGAGCGACTTAAACTTCATGTTTTAAGGCACCTTTGCCAGAAGGCTGAATTAGTGACCTAAAACCCCCATACGCCATTCTTTCAGGATCAAAACCTGAATCCACAGAAGTGATCAGTTGTTCCATCCTGGGGTCAGTCGAAACCTTTTTGTTCGCTCGATCACGTGCCTCGCGTGATTCAAAAACTACCCATCCAAACACGATTGTTTCATTCTCGCTCGCAGAAAGTACGTCAACGAATGAGCACGTTCCATCCAACGTCATATCATCGCCAGAGTATTCATAGTAGGCGAGCGCACCATGCTCCTTCCAAATATCTGCTACTGCTTCAGCCAGGGGCCTGTAGTCGTCTAGACGATCATTAGCTGTAGGGAAAACAAATCCATCAATGTAGTGAGACATATCTTCTCCTGTCGTCTAGGGTGGAGTTAGCGTCATTAGCCGTATAGTGTTTGAGTTCAGCCGGCGCCGAAGGCGGTGGTCGGCTGGAACGAATGGTTAGGCATCGGGTTCGTGACAAACTACTTCAATGTTGTGCCCGTCCGGACCAATGACATAGGCTGCATAGTAGTTCGCGTTGTAGTTCGGCCGCAGACCAGATGCACCATTGTCTTTGCCACCTGCCTGCAGAGCCGAACGATAGAAGTCTTCGACTTGCTGTCGATTTTTCGCCGTGAATGCCAAATGAAGATGAGCGGGCTTCTCCGCGGTTTGAAACAGGCACAATGAAGCTTTCGCCTGCGTGCAGAGCTCGACACCGTACGTTGGCGGCCCCTCCGAGGCAACAGCTACGCCGAGCGGTTCGAGTGCCTCGAGGAAGAACGCTTTGCTCGCTGCATAGTCACTGACACCGAACTTGACGTGATCAAACATGAGTTCTCCTTAAGTGCGCAGTCCTGCGAGATTCCTAACGTTTGAATTAACCGGCACCCAAGTAGTGGGTGTCCGTGTTGAATGATTTGTTATGTGAGTTCAATGTGCGAGCTTTGCGCTAGCAATTCGATTCAGGCTCACACCTGATTCCGCTGCTTCAGTTGCCAACTGTCTATGAACTTCAGGCGGAACACGAATCATGAACTTGCCGCTAAATTGGCGTGTGGAAATAGGTTTTGGAATCTTCTCACCGTTTTGCCTCATGTCCTCAACGCTGTCTTTAACCAGTGCCCGAACCCCGCGAATCGCTTCTTCAGGGTCCAAGGACAACCAGCTAAGGCCAGGAAACTCTGCGCACAAACCCACAAACTCTCCATCCTCTTCAGACCAAGTAACTCGGTAGGTATATTTGTCAGTTTCACTAATCATGATTTGAGTTCCAGTTTCTCAATGGCTAGCAACACTTGGCGTACTTGATAAGCCTTAGCTTTACCCTTGTCATTTTGTATATTGACTCGGGGGTCACCTGGCCACGGGGTTTTAAATACGCAATGACTACTGCCACTTTGACGGGGTTGACCAAAGTGATGCTCACAAACCTTTTTCAGATCACTGAAGCGAACCCCTTTGGGGTTCATTTTCATTTTCTGCAAGGATTTTGTTATATCACTTACGCAAACATGATATCACTATTGATACTGCCGTCAAGCGCCACAAAACTCACATAACGTTTGAATTATGCGGCGCCGAAGGCGTCCGGTGAGTGCAGCGAACTGCCTTGAACGATTTGTTATGCCGCATTGGCGCGTTCAATCTGCCAACCTGGGAACACCAGAACAGCAGGATGGCATTCGAGAACCTGCGCCAAAGTTTTGGCTCGCTCAACACCCAGGTTAATACGATCGTTTTCGATTGCTGAAATTGTGGATTGCGGTATTCCTGATAATCCCGACAAGTCATTCTGGCTCATTCCTTGGAGCTCACGAATGATCCTAACTGACTCGCCAACTGATACATCAATTCTCTTTTTTGCAGGTCTGAATTCATTCATTTCAGTTCTTCCGGTAATCATGAGGTGTTAAATCGATAACTTTTACTAAAACCTCGGTAGCTTCGACTTTGTAAATAACTCGATACTTAATTCCAAGCCTGGATGATCTGAAGTCTTGCCACTTTCCAAGTAATGCTTCATCACGAAAACCACGAATAACCGCCAAACCTTGAGGCCCACTTATGGCAACAATGTCTTTCCATTTTTCGTAACGCTTCAGAACCTCAATGGGCAACGACTTGAATCTACGATCTAGGCGCTTATGCTCGAGGATTTGCCACATACTGAATATAGTATATATACCATTTATAGTATTGGCAAGCCATGTCCCTAAGGAATAACGTTGTAGTTAAGCCGCGCCGAAGGCGTCCGGTGAGCGCAGCGAACGGACTTGAACGCCTTGTTAGGCATCAGCGACCCGCCACTCCATTGACAACTTCCGCTCGTTAACCGCGCAGTCGCGAAGATACAGGTTTATTAGTGTCTGGTAAGGAACCTCCGTCTCCTCCGCCATAGCCTTAAAATATGAAACGGTGTCCTGATCCAAACGCATAGTCACGGGCTGCTTCAATCTCTTGGCATACGGGTTTCGCTTACCCTTCATTTTCGATAAATCGTATTTCTCTCTCATTTTCTCACCTTCCAATATTCCTTCTCTTCCTCGCCATGAGCTTTCCTGGCAGAGATAAGCCTAATGACCGACTCATCTTCACGGTAGCAGTGCGCCACAATAAGAACTCGAAGTCGTACACTCATACCGAGCAGCAGAAATCGGTCTTCGTTTTCGGAGTGATCAGGGTCTTCATACAGAATCGCCCACTCATCGTAAAACGTGGATTGAGCCTCTTCGAAACTAACTCCATGGTTTTTGAGATTGGCTTTAGCCTTTTTTGAATCCCAATCGAATTGAAGAGAACGCATACGCATAGTGTACATACTTTGTACGGAATCAACAATACGCCAACTGTATGCATAACGTTTTAGTTAAGCCGCGCGTACGCAGTACGCGTCGGGTGGAGGCCGCAGGCCGGAGCGCACTTTAACGATTTGTTAGGCTTCGGCTCCATGTGTCTTGACTAGCTTTACTTCCAAATCACATCCAACTGCTTTGGCGTAGCGTTGTAACGTTGCCAAGGAAGGTGAATGCTTCCCTGAAGTTAGAGCAGATTCCAAACGGGTTATTGCTGGAGCTTTTGTTCCCATCTTTCTAGCCACCTCAGCCTGAGACATTCCCGCTTTGGCTCTAGCATGAAGCATTTGCCGAAGCAGACTAAACTCTGGTTCCATACCCTCAAAGGCAACCAAAGCCTTCGGGTTGGAAAGAATTTTTGCCTTTAATTCACTGTGTTTCACTTTCAACCACCTCACTCATTCGTCGCTTTGCAGTTCGCAATTCTTTGGTCGGTGTCTTCTGAGATTTTTTTATAAACCCGTGCAACATGACAATACGTTTTTCCACCAAAGTGCAGTAGAAAATACGACCAATACCTTCTCGACCTTTAACTCTGAGTTCGAACAACCCCCCTGACATTGCACGGGTATGCGGCATACCAAGATTGGCTCCGAATTCGAGCATGAGATCCGTTAGCCGTAAATATTTAGCCGCCAATGTTGGAGGAAGATTGAGAATAAACTCCTCAACATCTTGGTATGGATACTCAATGTTCCAGGTCACGACCAAATAGTAACATATATGTTATCTTCGAGAGAAGCGCCAAATAGGAAGCCTAACGTTTTAGTTAAGCGGCGCCCACGTAGTGGGCGTCGGGTGGAGGCCGCAGGCCGGAACGGACTTTAACGATTTGTTATGTGATGCCAGAATCATTGATAAATCGCAATAAAACAAGATTCCGTGTTTCTTCACTGAATTTCGATAGTTCGTCATCGGTAACAAGGCCCCTGTTATACATGTTACGAAGCTGTTGATCTGCTCGTGACCGACTGTGACCATCGAAGGCGCGACCTAGCTCCTTGTCACGCTTCTGAATAAATTTATATAGTTCTGAATATCTTTTGTGAGCCGTCAATTCTTGTTGTTCACAAAGCACTCGCGATTCGTCCAACACTGATTCGCAAAATCGTTCCAATGCCACTTTTTTTAGCTTCGTGAATTTTTTCCAATCCGATTCGCGACCTAGCATGATTAGTCACATAACGTTTGAATTAACCGGCGCCTACGAAGTAGGCGTCCGTGTTGAATGACTTGTTATGTATTTGCATCAGGCTGCAGACAATCTACGGACTTGCAATGAATCTCGATTTTGCTCCGCCAGCCAAAGATCAAATTGAGACTGCTGGTTTAGCCAGCTTTCTGCAGATGTTTCAAACGCAATGGACAAACGAACTGCCATTTCGGGACTCACGCCAGCTCTGCCATTAATGATTGAAGAAAGCGTCTTGCGGCTTACGCCCAAGCCTTCGGCTGCCTCTGTTACCGTGATACCCAAAGGCGTCAAACAAAGCTCTTTGATAATTTCTCCAGGATGAGGAGGGTTATGCATCATCATTTCGTTACCTCAATGATAGTCTTCGTAGTTTACAATCTCGGCATCTCCAGTAACGAAACGAAATGTGACGCGCCAATTGCCGCTTACTCTAACCGACCATGTTTCCTCCCTGACCCCACTTAGTTGATGCAGGTAAAGCCCCGGCAGATTCATATCTTGAGGGTTTACTGAAGCATTTAGTCGACCGAGTATCAACCGAAGTTTTGAGGCATGCCTGGCCTGGATTCCTGACTTGATGCCTTTAAGGAAAAAGCGTTCAAGGCCCTTATGCTTGAAACTTCGAATCATGAACCAAAGTGTACCGTGTAACGTAACTGGTTACAATATACATAACGTATTAGTTAAGCCGCGCCGCACAGCGGCGTCGGGTGAGCGAAGCGAACGCACTTAAACGCCTTGTTATGCAACTGCGAACTCAACGTGCCGTACCTGATCTAGTTGGGCGCTCTGTTTGGCTTGCCACAGATCGAAATGGTCTTGCATGGCTAGCCAGCTTTCGGCGGATCTTCCCAGAGCCTTAGACAAGCGAAGTGCCATTTCCGGGCTGATTCCACTCTTACCAGTAATCACTCGGTTTAGTGTAGAAGGAGAAACTGCAAGACTCTCGGCAAGGGTACGTGCACTCAAACCGAATGGCTCCAGATAAACAGAGCGAATAAATTCACCTGGGTGTGGTGGGTTGTGCATGGCCATTAGTGATAGTCCTCATAATCTAGTACAAAAGCATTTCCGTCTCGAAACTCAAATGTGATTCGCCAATTACCACTCACCGATATGGACCAACGCCCCTTCAACTTTCCCTTCAATGGGTGGAGTTTGAAACCTGGTATATCCATGTCTTCAATAGTCAGGGCAGTATCTAGCGCCACCAATTGCATCCTTAGACGATCGGTATGAACCGTCTGGACACCGGACGTTTTTCCAGTCTCATAAAGACGTTTCAGCCCTTTGTGTCGAAATGACTTAATCACCGGTTAAGTATAGCGCGTTGCGCATCACGCAACAACTGCTTGCATAACGCCTGAATTAACCGGACCCGCGAAGCGGGTTCCGGTTGAATGAATTGTTAGACGCTCTCCGACCGCTCATTTTTTTCTCTCGCATACAGATACGCAGGCAAAGCACACGAAAGACCAATAAACAGGTTGAGAATAATGAACGCCCATGGCTTGGGACCGCCTCTTTGTTGCTGCTGAAGCATGAATGCCCAAAAAACGAATGACGATATGAGTAAGTCCGCACTAAAGCCACCAGCAGCCCCGTTGACAAATAGTGCCGAGACGAACCCTGAAACATCCAAACCGTTCAACTGTATGAACTTGAAAAAGAACATGTAGGGAACAATCGTGCCCACCACCGCAGCAGCAAGATAAAATTTCTTCATTTCAGTCTCCTTGTAGATTTCCAAGAGCGTCTAACGTTTTAGTTAAGCGGCGCGTACGCAGTACGCGTCCGGTGGAGGCCGTAGGCCGGAACGTACTTGAACGCTTTGTTATGTGCTGTCACGCGCACCAAACCAGTAAGCATGTATGGGAAAATCGGTGCCATCATCGTGGATTAGCCGGCCTCCTTGCTCTTCAAATCCTCGAAGCAGATCAATAATCAAATTGGTTGCCATGCACAATGATTGAAATGAACCACCTCCGTGAGCATCATGCAGCGAACTGAATAACGGTTCTAGCGATACTGGACAGGCCCATTCATCAAGCTCCTCATTTCCCTCAACTCGATAGGGTTTACCAACTTTGGCAATGACATTGACTCTGCTACCGTCCTTCTTAATGCCAATGATTTCAAGTTTCGCAATTTCTTCCTTCATAGCATTGAACCATTACACATAACTACAATTAGTGAGAGAGGGTGTTGATTAATTGGGAAATCATGGTTTTTGCTCCTTCAAAATGTCCATTAACCCTTTAAATACCTGCCTTTAGTACCAAAAGTTTGCCAAAAATAG
>JBBKVS010000337.1:0-5652 GCA_037968555.1 Lysobacterales bacterium | reverse complement strand
TTGACATGAATGCAAAATATGCAGACGTGCTAGATTTAGTTGAGGTGCTGGATCAAATTCCCGTTGTCCAGTCAGTAGTTTAAAAAGCGGCAAGAAGCCGCAGGCACAGGAGAAATATCATGCAAGGCAAGATTCTCTCGACCGCAATTATCCTTATCCTGAGTAGTTGGGCTGGTACACCAGCTGCGTTCGCCCAAACCAGCGATACCGGCTCTGAAGCATTTATGGAAGAGATCATCGTGACCGCCCGGCGGCGCGAAGAAAGTTTGCAGGATGTACCGGGCACCGTTACCGCACTCTCGGAAGAAACCCTGAAGCGCGCGGGTGTGGAACGGGCACAGGACTTTATTGCAATGACACCAGGTGTGACCATGGTGGACGCTGCCGAAGTCGGTGACACCCAGGTCAACATCCGTGGCATCAACGGTGCGCGCGATGCGGAAAACAGCTTCGCCTTTATTCTCGATGGTGTGCTGTATACCAACCCGGCCGCCTTCAACCGTGAGTACACCGATCTCAGGCAAATCGAAGTATTCAAGGGCCCGCAGGGCGCTATCTACGGGCGTAATGCGGCAGCCGGTGCGATCATAGTCACCACCACTACGCCAACCAACGAATTCGAAACCAACGGCACCTTCAGCATTGCGCAGGACAGCACTTACCTGGGTAAAGGGGGTATTTCCGGAGCGCTGATTGAAGATCAGCTGTTTTTCCGGCTGTCTGCCGACTGGCGTTCCAGTGATGGCTATTACACCAACGTGTTCCAGAACCGGGACGATATTGTCGATGCGTATGAGGGTTTCAACGTCAACGCTCGCCTGATCTGGGAACCCAGTGATGGCACAACCATCGATACCAAGCTGCGTTTGGGTTCAGTGGATGCATCGTCCATTACCTTCAACTCGACCTTTGCCCTGCCGGTTTTTGCCGCTGCCTTGAGCAATCCGCCGGCTTACCAGAACGTCAATGATTTTGATTTCCAGTTTGATCCCAACATCACTTCGGACAATGACCAGGATTCCATCGAATTCTCCACCAAGGTGGATCAGGACCTGGAAGGCATGCATTTCACCGGTTGGCTGCTCTACAGCGATATCCAGAATGACCTGATGTCTGACGGCACTTCAGCTGCATTCGGTTTCTACAATTTCGATTCAGCTTGCCAGCAATCGGTAACGGCTTTGGGTGGTTACCCCTTGCTGCCACCGCAGTTTATTGGTGGCTCGCCGGTGGGTGTGATTTTCGACCCGAATGGATCATTCCTCGGTGCCTATACGCCTACTACCTGCGACGGTATCCAGGAACAGTTGCGTGATCAGAAAGACTTTAGCGTGGAAATGCGCGTGGCTTCAGATACGGACAGTAAACTGCAATGGATGGGTGGCGTTTACTTCCTGGATATCGACCGGCAAGTAGGTGTTTCACTGAACCGCGACAGCGGACAGTTACCGAAACGCGGCCTGTATCAGCCTGAGCCTGGCCCCAACTCCACTGCCTCGCTGGTGTATGACCAATTCGATAGCCAGGTGATTGCCCTGTTCGGTTCTTTGGAATATGACGTCACCGACAGCCTCGAGTTGTCATTTGCCTTGCGCTACGACAATGAGAAACGCAGTGTTTCCAGCCTGGTCGACCCAACGGCACGGCAGTCCTTTATCGATCTGAACTTCGACGGGGTATTCAACGATCCTTTGAATCCGGCACTGAGCAGCCTGATCAATCCGACCGGTGTAATTCCCGACCAGAACGAGAGCTACTCTGAAACCCAGCCCAAAGTCGCTTTCCGCTGGGACGCCACAGAAAACACCTCGGTGTTCGGTAGCTGGGGCGTAGGCTTCAAGGCCGGTGGTTTCAACAATTCCGGTAGTGCGGCCACAGTGAACATATTCAACAACAGTTTCATCAACGGCGGTATCGGCATCAATTTCGCTGACCAGCTTGGCGTTCCACTGCCCATTATCAATGATGACTATGACAAGGAAACCTCCAGCGCCTTCGAGCTGGGCTTCAACAGCGCCCTGGCTGGCGGTCGCTTGCGTTTGAATGGCGCGGCTTACTACACCGAAGTCACCGACATGCAGTTCTTCGAATTTTTCGTCGGCACCTTTGGTCTGCTGCGCGTGGTATCAAATATCGACAAGGTGGAAATCACCGGCTTCGAGTTGGGTGCCGACTATGTGCTGAATGAAAACTGGCGCTTTTATGCCGGCGGCAACTGGCTGGAGTCTGAAATCAAATCCAACCGATCACGCCCCGATACGGTGGGTAATGATGCGCCGTACACTCCGGACTACACGCTGAATTTCAGTGTCGACATGAACTATCCAATCACCCAAAGCCTTCACCTGTTTACGCGGGTGGACGCACGCTTTGTGGGTGAAACCTGGTTCCATACCGTGCAAGAAGGCCAACGTCCAACCATTTTCATGCCCCTGTTTGAGCTGGGTTTTGGGACGGGAGCCGGCGCCCTGGGCATTGCTGAATACGATGTGGCTCGCCGCGACGAGTTCGGCATCATCGACCTGCGCCTGGGCGTGGGTGCTGATAACTGGACTGTCACTGGCTTTGCCACCAACCTGACTGACGAACATTACCTGGAAGAAGTGATTCCGGCACCGGAGTTTGGTGGCAACTTCAACCATCCGGGTTCTGAACGCCGTTACGGGGTGGAATTCAGCTTCCGTTACTGAGTAAAGTTAAATTGTGGAAGACAAAGCCCGGCAATCGCCGGGCTTTGCTCATACGAGGCGTGATATCCGGCGAAGCTGCAGGCTGACGCCCACCAGGTACAGCACCAGGAAGCCTGCGTAAAATACCTTCAGCACGGGCGACTCAACTGGGTCAGGAATCTATTCAGACTTCGTCGGGGTTGCCGATTTTCGAACTGAGTTTCAGCACCAGGCTGGGAAAAAAGCGCTTGATCCAAAGGGCGTGCATTTCTATCCCGGAACCGACAGCAATTTCCATCTTGCCTCTTTGAAAACCCTGCATGATGACTGCGGCGCACTGGTCTACATCCATGCCATTGGCAATATTGGAATCGGTGCGGTTGAAACGGCTGCCATCGCCCTGCAAAGCATTGTCGGAAACTTCGGTGCGGATAAAGCCCGGTGTGATGGTGGTGATCTTGATGCCGTCCTGAAGCACTTCGGCGCGCAGCGCATCGAAAAAGCCCATGACCGCGTGTTTGGCGGCGCAATAGCCGGTGCGATGAGGGCCGCCTACTTTTCCAGCTACTGAAGAGGTGACTGCAATATGGCCGCTTCCGCGAGCCAGCATGCCGGGCAGCACGGCTTTGGTCAGCGCGATCTGGCCAATCACATCCACTTCAAAAATCGTGCGATAAACCGCCATATCGGTATCGATACATTTTGAGCGTTGAGACAAACCGGCGTTGTTGATCAGCATGTCGATCTGCCCAAAGCGTTGGTTTACCTGTGTAACGGCTACGGGCATGGCAGCTTCGTCGGTGACGTCCAGGGGCAGCACGAGAACATCGTGTGATCCGGCCTGCATACATCGGTCACGGACTCGCTCCAGTTCAGCCTGCCTGCGTGCGGAAAGCACCAACTTTGAGCCAGCCTTGGCGAATTGCAGAGCCAACGCCTCACCAATGCCGGAGGAAGCGCCGGTAATCCAGACTACCTGTTCCTTAAAGGAATGTTTGCTCATAGATTGTCAGTTCTCATGGCTGCAGCTGATTCCGGCAGTGGCTACTCAGCCCTTGCCGCGTGTTCCGGTACGGCCCTTACGCGCATTCTTTTCGATGAACTCGATGATCATGCCCGCCACATCTTTGCCGGTGGCATTTTCTATGCCTTCAAGGCCGGGGGAAGAATTCACTTCCATCACCACCGGGCCGTGATTGGAGCGCAGCAGATCGACGCCTGCCACATTCAGCCCCATGATTTTGGCGGCACGCACCACAGTTGATCGCTCTTCCGGGGTAATCCGTACCAGCTGGGCCGAACCGCCACGATGCAGGTTGGAACGGAATTCGCCATCCTTGCCCTGCCGCTTCATGGAGGCAACCACTTTGTCGCCAATCACAAAACAGCGAATGTCGGCACCACCGGCTTCCTTGATGAATTCCTGTACCAGGAAATTGGCTTTCAGGCCGCGAAAAGCCTCGATCACCGACTCGGCAGCGCTGCGGGTTTCGGCCAGCACAACGCCCACGCCCTGGGTGCCTTCCAGCAGTTTGATCACCACCGGTGCATCACCCACCAGAGACAGCAGATGATCGGTGTCATCGGGTGAACTGGCAAAGCCGGTCACGGGCATGCCGATGCCTTTGCGCGCCATGAGCTGCAAGGCGCGCAGCTTGTCGCGCGAGCGGCTGATGGCTACCGATTCATTGACGCAGTAAACACCCATCATTTCAAACTGGCGCACCACGGCCGTACCGTAGAAAGTCACCGAAGCACCAATGCGCGGAATCACTGCGTCGAAATCATCCAGGCATTGGCCTTTGTAATGCACGGCCGGACGCATGGAGGCAATGTTCATATAACAGCGGCGATGATTAATGACCCTGACCTCGTGGCCTCGCGCCCTGCCGGCTTCCACCATGCGTTCGGTGGAGTAGAGATGCGGATTGGTAGAAAGTATCAGGATTTTCATGAGGGCTTACCGATGAGGGGGAACCTTCAGCTGGTTCGTGCTTCAGGTTCCCGAGGTGAAATTGGGGTGATGACTGGCGGCAAATTCTTCCACCGCATCTTCTGCGTCTGCGACTCGCTCAAACGCGGCGACATTGAACAGCGCATCGCCTTCGTGTGCAAGCGGTAATTTGCTCTGTCCGATCACAATGCCGGTATGCGTGGCGAGGGCGAATTCCTGCGTGTCACCCAAAGGGTCGCTGACGATGGCCAATCGTTGGCCTTTGGTCACGCGCTGGCCCAATGTTACGGTCCCGCGCACGATGCCGCTGATCGGAGCTCTGACCCAATGGCTGGATTTGGCAATGATAGGCTCAACCCGTTTGGATTTCACCGGGCTGGCTTTCAGCATACCCAATTCGTGCATCACGTGCAGTATGCCGCGAATACCTGCCTTGATGCAGACCTCGTCAAAGCGCAAGGCTTCACCGGCTTCATACACCAGCATGGGTATGCCAGCCTTGATGGCGCAAGAGCGTAAAGAGCCGTCGCGTACCTGGGCATCAATGATCACCGGAGCGCCAAAAGCCAGCGCCAGGCGGGTGGTTTGCTCATCATCCAGCGTGGCGCGGATCTGCGGCAGGTTGGATCGATGCAGTGCGCCGGTATGCAGGTCGATGCCGCAATCGGAACGCAGCACGATTTCATTCAGGAATCGATGCGCCAGTCGGCCCGCAACGGAACCCTTGGCGCTGCCGGGAAAAGAGCGGTTCAGGTCGCGCCGGTCGGGCAGGTAGCGACTCTGGTCCAGAAAGCCGTGTACGTTGACCACCGGAACGGCCAACAAGGTACCGTGCAGACGCGATAACTGTTTGCGCGTCAACAGGCGGCGAATGATCTCCACGCCATTGATTTCATCGCCGTGCACTGCAGCAGAGACAAACAAGGTAGGCCCGGCCAGGCGTCCGTGCACCACTTGCACCGGCATTTTCAGTGAATCGTGGGTGTAAAGCCGGGCGACTGGCAGGTCTATGATGGCGCGAGAACCCGG
>JBBKVS010000336.1:0-3154 GCA_037968555.1 Lysobacterales bacterium | reverse complement strand
AGCAGACATAAGCCAATAGTGAGGCAGGGGCTTGCAAGATTGAAAAATTGAGTCTAGTCTTATTATGCAAGGAATGCATGTCGATTTGCCTGGTGCCGATACGGACAATGCATAGTTTTTGAACCAGGCCAAAATATAACTACACAACTACAGAGAGCGCACACGATATGAACCAAAATGCATGTGAACTCCCCAAGGCTATCAATTCCAAACCAGGCCCCCAATATTTGGCCGGGCTTATCTTCCTGGCACTCGCCAGTCTGCCTTTGGCAGGCCTGGCACAGGAAACGGCTAAAGGAAATGCCTTGGAGGAAGTAATGGTTACGGCCCAACGCCGTGAGGAAAATCTTCAGACCACTCCTATGGCCATCACTGCTGTTACCTCGCAGATGATTGAGGCTAACCGCATCTTCAACGTCACCGATCTAGCTGCCAGTTCGCCTTCTTTTTCATTAACGGCGAACACACCGCTTGACCTTGAGTTGAATATTCGTGGTGTAACCAACACTCGTCTCGATGCTCCAACCGCGGATCCTTCCGTGGGTATGTTCGTGGACGACGTGTACATCGGCCGTACCGGCGATATCAATGTCGACTTTTTTGACATCGACCGCATTGAAATCATTCGCGGCCCGCAGGGCGTGTTGCTGGGTAAAAACGTAGTGGGTGGCGCATTGAGCGTTTACACAAAAGCACCCGAATTCGACAGATCGGCACAGGCGATGTTGTCACTCGGCAACTATAGCTCCGTTTTGGTGAACGGTTTCGCAACTGGCAAAGTAGCCGAGAATCTCGCTGGACGTTTCTCTTTCCAGCGCAGGACGCATGATGGTTACGGTTACGACATGCTTAACGACCGTGAACTGGATAACCTCGACTCCACACAATTACGCGGCCAGTTGCTGTATCAACCTGACGACGGCAATTTTACTGCGAAAGTCATTGTTGATTACAGCAAGGACTCATCCGATGGCATTACCGTTATAGCGGTTGCTGATGGCCTTTCAGGAGGATTTAGGCCGAGGCCCTGGAGTACCTTGCGTAAATTCATCGGTCTGAATGATCCAAGAGTTTCAACAGCGGAACATTCCCAATATGCAGGTGATGATTACCTCTCACAGCAGTATTTTCGGCGGAACACCACCGGTATTGCTCTTGACCTTAACTGGGCATTTGATGGCTTCGATCTCACTTCCATCACGGGTTATCGCGATGTGAGTTCTGGCCAAATGTATGATCAAACCGGTGCCGGTCCTGACTTGTTTGACCAACTGTACAACTTTTCTGACTTCCTGGCTTATAACCCCACTGCCGCTACTTTCCTGTTTTCCGAGCCCGTCCGTGAAGATACCGAAATTCAGGCATACAGCCAGGAAATCCGTCTGACCTCAAGCAATGACAGCCAATGGGATTGGATTGTTGGCGCTTACTACAAGCACGACAAAGTGGACAAGCTGGATCGCTTCATCGGGGAAGGCATTTCCGGTGCATTACGCACTTTATCCGGTGAGAGCCACTGGGATAACCGTGGTAAAATGTCCAGTCTGGCCGGCTTTGCCCAGCTTGGTTTCCAGATCAACGACGCCTGGAAGGCCACCATCGGTGGACGTTATACCAGTGATGACAAGAGTGGTTATATCGACGGTATTCAAGTCGCCACCGGCGATCGCTTTCATCCTAACGACACCGTACCACTGACGCCATTGCAGCGTCCATTCTCTGTCGGTTACGGCGATACCTGGAATGAGTTCACGCCACAGGGCATCATCGAATTCCAGCCTTCTGACAATTGGTACTGGTACGGCAGTATCTCAACCGGTTTCAAGGGCGGCGGCTATGAAGACACGCCGGCCAATGAAATTGCCGCCAACATTCCTTTTGATCCGGAAACCGTGACCAACTACGAGATCGGTTTCAAAGCCACCTTGATGGACGGTCGTATGCGTTTGAATGCGACAACCTTTTACATGGATTACAAGGATCTGCAGGTACAACAGACCAACCAGGACTGCCTGTGTAACATCACTGACAATGCTTCCAATGCCGAGATCAAGGGCGTGGAAGTTGAACTGCAGTGGGCCATGGGCGGTGGGATGATCCTGTTTGCAGGTACTTCGCTACTGAATACTGAATACATTGATTTCATTGAAAACAGTGGCCAGGTCAGCTCAGGCAACGTACTTCAACGCACTCCGGAAAACCAGGTCAATGTCGGATTTGACTGGAGTTTCGGCAGTGGTCGTTTTGCTGATGCGTTCTCGCTCAATGCCAGTTACTACTGGCAGGATATGCTGTATTGGCAGCCATCCAACGAAAACACGGAAGATGCTTATAGCCTGATCAATGCTCGCCTAAGCTATGAGCAGCCGGGCAGCAACTGGATGGCATCCATCTGGATCAAGAACCTGACAGACGAGCTGTATCGCACCAATATCATTCCGTTCTTTGGTGAGGAAGTGAGCCAATATGGCGCACCGCAAACTTACGGCGTGGATTTGCGCGTTAACTTTTAATCGATGGCTCTACGCCAGGGATGTGGAACGGCGTGCATCCCCGGTCTTTTGGCCCAAGTATCTGTTGGGTTTGGAGTTTCGGAATGGGATCATGGACGATCCGTTGCACCATAGAGCGGCAAAGTACTCTGGTACTTTGCCGTTTTTTTTATCTCGCACAGTCGGCGCATAATGCGCAGGCAGAAACATTTCGGAATTGCTTATGACTGAGAATCATCCGGCCTGGATCCGCTCGGAAAGGCCAGCACGCGAGGATTGTGTCTTACCTTTTCTGTTGCAGCGCAATGCCCGTGAAACACCGGACCGCGTTCAATTTCAATTTGAGAGTGGCGAAACCTGGACCTGCCAGGAAACGCTGGAAAAAGTCCAAAGTACGGCTGCCTTGTTTGCCGACCAGGGCATATCGGCTGGCGACTTCGTACTGGCATGGTTGCCCAGCGGGCCGGATATTATTCGCAGCTGGTTTGCACTGAACTACCTGGGTGCCGTGTTTGTTCCGCTCAACGTGGATTACCGCGGTTCCATTTTGCTCCACGCCATTCGGGAATCCACGGCCAGCGTAATCCTGCTGCACCCACAGCTGCTGGAACGCCTCGATGTCCTGGATGAACTGCCACTGCAGCGCGTGTTGTGTGTGGGTG
>JBBKVS010000335.1:0-35727 GCA_037968555.1 Lysobacterales bacterium | reverse complement strand
GTAGCGCCTGGCTCGGTTTGGCGGCGCCTGGCTTGGTCTTCATTCAGCCGATAGCTATGGCTATCGGCCTCACTCCAGACCGGTACCAGGCACCACCACTCCTTCGCCATGCTACTACCACCTTGACGGTTACAGGCCACTAGCTGCCTGTGCCGCGATGATTTCTGTTGGATCGGCCTCGGCTTCCACCATTTCGGGGTCTACTGTTTGACTTGGCAGTACGGGGTTTCGGTGGTGGACGAGTGAGCTGCGGCATCATGCCTTCCCCGGGATTCTCAATGGCTATGGCGTAGCCAATATAATCCTCAATCTCTGGTAAATGGAAGGCATAATTTTCACAGGCAAAACTGATGGCCTCCCCCTTGGCACCGAGTCGCGCTGTGCGGCCAATCCGGTGCACATAGTCTGGTGCATCCTGGGGCAAATCGAAATTGATCACGTGGGTTACATCCGGAATATGCAGGCCGCGCGCTGCCACATCGGTGGCCACTAAAATAGGAATTTCACCATCATGAAATTTCTTCAGTAAACTTTCACGTTTTTTCTGCGGCACGCTGCCGGAAATTGCAGCAGCATGAAATCCATTGGCGTTGAGCGTGCGCTCTACCTTATCGGTTGCCGCCCGGGTATTGGCAAAAACGATCACCCGGCCGCTATTGAATTTACGTAACAATCCCGCCAACAGTGGCAATTTCTCGTCGTTGGCCGGGTAATAAACCGTTTGCTCTACATTTTCTGAAGTTACCTGATCAGCTTCGGCTGTGAGCAACTCCGGATCGTTCATGTGCTCATAGGCCAACTCCAGCACCCGCTGCCCCAGGGTTGCTGAAAACAACAGGCACTGACGCTGATCCCGCTCCGGCAAACGCCGCAGCACAAATCGGATGTCCTTGATAAAACCAAGATCAAACATGCGATCTGCTTCGTCCAGCACCATGACTTCGATCTGTTTCAGATTAAAAACTTTCTGTTTGAAGTAATCAATAATGCGGCCTGGGGTACCAATCAGGATATCTACCCCTGCTAACAACGCCTGGCGTTGTTTCTCATAATCCACGCCACCATAAGCCAGTCCCAGTGTGAGCCCACTCTGGCCAGCCAGCAGCACAGCATCACGGTGAATTTGTAGCGCAAGTTCACGGGTGGGCGCCAGAATCAGGGCTCTTGGCTGGCGGGGCTCCGGGCCTGGATCCGTCTGCAACAATTTTTGCAGTATCACCAATAAAAAAGCTGCGGTCTTGCCAGTTCCAGTTTGCGCCTGACCCGCTACATCCCTGCCTTTGAGGGCTATAGGTAAAGTCAAAGCCTGGATGGGGGTACAATGGGTAAACCCTGCGTCCTGTAGACCTTTCATTATCTGAGGCTCGAGGCCAAGTGTTGAAAAGGCCAGATCGCTCAGTGGATTCTTACTTTCAGAAATATTCATGTATTTGATAACTCGTAATCCATCGGACCCAAATCGGGTCTTCTGGTAAGTGGCATATTGATTGCCAAGCTTGAAAAATCAAGCAGGAGCCTTGATATCGTCAGGCGGTTCGGGTGAAATGAATGCCCTGTCTACCAGAGCGTCCCTATCCGGTTGTGCGGATCGCGATTTAGGGCCTCGAAAGAAACCATATTAACCGCGCTACCCGCTACGCACCAGTGGCGTAAGTGCATGCAAAACCGGAGAATGATAATGAGTGAACATATTACACACGTGACAGACGGCAGTTTTGAGCAGGAAGTACTTGGCTCTGACGGCCCCGTTTTGGTTGATTACTGGGCTGAATGGTGCGGCCCCTGCAAGATGATCGCTCCGATCCTTGAAGAAATCGCCGTAGAATATAAAGACCGTATTAAGGTCGCCAAGATGGATATTGATTCCAATACGGCAACACCTCAGCAATACAGCATTCGTGGCATTCCGACCTTAATGGTTTTCAAAGATGGCAAAGTGCAGGCTACCAAAGTTGGTGCCCTTACCAAGGGACAGCTGAAAGCCTTTCTGGATGAAGTAGTCTGAAATTCAGATCAGCCAGTTCCTGAAACTCAGGAACTGGCCATGGCAGCAAGGCATGGAAGCCGCTGGTTTCAAGACTACCCACACTTGAATCAGCAAATGAGCATAGCGCAAACAGATGACTGGACGATGCTGCAGTATCGTGTTAGCTTATCCGCATCCAAACCCGTATTTCCAGACGGTGCCAAAGCTTTCAAGGTTTCTCAAGAATCCTGAATGTCTTCTGGCCAGACTGATTAAAATAAATTTTGAATCTCCTGTGAGACTTTGGTCGGTACAGGTACCTATATTCATCACAATTTTTTACCAGGCCTCACAGGCCTGTCTGACAAATAAACTAACCCCCCTTCGGCCTTTAAAAGGCTCTCTAGCTGAATTGAATCCATGAACCTGACTGAACTCAAACAAAAATCGGTTTCCGAATTATTGGAAATAGCCAATGAGATGGGACTCGAAGGCGTAGCGCGCCAACGACGGCAAGACGTCATATTTTCCATTCTCAAAGCCCATGCCAAGAATGGCGAAGCCATTTTTGGTGACGGAGTTCTGGAGATATTGCAGGACGGCTTTGGCTTCCTGCGCTCGGCGGACAGTTCCTACCTGGCCGGTCCAGATGACATTTATGTGTCACCCAGCCAGATTCGCCGCTTTTCGCTGCGCACCGGCGACATGCTGACCGGCAAAATCAGGCCGCCCAAGGACAGCGAACGATATTTTGCACTTTTGAAAGTGCAGGAATTGAATTACGAATCGCCCGATGCGGCCAAACAGAAAATCCTGTTTGAAAACCTGACAGCGGAATTCCCCCGCAGACAGATGAACCTTGAGCGAGGCAACGGCAGTACCGAAGATATTACTGCGCGAATCATTGACCTGGTAGCTCCTATAGGCAAAGGCCAACGTGGCCTGGTGGTTTCACCACCCAAAGCTGGTAAAACCATCATGCTGCAGAACATCGCGACCAGCATCCGTGCCAATCATCCTGACTGCAAGATGATCATTCTGCTGATTGATGAGCGACCAGAAGAAGTAACCGAAATGCAGCGTTCGGTGGATGCCGAAGTGATATCCAGCACTTTTGACGAACCTGCATCGCGCCATGTTCAGGTTGCAGAAATGGTGATTGAGCGGGCCAAGCGGTTGGTCGAACACAAACTGGATGTAGTCATCCTGCTGGACTCCATCACCCGTCTGGCGCGAGCTTACAACACCGTCGCACCCTCATCCGGCAAGGTTTTGACCGGCGGTGTGGATGCCAACGCCCTGCAGCGCCCCAAACGCTTTTTTGGTGCGGCTCGCAATGTAACCGAAGGCGGCTCGTTGACTATCATTGCCACTGCGCTGGTGGACACGGGTTCCAAGATGGATGAAGTCATTTACGAAGAATTCAAAGGCACCGGCAACATGGAAATTCACATGAATCGCCGAATCGCTGAGCGTCGCACCTATCCTGCCATAGACATTAACCGCTCAGGCACGCGCCGTGAAGAGCTGATGATTTCGCAGGATCAGCTGCAGAAAATGTGGATATTACGCAAATTATTGCACCCCATGGATGAGGCACAAGCGATCGAATTCATGCTGGATAAGTTGAAAGCCTCCAAGACTAATGAAGAGTTTTTCAACTTCATGAAGCGTTGATTTTATCAAAACAATGAAATCAAAAAGGCCACCTTGCGGTGGCCTTTTTGATTCTGAAACATCAAATCGCGGTAACTCTGACCGATCCTGAATTCTCTCAGCGTTGATTAATAGGAGCGTATTGTCGCGGCTCAGGACCTATGTACTCAGCGCCGGGACGGATAATGCGATTATTAGCCCGCTGTTCAAAACAATGTGCAGCCCAACCGGTTATCCGCGACATCACGAATATGGGTGTAAACAGTTTGGTGGGAATACCCATGAAATGATAAGCGCTGGCGTGGAAGAAATCCGCATTGGCAAACATGTTTTTCTGCTCTTTCATGGTACGTTCAACAGCTACTGACACTGGATAGAGCACCTTGTCCTCAGATGTCTCTGAGAGTTTGCGTGACCAGTTCTTGATGATGTCATTACGGGGGTCGCGCAATTTATAAACAGCGTGTCCGAAACCCATGATCAGTTCCTTGGCCTCCAGTTTGCGCAAAACATCAGCTACCGCTTCTTCTTCTGAAGCGTACTGTTCAATCATATCCATGGCCGCCTCATTGGCGCCACCATGTAGTGGACCGCGTAAGGAGCCAATCGCAGCGGTGATACAGGAATACAGGTCTGACAGAGTTGATGCACAGACCCTGGCGGTGAAGGTGGAAGCGTTGAACTCATGTTCTGCATAAAGTATCAGTGAGACATCCATGACTTTGGCCGCCACTTCACTGGGCGATGCGCCGTGCAACAATCTCAGAAAATGTGCTCCGATGGATTCTTCATCACTGTCGGTATCAATCCGGATGCCTTCGTGACTGTAGCGATACCAGTAAACCACCATGGAAGGGAAACTGGCGAGCAATCGCTCTGCCACATTCAACTGGTTGGAAAAATTCAGCTCCTGCTCAAGATTGCCCAGGAATGAACAACCGGTGCGCATTACATCCATGGGATGGGCGTCGGCTGGTATCCGCTCAAGGACTTCGCATAAAGTAACAGGCAGTTTGCGTAAGGTTTTAAGGCGGGCATTGAAAGCGCCCAGCTCGTCCTTATTGGGCAAATGACCTTGCAGGATCATGAAAGACACTTCGTTGAAGCTGGCATTCTCCGCCAGATCCACCACATCATAACCGCGGTAGCGCAAGCTGTTGCCTTCTGCTCCAACAGTGCAAATTGCGGTTTGGCCAGCGGTCTGTCCTCGCAGTCCTGCGCCTTTGTTTGTTTCAGCCATTTTTTAAACCTCTTCGTTTATATCTGTTGCACTTTGATCAGTAAACAGCTGATCCAGCTTGCTTTCAAAATCGTGATACGCCAGGTAGTCATACAATTCTGCGCGTGTTTGCATGATGTCCAGTACATCGTGCTGATGACCATCATTCAGCAATGCCTGGTAAACCCGTTCAGCTCCACGATTCATGGCCCGGTAGGCAGAACAGCAATACAACACGATATCGACGCCTACGGCGCCAAGTTCGGGAGTAGTGAACAACGGCGTATGGCCAAACTCAGTAATGTTGGCCAAAATCGGTACCTTAATCGTCTTTTTGAACTTCAAGTAGTCTTCAAGATCGCGCATGGCTTCAGGAAACACCATGTCAGCACCTGCCTCTACACATGCTGCTGCCCTGTCGATTGCAGACTGAATGCCCTCTACCGCCAATGCATCGGTACGAGCCATGATGACGAAACCGGCGTCCGAACGCGCATCCACAGCAGCCTTGATGCGATCCACCATCTCAGCTTGAGTAACTATGGCCTTGCCTGGCCTGTGGCCACAACGCTTGCTGGCCACCTGATCTTCGATATGCAATCCGGCTGCACCGGAACGTATCAGCGAACGAACGGTACGACCAATATTGAAAGCGCCACCAAAACCCGTATCTGCATCTACCAGCAAAGGCAGATCACTGGCATGGGTTATACGATCCACATCCACCAGTACGTCGTGTAAGGAACTGATACCCAGATCCGGCAGGCCCAATGAATTGGCAGCAACACCTCCGCCTGACAAGTACAGCGCTTTGTGGCCAATGGCTTGTGCCATGCGTGCGGTATAAGCGTTGATGGCACCTACCACCTGCAATGGTGTGTTCTCACGCACAGCCTGACGCAGTTTTTCTCCTTGTGACATCAGAGCAGGTCTTCCACTGCAGCCCGTTCTTCGCGCAGCTCGGTTTCGGTAACCGTCATGCGTTCGCGGCTGAAATCATCAATTTCCAGCCCCTGCACAATTTCGTAATCCCCATTCTTGCAAACACAGGGATAGGAATAAATCACACCGGGTTCAATCCCATAACTGCCATCAGCGGGTACCGCCATGGACACCCAGTCGCCATCGGCTGTCCCCAAAGTCCAGCTGCGTATGTGGTCAATGGCTGCCGAAGCAGCCGAGGCTGCACTGGATACGCCTCTTGCCTTGATGACAGCTGCGCCGCGCTGCTGCACATCTGGAATAAAGGAATCGCGATACCAGGTTTGGTCTACACCGTCTGTGGCCGATTTGCCAGCGACCCGGGTGAAGCGAATATCCGGATATTGAGTGGCAGAGTGGTTACCCCAGATCAACATGCGCTTTATCTGGCTGTGATGCACGCCGATATGGGCTGCCAACTGCGCCAAGCCGCGGTTGTGGTCCAGGCGAGTCATGGCGGTAAAGTTTCGCGGGTTAAGGTCTGGCGCAGCTGCACGGGCAATCAGGGCATTAGTATTGGCCGGGTTACCGACCACCAGTACTTTCACATCACGACTGGCCACGGCATTCAGCGCACGACCTTGCGGGCCAAATATTTTACCGTTTTCGGAAATCAGGTCTTTACGTTCCATGCCGGGGCCACGGGGTTTTGCACCTACCAGCAGAGCGAAATCTGCATCCTTGAAGGCTACTTCCGCCTGGTCTGTGGCGACGGTTCCAGCCAGCAATGGGAACGCGGCATCGTCCAGCTCCATACAAACACCTTGCAAGGCGCCTAATGCAGGTGTGATTTCCAGCAATTGTAAAATAACCGGCTGATCCGGACCCAGCATGTCGCCGGATGCGATGCGGAAACAAAGTTGGTAACCAATCTGACCGGCGGCACCAGTAATGGCCACTCGAACGGGAGATTTCATAAAGGACTCCTTGCGCTAAAATCGGGGTGCTTGATAATGAAACGTGATCGAAACAAAACGTTGATCACCTGACTTGAATATTATAGCCAATTAATACTCCAGCCTTTATATTGAATTGGTTAATAGTTAGCCCTGTCGCCCTAATAATCTATGGAATCTGTAGCTATGCGCATCGTTGCGGATGAAAACATTCCAGGCCTGGATGAGACCTTTGGCAGGTTTGGCAGCATTCTCCGTCGGAAAGGCCGGGCAATCAGCAATGCCGATGCCCTGCATGCCGATGTGTTGTTGATCCGATCAGTCAGCCGCATCGATGAACAGTTATTGGCCAATAGTAAGGTTCAGTTTGTTGGCTCTGCCACTATCGGCATAGATCACATAGACACCGAATTTCTGCAGCAAGCCGGAATTCGCTGCTGCCATGCACCAGGCTGCAATGCTGACGCTGCAGCCCAGTACACCCTGGCCATGATCCTGCTCGCGGCCAGAAAAGCCAAGCTGGACTTATCCAGCATGACAGCCGGCATAGTCGGCTTGGGCAATGTAGGCAGCCGCTTGCGCAAATTGCTGCAAATTATTGGCATCAAAACGGTGTTGGCTTGTGACCCGCCCTTGGCCGAGACGGGCCAAATCGGCCTGGTGGATATGGGGGAAATTGTTAATTGTGATCTGATCAGCTTCCATGTTCCGTTGACTGATGTGGGTCTGTATGCCACCCGGCACCTGGGAAACTCGCAATTTTTCTCGACGCTGAAACCGGGTGCCCTGTTGGTAAACAGCTCCCGCGGGGAGATTTTTGAAGCCAAGGCCTTGAACCATTGGTTAAACTCGGGGAAAGGTATGGCTGCGCTGGATGTATGGCCGGGCGAGCCCGTGATTGATGCGGCACTGCTGGATAAAGTCACAGTAGCAACGCCCCATGTGGCCGGCTACAGCCTGGAAGGCAAACTGAATGGCACACGCATGCTGTTTCGCCAGTTTCTGGACTGGCAACAACTTCAATATACAGAGCCATTAGCACCTCATCCGCCCCCGACTGAAAATTTTGCCATCAGCCCATCAGAGTCGCTGGAGCAGGTAATTTTAACGGCATGCCCAGTGGAGGCAGATGAGCAGACGCTGAGAAGCTGTCTGCATGCGCGCGGTCAGATAGCAGCAGCCGAGTTTGACGCCCTGCGCAAGAATTACCGTAACCGCCGTGATTTTGCCGGGAAGATGCTACCGAAAAACTGCCCCGAGGCTCTTTTCGGGGCGCTCAAAGCGCTGGGTTTCGCTCAAAGTTCTCATTGATTTTATTATGAAAACAGGGTAACGTGCGCCCCCCTTCACCAGAAGTACCATCGTGATTGAAAACCTGAGAAATATCGCCATCATCGCGCACGTCGATCATGGCAAGACCACACTCGTCGACTGCCTGCTGCAACAATCCGGAACGCTCGGTGAACGCGCTGCCCGGCCCGAGCGCGCAATGGACTCCAACGACCTGGAAAAGGAGCGTGGCATTACCATCCTTTCCAAAAACACCTCAGTAATCTGGAACGATGGTGAAGAGGACTGGCGTATCAATATCGTGGATACCCCGGGACATGCTGATTTCGGTGGTGAAGTCGAACGCATACTGAGTATGGTGGATTCCGTTTTGCTGCTGGTGGATGCGGTAGATGGCCCCATGCCACAAACCCGTTTTGTAACCCAGAAATCTTTTGAAATGGGCTTCAAGCCCATCGTTGTCATCAACAAGATTGATCGCGAAGGTGCGCGTCCGCAGTGGGTTCTGGACCAGACTTTTGATCTGTTTGACAAGTTGGGAGCCACCGATGAACAACTGGATTTCCCAGTCGTGTATGCATCGGCCCTGAAGGGCTACTCCAGCCTGGAAGATTCAGCACGAGACGGCGATATGCGCCCACTGTTTGAATCCATCCTGAAGAACGTTGCACCCCCCGATGTGGATGCAGATGGCGCGTTCCAGATGAGGGTTTCCTCTCTGGATTACAGCTCATACGTCGGTGTTATTGGAATTGGCCGGATTCAGCGCGGGCAGATTAAAACCAACCAGTCGATCTGTGTCATCAACCGCGAAGGCGAAAAGCGCAATGCCCGTGTACTCCAGGTATTAGGCTTTCATGGATTAGAACGCACCGAAGTCAAATCTGCTTCAGCAGGGGATATCATTGCCGTAACCGGCATCGAAAATCTGGGAATTTCCGACACTTTGTGTGATCGCGAAACACCCGAAGCCTTGCCGGCCCTGACAGTGGACGAACCCACCATCAGCATGACTTTTCGAGTGAACAATTCACCTTTTGCCGGTCGCGAAGGCAAGTACCTGACCAGTCGGCAATTGCGGGAACGACTGCTACGTGAAGCCAGCCATAATGTTTCGCTGCGCGTCGAAGAAACCGAGGATGCTGAGCGATTCAAAGTATCAGGACGCGGCGAATTGCATTTGTCTATCCTGATCGAAACCATGCGCCGGGAAGGCTATGAGCTGGCCATTTCACGCCCCGAAGTCATCCTGCATGAAGTGGGCGATCATAAAGAAGAACCCTTTGAACATCTGGTGGCAGATCTGGAGTCCGATTATCAGGGTGCTGTTATGGAGCGCCTGGGTGAGCGTAGAGCTGAACTTCAGAATATGCAGCTGGACGGCAAAGGCCGGGTTCGCCTCGAGTACATCATTCCGGCCCGTGGACTCATCGGGTTCCAGAACGAATTCCGCACGCTGACGGCCGGAACCGGTCTGATGTTCCACATTTTCAGTCATTATGCTGCCTATCAGCCCGGGGTGATTTCACCGCGCACCAACGGTGTATTGATCTCAAACGGCACTGGCAAGGTTGTGCCTTATGGGCTGGTGAATCTGCAGGAACGCGGTCGCCTGGTGGTTGAACCGGGTGTTGATGTTTATACAGGACAAATCGTGGGTATACACAGCCGCGCCAATGACCTGACGGTAAACCCTTTGAAAACCAAGCAGCTGACCAATATCCGGACCGTGCTCAAGGACGAAAATGTGCAATTGAATGGCGCATTGAAAATGACACTTGAGCAGGCGCTGGAATTCATTGAAGACGATGAATTGGTAGAAGTTACGCCAGAATCCATACGTTTGCGCAAGGTCTTCCTGTTGGAGCATGAACGCAAACGCGCAGATCGGGTTCGCAACGAAGCCTGAACACCTGATTCTGGTTCGCGAGGCGGACTAGAGGCAGATTTCAAAAGAAGCTGAATTTTTCAGAGCATACTTGAATCAGTTTCGCCTGAAAGTCAGTTGCAGGCCCAGCCATCGCTCCATGCGTTCTTTTTCGCGCTTGTTAATCTCGGGTTTTATCACTATGCGATATTTGTCCGGGATGGCGTGTTGTACCTGAACCGGCAGGGTCAGTACCCGGCCATTGCGCACCAGCAATAGCTCAGCCATCTCATCTGGCTGCATACGCAACATCCGATCCTGGATGTTCAGCCGGTTGACTCTTTGACCAGTAACGGCCAACAATTCGTCACCCGGCAATACGCCAGCCAGGGCACCACTACTTCCACGCACTACCGTCTCAACAAGCAGCAAGGACTCCTGACTGCCCCACACCAGGCCAAAATCGGTTGGAACAGGACTGCCCACCGTCTCGGCGGCTAGGCGCGACGGAGCTCTGTCCAGCTGCAAACCGTAGTAATCCAAGGCTGCGTCTACATCTGGGTCGGCAGTTGTGGTTAACAGGATTTCCAATTGCTGGGCAACCTGCTTACCTGCTTTTTGTTCTATCAATTCCTCAAAAGCACGTGGCGGATAACCTCGTGAGGTGATTCCAGCAGGCCCATACTGCCGGTACATTTCCCGCATGATGTCATCCAGTGAAAACTCCTGCTTGCTCGATTCTCGAAGCGCGGTATCGGCGACAAAACCGATCAATGAACCTTTACGGTAATAACTGACGTCGCTGTTGATGCTGTTGGCATCCGGCTTGTAATGTTTGATCCAGGCGTCGAAAGAAGCCTGCTCAGCACTGCGGACTTTTCGACCAGGGGACTGTTCGTAATTCAGAATTTCATCTGCCAACAGGACCAGGTATTCTTCCACGGTTATTAGTCCTGTCCGGAACAATAATAAATTGTCGTAGTAACTGCTCAATCCTTCTGCCAACCACAATTCCCGGGTGTATGTTTCCTTGTCATACTGATACTCGTTGAGCGCCTGCGGACGCAAGCGACGCACATTCCAGACATGGAAAAACTCGTGTGTCGCCAGCGACAACCAGCGTATGTAATCTTCACGATTTCGCATCTGCCAGGGCGAACTCAACATCACCGTGCTGTAATCGTGCTCCAGCCCTCCACTGCCACTGGCAATGATGTTCATGAACAGATACTCGTGTTCCAAGGGGTTGATTTTCCAAAAGGATTGTACAGACTTGACGATGCGCGAGATGTCATCCGCAGCCTGTTTACCGTTCCAGAGCCGGGTATCGCCTTGATTGATTAATGCGTATTTCTGGCCTTCGATTTCAAATGGATAAGTGGTCGTGTTTCCCAACAGAATCGGGCTATCAACCAATTCATCATAATTCTTCGCGGTGAAAACCTGATCTGGCCCCGGACCCGGCAAAGCAACATGAATATTGCGCCAGGAATCTGGCGCTACAATGTGTAATCGTTGCGGTAACTTCCGGGTGGTTTCGTTGTACAAAAACACACCAGCGCCATTGAGTATCGCAAAATCATTCTCTATCCAGCCTGCATTTACTGCCAACTCACCTGCCCAAACCGAGTAGCTGACTTCAATCCAGTCCTCACCCGCTGTTTCTACGCGCCAACGGTGTTTCTCAATTTTTTTGACCGCCAACTCTTTGCCAGTCCGTCCGCGAGCCTGCAAACCCTCTACCTGGGCAGCATAGTCACGAATCAGGTAAGAACCCGGCGTCCAATTGGGCATGGCCAGATCGATGGTCTCCGACTGCACAGGAATGGTCAGCCGGACATCGACATACTGGTTTTTCCTATGCTCAAATTTGAGCTGATGTTCAACAGCTTCCTGGTCAGCCTGCAGTCCCGCACTTAGAAATAAAAACAGCAGTGCGCTCAGCCAACGTGTCAGCATTAATCATCCTGAGCGTATGCGCGACGTATTTTGGATACCTGCAATGCAGCACTGCGAACGTGAGCTTCTTCAATCTGGCGGGCGTTTAACACACCGTCCAACTCAGCTATCAATTCATTGCTGCTTTCATGACCCTTGGCTGCTGCCAGCAGCAACCAGGCATAAGCCACTATTGCGTCACGCTCTACTCCATGGCCTTGCAAATGCAGTACAGCCATATTGTATTGAGCGCTGGGATGACCCTGCATGGCGGCTTCGCGGTACCAACGGGCAGCCAGACGCTCGTTATGGGCTACACCGGTGATTTCGGGATCGCTGCCGGACTTGTAATAAAGGTACGCCAGATCATATTGGGCTTGAGCATCACCCTGTTCTGCAGCCTGGCGTAGCTTGCTATAGGGCTGCAAATATACCGTATGAGAAAAAGACTTGGTAACGGGCTCTGCAGCCCAGGCAGAAACAGGCATTAGCCACACCAACAAAGCCAGAAGCCGATACTTTAGCATCGTCACCAATAAATTCCGTTTGCTTGCCTTTTATCTACGAAAATTTTCATAGATGATTATACAAAGCCACAATGACTTATGAAAGCCAAGATTACACGACCCTGAACCTCAGGAGGATTTGCGCTTGGAACTCCGCACAATCAGCATGGCCAACTCCAGTGACTGTTCATAATTCAAGCGTGGATCAACCGTGGATTTATAATCCCGTTTCAGGTCTTCATCTGATAAATCCCGTGCGCCGCCGGTGCATTCAGTGACGTTTTCACCGGTAAGTTCCAGGTGGACACCACCCAGCCTGGAATGACAATCGCGATGGATATCAAAGGCCAATTCAACTTCGTGCATGATTTTGCGGAAACGCCGGGTTTTGATTCCAGATGCGGTGGATTCGGTATTGCCATGCATGGGATCACAAATCCACAATACCGGGCTTCCGGTATCCTGAACGGCTTTGATCAGGGCGGGCAGTTGCTCCTCGATACGATTCTCACCCATGCGATGAATCAGCACAATACGACCCGCTTCGCGGCCCGGATTCAAAGTTTCAAGCAAGCCAGACAGCCATTCCTGGGACATACCCGGGCCGATTTTGATGCCCAGGGGGTTACGAATACCACGAAAATATTCAACATGTGCCCCGTCCAGAGCTGCAGTTCGCATACCAATCCATGGAAAGTGTGTGGACAGGTTGAACCAGCCCCACTGGCGTGGTACCTGGCGAGTCAAAGACTGCTCATAGTGCAGATGCAAAGCTTCATGTGAAGTAAAAAAATCTACCCGGCGTAAGCTACCGGCATCCTGACCACTGATGGTCTCCAGGAATTTCAGGGAATTCCCAATACTTTCGGCCAGTCGGTGAAATTCTTCAGCCAATGGCGAATGTTGTACCCAGTTCAGATCCCAATACTCGGGATGATGTAAGTCTGCAAAGCCTCCATCCACCAGCGCCCGAACGAAATTCATGGTCAAGGCGGAGCTGGAATGGGCCTGTACCAGCCGTCGAGGATCCGGGCGCCTGGCTTCCGGTGTGAATTCAATGGAGTTCACCAGGTCACCACGATAGCTGGGTAACGTGATGCCATCGCGGGTTTCTTCATCGGAAGAACGTGGTTTTGCATACTGACCGGCAAAACGCCCCACCCGTAACACTGGCATCTGCATGCCATGAACCAATACCAGGCTCATTTGCAATAAAACCTTGAGCCGGTTGGTGATCAGCGGCGAAGTACATTCGTCAAAGTTTTCCGCACAATCACCACCCTGCAACATAAAGCTGCGCCCAGCCTGGGCATCGGCAATCTGCTCCTTCAGAGTTTGAATTTCCCAGGAAGTAACCAGCGGAGGTAGCTGGCTTAATTGGCGCACAACACGCGCCAACTCATCTGCATCCGGGTATTTGGCCTGTTGCAAGGCGTAAAAGTTTTGCCATGATTCCGGTGTCCAATTCTCTGCTTCCAATACTTTTTGCACCGGGGGTCTTACGCTTTTCATATTGCTACTCCAAAATCCTTGCTTATTTACTGTATTTGCGCTGGTTGATCAGCACCACGACGACGGTACTTAACGCCAGCCCAATGTACCAGACCAGAGTCCAACTGGGCATACTCAGGCCCATGAATGTCCAATCGATCTGGGCACATTCCCCCGAACCGTAAAACACCTTATTCAGCACATCAGCAAAAGGCATGGTGTCCAACATGTAGTTCAAGCCCATGCCACACTCTGGCACCTGATCGGCAGGAAGGTTTTGTAACCAGACATGTCGCCCTGCTATCGCAGCGCCACCGGCACAACCAATCAGCACCAATACAGTATAAACCCAGCGACCTGTGGCTAAGGGATTATGCAAGGCTGCCAACAAGGCAAAGCACCCCACCCACAAGAAGGCAATGCGTTGGAAAATGCACAGGGGACACGGATCTATAAACAGGGCGTGTTGAACATAAAGTGCATAGCCCAGCAGCGCAGCACAACTCAGCGCCACCAGTAAAAACCAGATTCTGGCTTGGAATATTCTTGTCATTAAATAAGTCCTTCGAGGATCGGAATGCAGGCCTGTTACTTTACATACTCTGTTTTAAAGACCCGGCCAACAGTAGCGGGTTCCTCTATAATCCCGGATTACTCAAGCAATGATCTGCGCGAGCCTGCCTGGACGCGTAAAATCAAGCCCTTATATTGAAATGATGGACGCTGCTGTGCGACAAATCAAGGCCAGTCATGGAACAGTCCTCAGCTGCAAAGGCTGGCACCAGGAAGCCGCCTTGCGCATGTTGATGAATAATCTAGATCCCGATGTGGCCGAAAAACCAGAAGACCTGGTGGTTTATGGCGGAACCGGCAAGGCGGCACGCAACTGGGATTGTTTTGATCGTATCGTCAGCACCCTGCAACGACTTGAAAATGACGAAACCCTGCTGATACAAAGCGGTAAACCTGTGGGCGTTTTCCGCAGCCATGAAGAAGCTCCCAGAGTTTTAATTGCCAATTCGAACCTGGTGCCACGCTGGAGTAATTGGGATGTGTTCCGTGAACTTGAGCGCAAAGGTCTGACCATGTACGGCCAAATGACGGCCGGTTCGTGGATATACATTGGCTCACAAGGCATCGTACAAGGCACATACGAAACCTTTGCCGAATGCGCATTACAGCATTTCAACGGTAGCCTCAAAGGCAAACTGGTGGTCACTGCCGGACTGGGGGGCATGGGTGGCGCGCAGCCCCTGGCCGTTACCATGAATGACGGCAAGTGTCTGGCAATTGAAATTGACCCCAGGCGCATTCAACGGCGTGTGGAAACCGGCTATTGCGATCTGATGGCCACCGACCTGGATGAAGCATTAAGCCTGTTGGATCAGGCAGAAGGTGGTTTGTCAGTGGCTTTGCTGGGAAATATTGCAGAAATACTGCCGGAGTTGGTGCGACGGGGCATCGTCCCCGATATTGTCACTGACCAGACTTCGGCCCACGACTTGCGCGAAGGTTACATTCCAGCCGGTCATACACTGGAAGCTGCTGCTGAGCTGCGAATGACCGATCCTGAGGCCTACGATAACGCTGTCCTGGATTCCATGGTCTTGCACGTGCAAGCCATACTCGACCTGCAAGCCAAGGGATCGATCTGCTTTGACTACGGCAATAACCTGCGTGGCCAGGTGGCAGATCACCGCGCCATGGCCCAGGCTTTCGATTTTCCGGGTTTTGTACCCGCCTACATCCGGCCTTTGTTCTGCCGTGGCGCCGGGCCCTTTCGTTGGGCGGCTCTAAGTGGCAATCCTGCCGATATCGCCGTGACCGATCAGGCCATATTGGAGTTGTTTCCTGAAAAAACAGCCCTGGCCCGCTGGATCCGGAAAGCACAGGAGAAAATCCAGTTTCAGGGATTACCCGCACGTATTTGCTGGCTCGAGTATGGAGAACGAGCAGAAGCAGGTCTCAAGTTCAATTGGCTGGTCAAGAAAGGCAAAGTCGAAGCGCCTCTGGTGATAGGCCGTGATCACCTGGATGCCGGATCGGTGGCCTCGCCGAACCGCGAAACCGAAGCCATGCTGGATGGATCGGATGCCATCGCCGACTGGCCTCTGCTCAACGCCATGTTGAACACGGCCTGCGGCGCAAGTTGGGTATCGATACACCACGGTGGTGGCGTGGGTATAGGTTATTCACAGCATGCGGGTATGGTCTGTGTGGCAGACGGCACTGAAATGGCCGATCGGCGCTTGCTGCGGGTATTGACGGCAGACCCCGGAACTGGCGTTATGCGGCACGCCGATGCGGGCTATAAGGACGCAATCGACACTGCAAATCAACGTGGTGTTGATCTGCCCATGATCAACGGATAAAACCTGTACATGAACCTTACACTATCCAGTGTGCCCATTCGTGTTGCCAGCCTGTACGATGATCTGGACAGCAGCATGTCAGAGTTGCGGCAATCACATGTTGCTGTAGACCAGTCCCGGCAGATTGTCATGCATGCCTTACAGGACGGACAGGCGCATTACGGTATCAACACCGGCTTCGGTGTGTTGGCAAATACCCGCATCAGTGCAGATCAATTATCCGACTTACAGCAGAACATCCTGCTTAGCCATGCCTGTGGCGTGGGCCGGCCTGTACCCGCAGACATTACGCTGCTGATGCTGCAGCTGAAAATTCATGCCCTTGGCTTGGGCCAATCCGGGATATCCCGCAGCACTTTCGATCAGTTACTGGCCTTCGAACAAAATGGATTGATTCCTTGGGTACCCAGCCGCGGAAGTGTTGGTGCTTCAGGCGACCTGGCACCCTTGGCCCACATGTGTTTGCCGCTGATAGGCCGTGGCGAACTCTGGGATGCAGAGCTCAATGGCAAACGCGATGTGCGGCAGGCCTTGCAACAGGCCGGCTTAGAGCCAATTTCACTCAAAGCCAAGGATGGCCTGGCGTTGATTAACGGTACTCAACTGATGGCCGCCTACGGCGCCTACGTTCTGGAGCGCGCATTGAAATTGCGCCAGCAGGCCGATGTGCTTGCTGCCATGAGCCTGGAAGCCCTGCAGGGCAGTGCTGTTCCGTTTGATGAACGAATACACGCTATCAGGCCCCATCCAGGGCAAATCAAGGTAGCGGAAAACGTACGCAATCTGTTGGCCGGGAGTGAGATCCTGGATTCACACCGTGATTGTGGCAAGGTGCAAGACCCTTATTGCCTGCGTTGCGTACCCCAGGTTCATGGCGCCAGCCGCGATGCTTTGGACTATGCGATCACGGTGATTGAGACCGAACTGAATTCTGTTACAGACAACCCGCTGGTTTTCTCCAACGGCGACATACTTTCCGGCGGTAACTTCCATGGCCAGCCCCTGGCGCTGGCAATGGACTTTGCTGCCATCGCCTTGGCTGAATTGGCCAGCATTTCGGAGCGCAGGACCTACCTCTTGCTCGAAGGCCATGATGGCTTGCCGCGCTTGCTGATGCACGATACAGGAGTCAATTCCGGTTTCATGATTCCGCAATACACGGCAGCGGCGCTGGTGTCAGAAAACAAGATCCTGTGTCATCCGGCATCGGTAGACTCCATACCCACCAGCCTGGGACAGGAGGACCACGTGTCCATGGGGTCTATCAGTGCTCTGAAGCTGCTGGAGGTGTTGAATAATGTTGAGTATGTGTTGGCAGTTGAACTACTGACTTCTGCGCAGGCATTGGATTTCCGCCTGCCTCTGAAACCAGGCACGGCTGTGCATGCTGCACAGCAGTACTTGCGAACCAGAATCCCGCATGCACACCAGGATTATGAAGTCAGAAACGATATCGAGCTGTGTGCCACGATACTGCGTGAAGCTTGCCTGATTGAGCAGGTCGAACAAGTCATAGACCCGCTGCACTAGTCTCCTAACCCAAGGCCATAAACCATCGTGCCATTACTCCGCAACATTGCTGAACTAGCTTCCTGCACGGCGACTGCCTCACAAAAAGACGCCGGCCTGATTCGCAACGCCGCGTTGGTATGGCATTCACAGGAAATTGTCTGGGTAGGCCCAGCCAGCGAAATACCCACCGAATATGCAGATGAGCAGGTTATCGATTGCCAGGGAGGCCTGGTGATACCTGGGCTGATCGATTGCCATACTCATTTGTGCTTCGGTGGCTGGCGGGAACAGGAGTTTGAATTAAGGTTGTCTGGTGCCAGTTACCAGCAAATTGCACAGGCGGGCGGTGGCATCAAAAGCACCGTTACTGCTACTCGTGGTGCCAGCCAGGGTAGCCTGCTGCGTTCCACTCTGCATCGCCTGGATGGCATGCTGAAACTGGGCGTTACCACCGTCGAATGCAAATCCGGCTATGGCCTGGACCTGGCCAACGAGATGAAGCAATTGGAAGTGTATCGACGTGCTGCGGTCAAACACGAAGTTGAGCTGGTAGCCACTTTCCTCGGTGCACATACCGTTCCGGTGGAATTCAGCAACCAACGCGACGCTTACGTCGAATTGTTGTGTGAGCAGTTGATACCCAGGGTTGCTGCAGGAAAGCTGGCAGAATACTGCGATATTTTCGTTGAAGAAGGAGCATTCAGCTGTGCTGAAGCACGGCGGATTCTCACAACTGCGCGCAACTATGGTATGCGATTGAAAGTTCATGCTGATCAGCTTTCCGACCAGGGTGCCGCGGCACTGGCGGCAGAGCTGCAAGCCACGTCGGCAGAACACCTGGAGTATGTCAGTGACAGCGGTATCGCAGCGCTGGCGGCAGCGGGTGTGGTGGCGGTCAGCCTGCCGTTGGCTTCCTTATACCTGAACGAACGGCAAACTCCGGCACGAAGCCTGTTGGATGCCGGCGTTGCCGTTGCAATCGCAACCGATTTCAACCCGGGCTCAGCCCCCAGCTACCACCTGCCCCTGGCCATGACTTTGGCTTGTCTGCAGCAATCCATGACTCCCCAGGAAGTTTTAATGGGAGCGACACATGTAGCAGCAAAAGCGCTGGATCGACAGCACCGTATCGGTAGCTTGCAGGCTGGATACCAGGCAGACATTGCCTTGATTGACGCACCCAGCCTCAATCATTGGCTTTATCACTTTCGTGACAACGCTTGTCGCGCAGTCGTTAAAAAAGGTCGATGGCATCAGTCAAGTACCTGATATCAAACCGGGTTGTTGGCATTAACAACCCGATCTCCCCACAACTCCCGCGAATTTCGTAATTAATAAGCCTGAATTGTGTTTCTTCCCGCGATTTCAATTACAATCGATTCTTAAATGAGAATTAATCTCATTTAAGAATGATGATCAACAATAATTTGGAGCTGTTGTGACTTTGGCAGATATGAAACCAGGCCAACGTGGCCGTATAACCGCCGTCGATGCCAGCCAGGACTCAATAGTCCGGCTGATGGTTCTGGGCCTGGTCGAGGATGTGCCGGTGCATATCGAGAATGTTGCGATAGGGGGTGATCCCATCGAAGTCTGCATGTTTGGTTCATCCATTTCCATTCGCCGGGAGGATGCTCGTCAGTTTGAAATCGCTCTGGAACAGGCGCATGCCTGAACCGAAAGAATTTGCTGTTTCCCTGAAAAACATCGGCATTCGTCGTAAACCTCAAGCCAAGGTCGCAGTTATTGGCAATCCCAATTCCGGCAAGAGCACCTTGTTTAATCGCCTGACTGGGTTGAAACAAAGCACCGGAAATTTTCCGGGCGTTACGATTGAGAAACATACGGGCATAGTTCAACTGGAAAGCAGCGCCATAGAACTGGTTGATCTGCCGGGTATTTATTGTTTAGGTGGCCACTCGGCAGATGAGCGCATCGCCGTCGATTTCCTGTTGGGTCGCGTCGCAGATTTAGCAGCGCCGGATTGCCTGTTGTTTGTACTCGATGCTACGCACTTGTACCAGGGGCTGTTTCTGTTAGAGCAGTTACGTGAACTCGGCATACCTACCATCGTTGCCCTGACCATGTCAGATATGGCCAGCTTGAACGGTATAGCTATCGATCAGGTGTTGCTGCAAAAACATTTACGGCAGGTGAGCATTTGCCCGGTATTGTCCACCACTGGTGCAGGCATCAAAGACCTGAAAACTTTGCTGAATGGTATTGGCAATCTGCCGATACCGGAACCGCCAGAGTCATGGCCACAATTAACTATCATGGCCAACGAACTGAGCGCACAAAGTGCAGGACAGATCAGCCGTATTGAGGCGGCTCAAGGCTTGTTGCATCCAGCCAGTGATTTTGCAAAACAACTGCACGAAAACCTGGGTCGTGAGCGGGTAAATGCCTGCAGCCACGAGTTGTTCGGAAATCAGTCCCCACAAGCCGTTGAGGCAAGAATTCGCTATCGCTGGGTGCGATCGGTGTTGCAGGAAATAATTTCTCCCGCCCCGGTAATTTCACAGCTGGGTGCAAAATTCAGGCGCTGGGTCAATCGTCCCTGGCCAGCAACCATGGGGTTCTTTGGCCTGATGCTGCTGGTCTTCCAGGCCGTATTTACCTGGGCAACTCCATTAATGGATGGCATAGACAACATGGCATCCGCGCTGGGGACTTCGGTAGTGAATGCCCTGGGTGAAGGCATGCTGAGTAGTTTCCTGGCCGATGGTGTTATTGCCGGCGTTGGCAGCGTCATTGTATTCCTGCCACAAATCCTGATCCTGTTCCTGTTCATCATCGTGCTTGAAGACACTGGCTACCTGGCCAGGGCCGCGTTCCTGATGGACCGAGTGATGCGTTCGGTAGGCCTGTCAGGGCAATCGGTAATTCCCATGCTTTCCAGCTTTGCCTGTGCTGTGCCCGCCATCATGGCTACCCGGGTGATTCCGAATCGACGAGACCGCATTGCCACTATTCTTGCGGCTCCCTTTATGACCTGCTCAGCCCGACTACCGATTTATGCATTATTGATTGCGGCCTTTGTACCCGCTAGCTCCATAGGATGGCTCAACTTGCAGGGCCTGGTGTTGTTTGGCCTTTACCTGCTGGGCATAGCCGGAGGACTGGCGACAGCCTGGCTACTGAAATCCACAGCGTTGCACGGTCCCAAGCCCTCGTTTGTGCTGGCATTGCCAGAATTTCGCAAGCCGAACTTGCAGACTGTGGCGATCAAGCTGATGGATCGCGCTCGTGTATTTCTCAAGCGCGCCGGAACGGTGATCTTTTCCGTTGCTGTGGTCGTTTGGGTACTGGCCTATTTTCCGCGCGCGGATTTCAGCACCCCCATGCAAAGCAGCGAATTGATCGCCGAACGTGAATTAAGCATCGACAACGAGCAGGCCGCTCAGCAGCTGTCACAAAGTTGGCTCGGACGTATGGGAAGATGGGTTGAACCTGTATTTAAACCTCTGGGTTGGGACTGGCGGGTTTCGTCCGCTGTGATCGCAGGGTTTCCGGCCAGAGAGGTTGTAGTGGCGGTTATGGGTACTTTGTATGCTGTCGGTTCTGAAGCTGATGAAGCCAGTTTGAGCGAAAAACTCCGGCTTGCAAGCTGGCCTGATGGTCGCCTGATTTTCACACTGCCAATGGTGCTGGGTTTGTTGGTGTTCTATGCCTGGTGCCTGCAGTGCGCCGCTACTGTAGCCACCATACGCCGGGAAACCAATAGCTGGCGCTGGCCCATATTTGCCTGGTGCTACATGACGGTATTGGGTTACACGGCAGCCCTGCTGATTTTCCAGATTGGCAGTCGAATATGATCGTCGGCTGAAAGTTTACTTTCGGTTCGACATAAAAAAAACCCGACTTGCGTCGGGTTTTTCCTGAGCCCTTTTTACGCTTAGGCTATTACTATCAGGCTTCAGCAACTTCCTCAATTCGTGGGCGATCAACTAATTCAACATAGGCCATTGGTGCCTTGTCGCCTGAGCGATAACCACATTTCAGTACGCGCAAGTAACCACCTGGACGATCTATATAACGTGGCCCCAATTCGTTGAACAACTTGGTAACCACATCACGATCGCGCAGACGATTGAAAGCCAGGCGACGATGGGCCACGCTGTCTTCTTTGGCCAGAGTCAACAAAGGCTCTGCAACACGA
Organism: Lysobacterales bacterium; assembly: GCA_037968555.1. GTDB lineage: Bacteria > Pseudomonadota > Gammaproteobacteria > Xanthomonadales > SZUA-36 > JAWXBM01. The sequence continues at coordinate 13,871 of JBBKVS010000335.1, read as the reverse complement.
CGCAATTCTTTGGCCTTGGGAACCGTGGTCTTGATGATTTCGTTTTGAAACAATGAAACCGCCATGTTCTTGAACATCGCTTTGCGATGTGAACTGTTGCGATTCAGTTTCCTTCCTGACTTAAGATGACGCATGATCTATTCTCTCTTTTGTCCGATTTACTCAGCCAATTTGCCGAACTCTGCTTCCAGAGTTCAGGCTTTTACCAGGCTGGCAGGCGGCCAATTTTCCAATTTCATTCCCAGCGACAATTCATGGGACGCCAGCACATCCTTGATTTCGGTGAGTGACTTCTTGCCCAGGTTAGGCGTCTTCAGCAGTTCCACTTCTGTGCGTTGAACCAAGTCGCCAATGTACAGAATGCTTTCTGCTTTCAGACAGTTTGCAGAGCGTACAGTCAACTCAAGATCGTCTATTGGACGCAACAGCACAGGATCAATTTCCTGCGACTTCTGCTCTACTTCCACTTCCTGGCGTGCTTTGAAATCTATAAATACAGACAGCTGATCTGCCAGAATATTGGCGGCGAGCTTAACGGCCTGTTCGCAATCAATAGTTGCGTTGGTTTCAATGTCCAGAACCAGTTTATCCAAATTGGTGCGCTGCTCAACACGAGCTGCGTCCACGCTGTAGGCCACCTTACGTACCGGGCAGAAAGATGCATCCAGCTGCAACCTGCCTATAGGCCGGCTTTCCTGCTCGCCAATCTTGGTCAAAGCGGCTGGCTGATAGCCAACGCCACGAGCAATTTTAAGCTGCATGTTGATGCTGCCGTTCTTGGTCAGGTTACAGATCAAGTGATCCGGGTTTACAACCTCAACGGTGTGATCTACCTGAATATCACCAGCTGTGACAGCACCCGCACCTGATTTGCTCAGGGTCAGAACTGCTTCATCCCGATCGTGCATGCGCAATGCAACACCTTTCAGGTTGAGCAGAACTTCGATGATGTCTTCCTGCAAACCTTCTACAGCGGTGTATTCATGCAATACGCCATCCATTTCAACTTCAACAATGGCGCAGCCTGGAATAGACGACAACAATACGCGACGCAGCGCGTTACCCAGAGTATGTCCGAAGCCCCTTTCCAGAGGTTCCAGAATGATACGAGCACGGTTCGGGTTGACGGCGTCAACACCAACTGTGCCAGGTTTTAACATATTTTCAATAACACCCAACATATGGATGGCCCTCGTAGTCGATCATGATTGTGCGAAATCCGGAACCGGCAATAGCCGGCCTGTAGAACTTCACTTACTTGGAGTACAGTTCCACGATAAGGCTTTCATTGATATCTGCCGACAGATCAGCACGGTCCGGGTAAGCCTTTACGACACCAGCCATGTTTTGTGTATCAATCTCCAGCCATCCTGGCACCAAGTCCATCTCCTGGTTAAGCGTGATGGCTTCCTTGATGCGCAGCTGATTTTTTGCTTTCTCACGAATAGCAACGGTATCGCCAGGCTGTACCTTGTAAGACGGAATATTGACCGGCTTGCCATTGACCAGCACGCCTTTATGCGAAACCAGTTGGCGCGCCTGCGCACGAGTCACGGCGAAACCAAAACGATAAACGATGTTATCCAGACGGGTTTCCAGTAAACGCAACAGGTTTTCGCCGGTAGCCCCTTTCTGACCTGCTGCCATCTTGTAGTAGTTACGGAATTGACGTTCAAGCACACCGTAAATACGACGCACTTTCTGCTTCTCACGTAACTGGGTAGCATAGTCAGACAGACGCGCACGCCTGGATGAACCATGCTGCCCCGGAGGCTGATTCAGTTTACATTTCGATTCCAGCCCACGAGCCGGGCTTTTCAGCTCCAGATCAACGCCTTCGCGTCGTGCCAGTTTACAGGTTGGTCCAGTATATCTTGCCATTATGTTACTCCGTCAAACGCGACGTTTTTTAGGTGGCCGGCACCCGTTATGTGGGATCGGCGTCACGTCAGTGATGTTGGTAATTTTGTAACCCACCGCGTTAAGCGCACGAACAGAAGATTCACGACCAGGGCCAGGACCCTTGACACGCACTTCCAGGTTTTTCAAACCATAATCCAGTGCTGCGCGACCTGCCGCTTCAGCGGCCACCTGGGCTGCAAATGGCGTGCTTTTGCGTGAACCGCGAAAACCAGCGCCACCAGAGGTCGCCCATGACAGAGCATTACCCTGCCTGTCGGTGATGGTGATGATCGTATTGTTGAAAGAAGCATGGACATGGGCGATACCATCGACCACTACCTTTTTAACCTTCTTCTTCTTGATCGTTTTAGCCATTTATCAATCTGCCTTATTTACTGTTCACCGATCGGCCATCTGGCCAATTCCGGTTCAATTCATCAGCGCTGCAAACAACGCTTGCCAATTATTTCAAACTTCTAACGCTTGCCCATCAACGCTTTATGGGGCGACGGGGTCCCTTGCGGGTCCGCGCGTTCGTTTTGGTTTGCTGACCACGTACCGGCAAGCCACGACGATGCCGTAATCCGCGGTAGCAGCCAAGGTCCATCAGTCGCTTGATATTCATAGCAACTTCGCGGCGCAAATCACCCTCAACCGGGATACGTGCAATTTCGGCACGAATACTTTCAACCTCAGCTTCCGTAAGATCGCGGATCTTGGTCTCAGGCTTTACACCCGCAGCCGCACATATCTTCAAGGAACGGGTTTTCCCAATTCCATAAACCGAGGTCAAGCCCACCCAAGTGTGCTTCTGAACCGGTAAGTTGACTCCAGCAATACGAGCCATGTCTACAAACTCCTTTCCTTAGCGCGCCGCGCAAGTAAACGGCGCATTATATCGAATCATAAGAGCAGGCAAAAGCCTGTTATTACTCTGGTTTCCGCTCAACCCTGACGCTGCTTGTGCTTTTTGTCGGTACAAATGACAAAAAGTACCCGCTTGCGTCTGACGATCTTGCAGTTCCGGCAAATTTTCTTTACTGATGCCTGCACTTTCATTTCACTTCTCCCAAACTTCCAGACCGGTGGCACCATAGGCCCCGGCAAGGATCCGCATTAGCGGATGTTACTTTGCTTAACGCCGAACCACGCCGGACCGGCCGTATGATTTCAGATTCGCCTTTTTCATCAGGCTGTCGTACTGGTGTGATATCAGGTGTGCCTGCACCTGAGCGATGAAATCCATGATCACAACAACCACGATCAATACTGAAGTACCGCCAAAGTAGAATGGCACTGACCACACTACCCGTAATATATCGGGCAACAGACAGACGGCAACCAGGTATATCGATCCCACCATGGTCAGCCGGGTCAATACGAAATCAATGTAATCTGCTGTTTGACGTCCTGGTCGGATACCTGGAATAAAGGCCCCGGATTTCTTCAGGTTGTCAGCTGTTTCCTTTGAATTGAACACCATGGCGGTATAGAAAAAGCAAAAGAATATGATCAAGCTGGAATACAGAATCGTATATGCAAGATTTCCGGGCGTCAGCGCTGCCGCAACGTCAGTCAGCCAGCTCACATTTCCCGAACCACTGAACCAAGTGGCCAGAGTGGAGGGAAATATCACAAGACTGGAGGCGAAAATTGCCGGTATTACTCCCGACATATTCACTTTCAAAGGCAAATGCGTGGACTGATTCTGGTACGCCACTCGCCCTTGGCGCTGTGCATAATTAACGGTGATTCGACGTTGACCGCGCTCTACCCGTACCACGAAATAAATCACGCCCAGTATGAGTGCGAGGATCAGCAACATTGCGGGGATGCTCAATTGCCCGGTATTAACCAGCTCCAGCGTACCAGCAACTGCACGCGGCAATCCTGCGACGATGCCAGCAAAAATGATCAAAGAAATACCATTACCCACACCGCGCTCGGTGATCTGCTCACCCAGCCACATCAGAAATATTGTTCCTGCTGTCAATGACACCATGGCTGTGAACAGGAATCCCACTCCGGGATTCATGACCACTGCAGTCTGTCCTTGCAGCGCAAATGCAACGCCGCCAGCCTGGACGGCTGCCAGGATGACAGTAAAATTACGCGTGTACTGCGTTATTTTCTGTCGACCTGAAGAACCTTCTTTCTTGAGCTGTTGTAATTGCGGAATCGCGCTGCTCATCAACTGCATGATGATGGAGGCAGAAATATACGGCATCACACCGAGGGCAAACAGTGAAAACCGCTCCAGCGCACCGCCAGTAAACAGGTTGAACACGTCAACGATAGTACCCTGCTGCGAGTTCATGAACTGCAACAAAGCCTGTGGGTTTACGCCAGGTACCGGTATAAAGGTACCTATGCGATAGATGATCAGCGCGACGAACACGAACAACAGCCTTTGCCGCAGTTCGGTCAATCGACCCAATCCACCCAACGTATCCGCCATTTGTGAAGGGCTGCGTGACATTATTCTACCTTGCCACCAGCTGCTTCAATGGCAGCTTTTGCGCCTTCGGTGACTTTCAGCCCACTGATGGTGACAGCACGTTCGATAGCGCCGGTGTTAATGACTTTAACATTGCGCGTTATATGGCCTACGATGCCTTCGTTTTTCAAGGTTGCAAGATCAATCACATCAGCATTCATTACCTGTATTTGATACAGGCGAACTTCTGCGTTATAGCGTTTCGTCCGCGAGGCGAAACCACGCTTGGGCAATCGGCGCTGCATAGGCATCTGGCCGCCTTCGAAGCCAACCTTATGGTAGCCACCTGAGCGCGAAGACTGGCCTTTGTGGCCACGACCTGCTGTCTTGCCCAGACCGGATCCAATTCCACGCCCTACGCGCTTACGATTTTTTTTAGAGCCCGGTGCCGGGCTTAATGTATTCAATTTCATTTGAAGTACTTTCCTATTATCGGGTTCGCAGAAGCTGCCCCAACATCCTCAACGGGATGTCAGACTTCTTCCACTCGTACCAGGTATTCAACCTTGTTCACCATGCCGCGTACGGATGGGGTGTCTTCGAGCACCACGGTCTGGTGCATCCTTTTCAGGCCCAGTCCGCGCACACATTCACGATGCTTTGGCAACTTGTCGTGGTGTGAACGCACCAGCGTCACAGCGATCTGCTTGTTTTTCTTTCCAGCCATGATAATCAGCCCACCTTAGCCAGAATTTCATCAACCGATTTACCACGCTTGGCAGCAATGGAATCAGGACTCTGCATCGACTGCAGACCTTTGATGGTTGCCCGGACCAGATTGATAGGATTGTTGGACCCAATACTCTTGGCCAACACGTTGTGTACTCCCACGGTTTCCAGAACGGCACGCATTGCGCCACCGGCAATTACACCCGTACCATCTGAGGCCGGTTGCATGTAAATACGGGAACCAGAATGGCGCGCTTTGATGGCATGCCACAAAGTGCCTTCGCGTAAATCTACAGAAATCATGTTACGACGTGCTTTCTCCATGGACTTCTGAATTGCCACGGGTACTTCGCGGGCTTTGCCATACCCAAAGCCAACCTTGCCATTTCCGTCACCCACCACGCTCAATGCGGTGAAGCCGAAAATGCGGCCGCCTTTGACCACTTTCGCAACGCGATTGACTGCAACCAACTTTTCCAAAAAGCCGTCGCTATTTTCTCTATCCATGTTAGCCATACTTTTTACCTGTTTCGCCCGGCCTTGATTCGGCCGCTATCAGAATTTCAAACCGCTTTCGCGCGCTGCATCCGCCAATGCCTTGATACGGCCGTGGTAACGGAACCCGGAACGATCGAAAGCAACGTCAGTAACACCGGCGGCAACTGCTCGCTCAGCAACCGTTTTGCCGACCGCTTCCGCAGCGCCTTTATTGTTGGTGCCTTTCAAACCATCGCGAACATCCGACTGTAAGGTCGACGCGGCAGCTAGTACATTTGCACCATCAGCACTGATTACCTGTGCATAGATATGCCTGCCACTGCGGTGCACCGTCAGCCTGACAGCTCCAAGCTTGCGTATGTGTGCACGAGATTTACGTGCTCTGCGCAAACGTGCTGACTTTTTCGTATTCATCCCAATTTCCTCTCGATCTGCCCGCCAGACCTTGCCAGCGGGGAATCAATGTCCTAATAACTGTTCAGCTATGTGCCTTAAGCCTTCTTGGCTTCCTTACGGACAACCACTTCGTCCGAGTAACGCACACCTTTGCCTTTGTAAGGCTCAGGTGGGCGGTAAGCACGAATTTCGGCTGCTACCTGGCCCACCCGCTGTTTGTCACATCCTTTAACCACGACTTCTGTCTGGCTTGGAGCTTCAATAGTGACTCCTTCAGGTGCTGTATATTCGACTGGATGGGAAAAACCCAATGCCAAGGACAAAGTGTTGCCTTGTACCTGTGCACGATAACCCACACCCACCAAATTCAGTTTCTTTTCGAAACCGTCCGTTACACCGGTTACCAGATTATTAACCAGGGCACGGAATGTTCCGGCCATAGCCTGGTTGGTGCCGCTTACCGTTTTGACCGTAATGGTCTTGTCTTCCTGTTCCAACACAATAGACGGGTGCAGTCGTAAACCCAAGGTCCCTTTAGGGCCCTTAACGCTGACAGCACCGTCAACAATTTTCAGCTCCACACCAGACGGCAATTCAATGGGAGTTTTTGCAATGCGTGACATGCCTATCTCCTTACGTGACGACGCACAAAACTTCGCCACCCTGTCCTGCGGCACGAGCGGACGAGTCCGTCATGATGCCGCGGGAAGTGCTGACGATTGCGGTACCCAAACCGTTCAGAATCTTTGGCAGATTTTCTGTGCCACGGTAGGTCCTCAGTCCTGGACGACTAACGCGCTGAATGGTAGTGATTACGCCCTTACCCTGGAAATACTTCAATGTCACTTCCAGACATGGCTTGCCGTCAACTTCCAAAGAACGGAAATCGCCGATGTAGCCCTCTTCCTTCAGCACCTGTGCAATTCCGGACTTAATTTTCGAAGCCGGCATCACGACTGTTTTCTTCTGCACGGATTGAGCGTTACGAATCCGGGTCAGCATGTCCGCTATGGGATCATTCATGCTCATTGATCTGTCCTCTTTACCAACTGGCCTTGCGCAAACCAGGAACGTCGCCGCGCATAGCTGCTTCGCGAAGTTTGTTTCTGCCTAAGCCAAATTTACGATAGAAACCGCGTGGCCGGCCGGATAGTGCACAACGGTTGCGCCGGCGTGACGGACTGGAGTCGCGTGGCAACTTTTGCAAGCTAAACATTGCATCCTGTTGTACTTCAAAACTGACCTTTGGGTCTGTAATAACCGCTTTTAGCTCGGCACGTTTAGTTGCATGCTGTGCAACCAGATGTGTGCGACGCTTTTCGCGATTGAGCATAGATTTCTTTGCCATCTTGGATCCTTAAACTATTTCGCCCTGAACGGAAAACTAAATGCCTGCAACAAGGCCAACGCTTCAGCATCACTCTTCGCGGTTGTTGCAATGGTTACGTCCAGACCACGGATTACATCAATTTTGTCGTAGTCAATTTCCGGGAACATGATCTGTTCCTTAACGCCCATGCTGAAGTTACCGCGGCCGTCAAATGATTTGCGGTTCAATCCACGGAAGTCACGAATACGTGGAATGGCTATATTGACCAGCCTGTCCAGAAATTCGTACATACGTTCACGTCGCAGCGTGACTTTGCAGCCTACCGGCCAGCCATCGCGAATTTTGAAACTCGCCACCGACTTGCGGGCGTTGTTAACCACAGGTTTCTGACCAGAAATTGCAGTCATATCTCCTACGGCACGATCCATGACTTTTTTGTCAGCGACCGCTTCACCCACACCCATGTTCAACGCGATCTTGGTGATTTTCGGCACCTGCATCACGTTGTCATAGCCAAACTGTTCCATCATTTGCGGAACAACGACTTCTTTGTAATAAGTCTGCAATCTTGACATTGCCTTCAATCCTATCTGTTTGTGCTTCGCACCACGGTGCGCCAGCTCAACACCCATTTAAACTGTGTCACAGGTTTCCTGTTTGAACCTGCTAACTCAGCGATTAAATATCTATTACTTCACCGCTGGAGCGGAAAACTCTTACTTTCGTTCCATCATCCAGGGTTTTGAAACTAACCCGATCACCCTTACCGGATGCCGTGTTGTAAACCTGAACATTGGAAACATGAATTGCCGATTCTTTCTCTACAATTCCACCCGCCTGATTCAGGCTCGGGTTTGGCTTCTGGTGTTTTTTCACCATGTTCACGTTTTCCACCAACAGTTGTTCTGCACTCAGCACGCGCAACACATGGCCACGCTGGCCTTTGCTGCGTCCTGCGATAACAACTACTTCATCACCTTTGTGAATACGTTTCATTTCCTGGCTCCTCTCAAGTGCTGACTGGTGCTCAAAGCACTTCAGGTGCAAGCGAGACAATCTTCATGAATTTTTCATTACGCAGCTCTCGGGTTACTGGTCCGAAAATACGGGTACCGATGGGCTCGTTCTTGTTATCCAGCAATACCGCAGCATTACCATCAAAACGGATTAAAGAACCATCACCACGGCGAACACCAGAGCGAGTGCGCACAACAACTGCGTTGTAAACTTCACCCTTTTTAACTTTGCCACGTGGAATAGCGTCTTTTACCGTGACCTTGATCACGTCACCAATGCGCGCATAACGCCGCTTGGAACCACCCAGCACCTTGATACACATGACCTGTCTTGCGCCACTGTTATCTGCTGCTGCCAGCATGCTTTGCATCTGAATCATCTTAGATATCCTCGATTAATAACGGCATCCCACGGCTTATCAGAGCTGTGGAGCCCGCTCCAAGATTTCCACGACACGCCAGGCTTTGGTCTTGGATATCGGTCTGCACTGGACGATCTTTACCAGGTCGCCTTCTGTGCAGCTGTTTTCTTCATCATGCGCATGCACTTTTGACGTGCGCCTGATGTATTTGCCATACAGCGGGTGTTGAACCTGCCGTTCGATTTTTATGGTCACAGTCTTGTCAGCTTTATTACTGACAACGCGTCCAACTTTGCTGCCCTGCAGGGCTTCAGTGCTGCTCATGCCGCCTTACCTTCTCTGGATTTCTCATTGAGAACAGTGTTGACCCGCGCAATATCACGACGTACACGACGCAACTCGTGCGGCTTGACCAACTGTCCGGTACCTTTTTGCATACGCAGACTGAACTGCTCGCGCAACAGAACCGACAGCTGCTCACGCAACTCTTTCTCGCTTTTAACTTTTAAATCTTGTGCATTCATCACAGCACAGACCTCTTAACAAATGTGGTGCTTACAGACAGCTTGGCGGAAGCCAGCTGGAAAGCTTCCCGTGCAGCCTCTTCAGTTACACCCTGAATCTCATACAAAACTCGACCAGGCTGAATCGGGGCCACCCAGTATTCAACGTTTCCCTTACCTTTACCCATGCGAACTTCAACGGGCTTCTTGGTGATTGGCTTATCAGGAAACACGCGGATCCACAGCTTACCGCCACGTTTTACAAAACGGGTGATGGCGCGACGTGCCGCTTCAATCTGCCGTGCAGTAACAAAGCCATGAGTAGTCGCTTTCAGTCCGAACTCGCCGAAACTGACGCGATTACCAACATGAGCCAAACCACGGTTACGGCCTTTTTGCTGTTTCCTGAATTTTGTTCTCTTGGGCTGCAGCATTGCTCTATCTCCTAACCGGCGTTGGCCTGGTTACGCTTGTCACTTGAAGCGCCTCCAAAAAGGTCGAAAACCTCGCCTTTATAGATCCAGACTTTAACGCCCAATATTCCGTAAGTTGTCTTTGCTTCGACAAAACCGTAATCAACATCTGCACGCAAGGTATGCAGAGGCACGCGGCCTTCGCGATACCACTCGCTTCGAGCGATATCCGCACCGTTCAAACGGCCAGCAACACAAACCTTGATACCCAGTGCACCCAGGCGCATGGTGTTGCTTACTGCACGTTTCATGGCGCGGCGAAACATGATGCGACGTTCCAACTGCTGGGCTATGCCTTCAGCAACCAGTTGTGCGTCCAGTTCCGGCTTACGAATCTCGGCAACCGTAATATGCGTTGGCACACCCATCAGTTGAGTTACTTCGCGACGCAAAGTCTCGATATCTTCACCCTTTTTGCCAATCACAATGCCCGGCCTGGCCGTATGAATCGTGATCCGGGCAGATTTGGCCGGACGTTCAATCTGGATGCGGCTTACCGCAGCCTGTGCCAGACGTTTTTGCAGGAAAGTCCGTACTTCAATGTCGGATATCAACTGCTCCGCATAGTCGCCCTTGCTGGCAAACCAGGTGGAGTTCCAGTCTTTCGATATGCCCAGTCGGATACCGGTTGGATGTACCTTCTGACCCATTATGCTTGTCCCGTATTGTTGCTATCTGCGACCATCACCGTAATGTGACTGGTTCGCTTGAAAATTCGTGCTCCGCGACCCTTAGCTCGAGCCCGGCCACGCTTCAGGATCGGACCCGCATCAACCATGATGGTCGCTATCTTTAACTCGTCGATGTCCGCACCATCGTTGTGTTCTGCATTGGCTACTGCCGACAACAAAACTTTCTTGACCATGTGGGCAGCTTTTTTCGGGCTGAACGCCAGCAACTGCTCGGCTTTTTCAACCGGCATACCGCGAACCTGGTCTGCAACCAATCTCACCTTTTGGGGTGAAATACGTGCGTTTCTCAAAATGGCTTTGGCTTGCATATCGCTCATACCTACTTGGTTTTGCGGTCGCCGGAATGCCCGCGGAAAGTACGGGTAGCGGCGAACTCACCTAATTTATGGCCAATCATCTGATCATTGATCAGAATAGGCACGTGTTGGCGGCCGTTATGGACTGCTATCGTCAGACCCACCATATCCGGCAGGATCATGGAACGACGCGACCAGGTCTTGATTGGGCGCTTGTTATTTGTTTCAACGGCATCACTGACTTTCTTGGCCAGGTGATGGTCGATGAACGGTCCTTTTTTAATCGAACGTGGCATGGCTTTACCTGTTATTTACCGGAACGACGGCGAACAATCATGTTGTTCGTGCGTTTGTTCTTACGGGTCTTGTAACCCTTGGTTGGAACACCCCATGGCGATACTGGATGACGTCCACCTGATGTGCGTCCTTCACCACCACCGTGTGGGTGATCCACCGGGTTCATGGCAACACCACGAACCGTTGGACGTATACCCATCCAGCGCTTGGCTCCAGCTTTACCCAGCTTCTCCAGGTTATGCTCGGAATTGGAAACTTCACCAATCGTTGCGCGGCAATGGGACTGGACTTTGCGCATTTCACCGGAGCGTAAACGCAGGGTTGCATGCTGCCCTTCGCGCGCTACCAACTGCACAGCAGCTCCCGCGCTACGCGCCAACTGGGCACCTTTACCCGGTGTCAGCTCCACGCAATGAACCACGGAGCCAACCGGGATATTGCGCAGCGGCAATGAGTTGCCTGGCTTGATCGCAGCATCGCGGCCACTTTGTACTTCGTCGCCCGCATGTATGCCTTTAGGCGCAATGATGTAACGACGTTCGCCGTCCAAATAAAGCACCAGCGCAATATGAGCTGTACGGTTAGGATCGTATTCAATACGCTCAACCCGGCCTTTGATACCGTCCTTGTCGCGCTTGAAATCGATCATACGGTAGTGCTGCTTATGCCCACCACCTCTATGCCGTGTTGTAATTCGGCCTGCGTTGTTACGCCCACCGGTTTTCGACTTCTTCTCAGTCAATGCTGCCCACGGCTCACCCTTATGCAGATGATCGTGTTTAACCTGGACGACGCCACGCCGGCCTGGAGATGTCGGTTTTGCCTTAACAATAGCCATGAATCTGGTCCTTAAGCTGATTCGCCGCCGAGGAAGTCAATTGCTTGACCTTCCTGCACGCGTACGTAAGCCTTCTTCCAATCGCTACGCTTACCTTGGCGGTTGCGGAAAGCTTTGCTCTTGCCCTTGACGTTAACAATGCGAACGGATTCCACATTGACACCAAACAGCAATTCCACTGCATCCCGGACTTCAGATTTAACTGCGTCCGTAACTACCCGGAATACGTACTGATTGCTCTGCTCGCCTATGCGAGTTGTTTTTTCTGTCACACGCGGAGCCAGCAGGACCTGCATCAATCTGTTGTTGCTCATCCCAACCACTCCTGGACTTTCTCAACCGCTTCAACGGTCATGATTACTTTTTCTGAACCCACGAGACTAACCGGGTCCAGCCCTTCAACATCCAGCACATATACACCAGGTATATTGCGGGAGGCCAAAAATACGTTTTCGTTGATCTCGTTGGTAACAATCAGGCCAGTAGAGAATTCCAGCCCACCCAATTTTTCGATCAGGTCTTTAGTTCTGGGTTCAGCCAGCTCAAAAGAATCTACAACCAGCAAACGATCCTGCCGCACCAATTCAGACAGAATGGCCTGAATGGCAGCACGATACATTTTGCGGTTCACTTTTTGCGAATGATCCCGCGGAACAGCCGCAAATGTCACACCACCACCACGCCAGATCGGACTGCGAATGGTACCAGCGCGTGCGCGTCCGGTGCCTTTCTGCTTCCAGGGCTTCTTACCACCACCGGAAACCTGAGAACGGGTCTTTTGTGCTTTGGTGCCTGCCCGGGCGCCTGCCATATAGGCAGTTACGACCTGGTGCACCAGTGCCTCTGAAAAATCACGACCAAACGTGGCTTCGGAGACTTTGATTTCATTACCACCAGCTACTGTGAGTTGCATGGTCATCTCCTCAATTAGTCTTCACGGACGGACGAACCGTCACGTGGCCACCTGGAGCACCCGGTACTGCGCCTTTAATCAGCAACAGATTCCGTTCAACATCCACGCGAACTACTTCAAGATTCTGAGTGGTGACTTGCTCGTCGCCCATATGCCCAGCCATCTTTTTTCCTTTGAATACCCGACCTGGTGACTGATTTTGACCAATCGAACCTGGTGCACGATGTGACAGTGAGTTACCGTGCGTGGCATCCTGGGTACGGAAATTGTGACGCTTTACTGCGCCTGCGAATCCCTTACCTTTACTCGTGCCTGTAACATCAACCATTTCTCCGGCTTCGAACATGGAAACCGTGAACTCTGCACCGGTCTCTACATCATCGCCCTGGCCTACTGGCAAGCGGAATTCCCACAGGCCTTCGCCAGCTTCCACACCAGCGGCAGCGAATTTACCAATTGCAGGCTTGTTCAACAAGCTGGCACGTCGGGTACCGGTAGTTATCTGCACGGCACGATAGCCATCCACTTCAGCAGTCTTGACCTGTGTAACCCGGTTGGGGCCGGCTTCAATCACAGTAACCGGAATGCTGTCACCCTCTTCGGTGAATACACGGGTCATGCCGCGTTTACGCCCAATTATTCCAATCTTCATTGCTTATGCCTTCTTTAAGCCAAGTGCCGCCAAGTGTCTATTGATCAGTACAGTTTGATCTGCACGTCAACGCCAGCAGCCAAATCCAGTTTCATCAGTGCATCCACAGTCTTGTCATTCGGATCCACAATATCCATCAGGCGCTTGTGAGTACGGGTTTCATACTGGTCACGCGCATCCTTGTTGACGTGCGGAGAAATCAGTACCGTGCAGCGCTCAATCTTGGTAGGCAGAGGAATCGGCCCCAACACCTGGGCACCGGTACGCTTCGCGGTTTCCACGATTTCTGCAGCAGAACGATCAATCAATCGATGATCAAATGCCTTCAGCCGGATGCGAATTCTCTGGTCAGCCATTTCTATGTACTCGCTTTAACTCGTCAAATTCGCGCCACGCAAATGCGCAACGCGTCAGGTTGTTTATTCGAAGATCTTGGCTACGACGCCAGCACCAACCGTGCGGCCGCCTTCGCGAATTGCAAAACGCAACCCATCTTCCATTGCGATCGGTGCTATCAAAGTCACCACCATCTGGATG
>JBBKVS010000334.1:0-4598 GCA_037968555.1 Lysobacterales bacterium | reverse complement strand
GAGTAGTCAGCCTGATTTGCAGTTTGCTTGAACAGATATGCTGTTAACCGGAATTTTGATGTACTTGTGCACTGGCGACCCGGTACGCATTGACCACGCTGCTCGAAACTGAATCAGGTGACAAACTTTTGCGCCGCCTTAATATACTCATCGGATGATTTGGGCTTCTGATCAGCCGTGGGGATTTCAAGTCTGCGCTGCACTGCAGGACCCCATAATCACCACAATTTTGAGCTTGCCAGCCGAGCACCCTCTGCCATGGCAGCCAGTTTGGCGTAAACAATGTCGGGATCGACGGCACCAAAACCGGCAAAAGTAGAAAACCCGCAATCAGTCCCGGCTATCACGCGTTCACGACCTACGATATCTGCAAAGCGACAGATCCTTTCGCATACCAGCTCGGGATGCTCGACGAAATTGGTAGTGGAATCGAGCACTCCTGGTACCAGTATTTTGTTATCCGGAATCTGACTGTCGCGAAACACGACCCATTCATGCGCATGCCGTGGGTTGGATGATTCGAACAGCAAAGCCTGGGGTCGTGCTTGCAGGGCGATGGGTAAAACCATCGACATGGGAGCATCGCAATGGTGTGGGCCCTCATAGTTACCCCAACAGACATGCAAGCGCATCAGCTCAGGCGCAATATTGCGCGTGGCATGGTTCAGAGCTTCAACGTGCAGCTGCGCCAATTGCTGGTACTCGGTATCGGTCTTGTGCTTGAACATCATGTGCCGACCCAGCCCGAGATCGGGCGAGTCCAGTTGCAGTATCAAGCCGGCAGCCACGATGGCCTCGTATTCAAAACGCATGGCTTCCGCCAGTGCTTCGAGGTATTGCTCATGATCGGGATAGTGCTGATTGGGTTGGAACAGGGCAATAACGCCGGGTGAGGCGGCGTTCATGAACCCTTGTGTGGCACCACTCCCCTGCAGTGCTGAAGTGAAGTTTTCGATATCTTCATTAACTGGAGCACTGTCCTTCAGGCGGATCTCACCTACACAACAGGGCCTTTTATAGTTGGGAGTGCCACCGGAAGATGCTTGCCGCTGCAGAAAACCAGGGAATTCCTCGAGATCTTTGGGCGGTTGTCGGGGGCTGTCACCTTCAAATCCCGTAATGCGATCCTTGATGTAGGTGGCATAGGAAATCTTGCTCATCTCGCCATCGCTGACGATATCCACGCCGGCCCCGACTTGCTTGCGAACCACAGAGGATACGGCTTCGCGGATGGTGCGCTTGCTGATCGCCACATCGGGGTCTTGCCCTTGCTCGCGGGCAAACACCACGTCGGTAACGGCTTTGCTGCGGGGCAGGCTGCCAACATGAGTGGTGAGTATGCGATCAGTACTCGTTTTCATCAGCTGCATGCCCTGCCTGTTTTGGGGTTGATTATTGGAACAAAGGAGCAGCCGGCTGCTTACCCCTGCGGGTAATGTAGCAAACACACTCTTTCGGGCTGTTGTTGATAAAAGCACGGCTGCTGCCAATCGGCGTGGTAAAGGTATCACCCGTACTCAAGTCCAGATACTCGCCATTGACCTCAATGCTCAAAGCACCTTCCTGCACGAAAATCACTTCCTCTTCGGCTCGCTGATGGCGGGGGATGGTTGCGCCTGGCTGCAGCTGCAAGGCTCTGAATACAAAACCGTGATCCCAGGCACAGATACCTGCCGGGGTGTTTTCCGCCGGGTTGGCAGGGCCCAGTAAGGCAGCTTCTTCGACGCCGTCGAATGCCGCCAGGGCAGTGTCTGTGGACCAGGGATAGTCAGCCCGGCGGATAACGGTGTCGTTCATCTGTTCCGAATTCACTACGCGATGTTCGGCGATTTGTGCTTCGCTGGTGCGCGGCATGGGGTTTTTCCCTGCAGGAACCACCTGGCCGAGATTGGTATCCACCAGTGAGCCATCCTCCAGCAACACCAGACCAAAATTTTTCGCCAGGTCGAACACCCGTGGCGCCCAGGTAACGCGCCCCGGATCATCGCCACCCAACACGGCGAACAGGTAGCCGCTAGCCTCACCCACATTTTCAAAGCCTCGGAAAATGTCCGTGGGAAGGCTGATAACGTCACCCGGATGCAGGATGATTTCACCGTCATCTGCATTTACACCGCTGCGGAATGCCCAGCTGCCACTGTGAACCAGGAACACTTCCTCAGTGAGGTGGCTGTGTTGCGAGTTCAGGCATCCTGGTGGCTGCCTGGCGCCGCCGATGTTGAAACCATGCGGAATGCGGATGTGTACGTGCTGTTCAGGGTTTTCAGCCACACCCGGGCCGATAATGGTGAAGTTTTCCTTTTTGTCGCTGCCCGGTGAGCGGGTATCGATAAAGGCGTTCAGGCACGGAACAAGTTCGGTGTAGCGCACCAGGCGTTTTTCAAGACTCTCAGTTTGCATGTTCATCAGAAACTCACGGAACCCAGGATTGTAGGAGATAAAGAGCGATCAGGATCAGGGCGAAAAATATCAGCAGCAACCAGCTCACTTTGTCGACGCGGCCAGGTACCAGGTACCAGGAACCGTCTTTTTCAGCGCGTCCATCCCGTTGGAATGCGGCGGTTTGCCCAAAGACACTGTATGGCGAGTAGTGCAGCTGCTTGCCATCAATCAAGCGGCTGGCCAGCAGGGTGATCAGGATGTTGGAGCCGGCTCCGATCAGGCAGTACCACGGCCAGGCAATGTCAGTCTGGGTTGCCACCCACCAGACCACGGCGAAGCCACTGATGGTCCCGACCAGCAGGCCTCTTTCCGTCGCCTGGCGTGAGAAGAAACCCAGCGTGTACATGCCGAGCTGCGCACCCACAAAAAACGAACCCACCTGGCTCAGAATCTCCAGGATGGAACCCTCGCTTTTTGAGTAAGCAATGGCCGGGAGAATAACCAGCGCACCAAAGAACACGGTGAACCAGCGGGTGACTTTCAGGTAATGCTCCGGTGCTTCATCACGGCGATAGTGGCGTTGGTAGAAATCAACCGTGGCAATGGTCGAAAGTGAGGTAAACGCCGAACTGAGGCTGGACATGGAAGCAGCCATCACCGCAGCAGCGATGATGCCCATCAGGCCGGGCATGGCATAATCCGAAGCAAACTGGAGAATGATGGTGTTGCCGTTCTCAAATGCCCTGCCGCCGTAGTAAGCCCAGAACAGAACACCCATGAAAATGAACAGGAAGTAGATGAAGAAAGCAGCAAAGCCCATCAACAGATAGGATTTTTTGGCATCACCAATATTCTTTGATGCCAGTGTGCGCTGCACCATCATCTGGTTGGTGCCGTAAACCGTGACGTGGTACAGCGTCATGGCCACGATGCCTGACCAGGCGGAAGTGACATGGTCAAACCCACCGGAAAAATCCAGTGCGCTCAAGCGCCCGGCAGCCTTGATCTCCGACAGGGTCTGCAACAGCGGTGTATCGAGGTTTTCCAGCAGTGCGAAGAAAATGATAAAGGCGCCGACGAACAACACGCCCGACTGGAATACGTCGGTCCAGATCACCGCCACGGTGCCGCCCATGGTGGTATAGACCAGGGCGACGACGGTTACGATCACAATGGCGTGAATCACATCAATGCCAGTGATGAACTGCAATACCAGAGAGGTGGCATACAGAATTGCCGCTGAGGTCATGGTCTGGCTGACCAGGAATATCGTAGCAATCAGGCTACGGGCCTTGGGGCCAAAGCGCTTTTCCTGGTACTCGTAAATCGATGCGACGCCGCTGTTATAGAAAAACGGCAGGAAAAAGGTGATCACGATGAAAATCACCAACGGGTAATTCAGGTGTATGGCCATCACCGACAAGCCTTCGGAATAGGACCAGGCTGGTGCCCCCAGGAAGGTCAGTGCACTGACATAGGTAGCGATTACCGAAATGCCGATGGCCCACCAGGGTGTGGTTTTGCGGCCCACATAAAAGTCTTCCGCCGTAGTGACCCGCTTGCTCAGGGCAAACCCGATGGCCAGGTTGAACACGATATAGACCAGCAGGATCAGCCAGTTCAGGGTTCCGAAGTTGCTGCTGAAATCGGTCATTGGCGGGTCACTGCGCGGTCCAGCCGCCATCCACTTTCAGGCAACTGCCGGTAGTGGTGGCGCTGAGCGTGCTGAGCAAAAAGATGCAGGCATTCGCCACGTCGTCCTGGCTAGCCAGTTGTTTCATGGGAATCATCCCCATGACGAATTCAGCAAACTCGGGCCTGGCCAGCATGGGCTCAGTCAGCGGCGTGCGCACGAAAGTGGGCGCTACGGTGTTGACGCGAATCCGCTCTGCCGCCAATTCCACCGCCATGGCCTTGCTCAGGCCTTCAATGGCGTGCTTGCTCATGCAATACAGTGTGCGCTGTGGGGAACCGACGTGACCCATTTGCGACGACATGTGCACGATGGAACCGCCGCCGGTACGGCGCATCGCCGGTATGGCAGCTTGAGAGATCAGCCATGGCGCCCGGATATTCAGTGCGATGACGGCATCCAAGTCAGCGTCGGTTTGCTCAGCCATCAACCCGACACGATTGGTGCCAGCGTTGTTGATCAGCCCATGCAGTACATCCAGCCCGGCAAGCCGCTGCAGGAATTCAGTCGAACTGACGTCCAT
>JBBKVS010000333.1:0-7432 GCA_037968555.1 Lysobacterales bacterium | reverse complement strand
CGCGCACAGGTTTACGTGCTCAAACGGCTGGATGATGCCGCACTCGAAGCGTTGATCGAACGCGCTGAGCAAGACGCAGGGCGCAAACTGGCTACCGATGAGCAAGCCCGATCCACGCTTAAAGCCATGGCGGATGGCGACGGGCGCTACGTGTTGGCCATGTGTGAACAGATACTGGCCCAGGATGAAGTGCTGGATACCGAAGCCCTGCTGCGTATCGTCCAGCGCCGTGCGCCGCTGTATGACAAAGGCGATGACGCGCATTTCAACCTGATCTCGGCCCTGCACAAATCGGTGCGCGGCTCGGATGCCGATGCAGCATTGTATTGGTTCGCCCGCATGCTGGCTGGCGGTGAACACCCGGAATACATCGCACGGCGCATGAGCCGCATGGCCATTGAAGACATTGGCCTGGCCGATCCGCAGGCACTGCCTACCTGCATCGCTGCCTGGCAGGCTTATGAGCGCATGGGCAGTCCGG
The DNA here is from genome assembly GCA_037968555.1 of Lysobacterales bacterium. Classification (GTDB taxonomy): domain Bacteria; phylum Pseudomonadota; class Gammaproteobacteria; order Xanthomonadales; family SZUA-36; genus JAWXBM01. Next base: position 6,951 of record JBBKVS010000333.1, on the reverse strand, counting down.
AAGGTGAACTGGCATTGGCGCAAGCGCTGATTTACCTGGCCACTGCGCCCAAATCAAACGCCGCTTATGCAGCCTATGGCGCGGCTCGCAGTGCGGCGGAGCAAACCGGTTCGCTGTCTCCGCCCAAGCATATCCTTAACGCGCCTACCAGCCTGATGAAGAAGCAGGGTTACGGCAGCGGTTATCAATACGATCACGATACGGCGGAAGGCTTTTCCGGCCAGAATTATTTTCCTGATGAGATGGAACGCCAGCGCTATTACGATCCACCCGAACGCGGATTCGAGCGTGAAATCAGGAAGCGGCTGGAGTACTGGGACAAGTTGCGGAATAAGCGAGGTGATCACCAAGAGTAGAGCCTGGGCTCAAGCCCATCGCTGACGGTATTCATGCTTGCGTTGTATGACTGATCACACCCAAATTAAACAGCCCCGGGCTTACGCGCCGGGGCTGTTTGTTGCTATTGAAGCCTTATTCCGATCAGAGACAGTCAGTAATAAATTCTTGAAAATCCCGGATGGCCAGGTCGAGAATTTCAAGCCGGCACTCTTGTTCCTGCAAATCGCTCAGGTTGCCATCAAAATAATCAGCTCCAGTAGCTGAATTGGTATATAGGCAGGCACCATCAGCGGCAGCTAAATTCTCAGAATCACCGCCCACTTCCGTGCTCTGGTAAATTATTTGGTCCAAATCGGGACTCAGGAAGCAAACAGCTGGTGGCACATTCTCCTGATCAGCACCGATATCTTCAGCGCTCAAAGTATTCCAGCAAGGACAGCTCAAGGTTGGTGGGTTGTCATCCGTTCCCGGCATGACCGGATCAGATGGGCCTTTCTTTTTATTGTAGTTGTCCAGGATCACTTGATTGCTGGCCCCAGATGCATGGTATGCAATGCACAATCCATACAATCCCTTGGTAACACCATCTTCTTTCAAAGGACCACAAACTCCGTCCGTTGGTGGGCCAGCATAAATAGAGGAGGAATAAATCGCGATCAAACTGATGGAAAGTAAAAATAAACTGAACTTGCGCATGATATATCTCCCTTGGTTACTGAATAACTTCCGTTGTTTTAAAACAAATAAGCATGATTTATGCCATATTTGTGATATAAATACTTCAATAACAAATTCAATATGTTACAAATATTACCGAACTTAAAACATACCGACTGTGCCGCCACTGGCAGGTAATTAGTGACGTAAATGGGCAGTTTGTTAACCACTTCAATCCAAAGCTGACTTCAAGCTGAAGCCTTTTACTGCGATATCCTGCAAACCCGGCCAAGCCAGGAATTTAATGCACTAACACGCTCTCTTGCATCTGCCCTTCGACTTGCGAAATCAACAGCAGGCTGGCCGGTGTGTCGACCAGGCCCCTGGCGTCGAAGTGAATGACTGCCACATCAGCCATCAAGCGGATATCGGCAGGCAGCACGAATTCCTGTAACAGATTCTCGCTACTCAATGACTCACTTCGGTTGGGGTAAGAAAAATCGATGGAGTGTTTTGTGTTATCTGGGCCGGTGTGTAAGTGCATGATCACGTCGGTTTCCAGTTGTCGGGCCATGTTGCGAGCACTTTGAACTGAGAAGTTCAAGCCTTCAACCGCAACCACTAAATCACCCTTGCTGACGGATCGAGTGAAAGTATTGGCAAAAAACGACATGATCACTGCCACCATCCCCAGGACAATAAGGATTTCTACAGCAGTGATACCGCGGATTTTTGATAATGCTGAACTGCTCATTTGGCATGTCCCCTTAAGACATCAAACGGCCAGTCTCGCTTTCAAGCGCAGGATGATTGCACAAGAAATGCTGTCCCTATGGGAGAGTTGGTACAACTCCATGTACCGGTTCGCTGACCATGTCCCCTTTAAATGACATGGAAAGAAACTCCCTTATTCCTTTGTATGCACCAGTCCGGTCGATTGACTTAAGACTTTTGCCGATAAACTGTACAGACGCAAAAGCATACCCCAATTTGCATCCTGGCGGCAATGGGGACTAACGGCTTTTACAAAACGGATGCCAGCTGGGACTGCATAGAAGTAAACAACTGCGACTCAATTTTTGACCACCAGCGTTACTCAGTCCCAACAAATGGTCACAGCGACTGTGCCAGCGCTGAACTTGTTGCCCGCACTGTTGAGATTCAGAGTGCTGCATGCCGTGCCGCCTCTAGCCTTATCGTTAACCTGATCGTTACGTGCTGCAGCCTGCAAGGTAAACGCAGTGCCAGTTCGAACCGGAAGGGTAAAAACATAATCATTGTGGGTTGGTGCAGGCAGTTGAGCCAATGTTGCGTATTCAACATTGTTTGAGCGCCAGATTTCCTGGTTGACTGACCAGTTCATCAACAGCTGTTGAGCCTCGCCTCTTTTCGATTTGCGCACATAATCCACATAGGACGGATACGCCAATGCCAGCAGTATGCTGACTATGGCCAGCACAAACATCAATTCGATGAGGGTAAATCCGACTTTCCTGATTCCATTCACGCTTTTCATAGTTGCACCTGATTCTTCCTGATTCAGTGATTAAAACCCAGCAGCAGATGATCTGAATCTGCGTAGCTACTTATATACCAATACATACATCAATCAGCACGAACTTGTCGAAGAAATCGTTCCGAAAAGGCACCTGTAACAAGGCCTATCCGGACGAACGGCATATTTTGATGGCCCAGCGGAACCCCGATCTGTATCTATACCTGTTTGAAAACTTATAATGGTTTCACTCACGGATGAGTCTGACTTTATAGGGATTAAAGGTCATGCAGAAAAGGATTTTTAGCACCGCACCGCGGCCACTCCAGGCCAAACAAGCTGTTCAATTTTCGCGACACGCTGGCTTCACCATTATAGAGCTCATGGTTTCGCTGGTGCTGCTGGCAGTTGCCGCCGCACTGTCGTTGCCTTCATATCGCGACATGATCGAAAAGCGTCAGCTTACGCATGGCGCTGAGCAAATCATGGCCTTCGTGAACTCCGCCCAGCTGGAGGCCACGCAGCGAAATGACTTCATAACGATATCCTGGTCACGCACCGCCGATAACAACTGGTGTTTTGGGACCGCAGTGGGCGAAGCCGCCTGCGATTGCAACGAAACCGTCCCAGCGGAAACCGATTATTGCGCGATCAATGCCACACCCAGCGTGATTTCCAATCTCAACGTAGGAAGCCGCGACTTGCTGAAATCGATCAGCGGTGATGCGAATTACACCTATGACCCCATACGTGGAATCTTCGATGACTTCGGAGATGATCTAAACATCGAATTGAGCTCGGACAGCCAGTCTTACCAACTCACTCTGGTAATGAACCGGACTGGTCAGGCAACACTTTGTTCGAAAGATAACAACCATAAAGTTCCGGGTTACAGCGTTTGCGCAGTACCCGAGATCGTAGATGCATAAGCTTACCAGGAGCATGGCTATGAAAACCTTTGCTAAATATTCAATAACACGAGCCGTGCCTGGCAGTCATTACCAGGCTGGATTCACCCTGATGGAAGCCGTTGTATCCATGAGCATCAGTCTGGTGGTCACCGCATCCATGGTGGCACTGATGGCCAATTCACTGGGAAATACATCGCGCATCGTCAATATGACCAAGCTCAGTGATGACTTGCGCTCGACCATGCAGTTGCTGACCCGCGATGTGCGCCGGGCCAGTTACAACGCGGGGGCCTTCCGCTGCTATGCCAACGAGGACTGCTTCAGTGATGGCACGGTAACCATGGCCGCAGATATCAATATCAACGACGCACAAAACTGCTTCACTTATCAAATGGATCGGAGTCACGACGGTAACTCCACCGATGATGCTGCTGGTGGCTTTCGTTTGAGTGCAATTGGCGGTATAGGCGCGCTGGAGATGTGGACTGGTGATGAGGACAGCGCACCCGACTGCGACGCTGAAGACACCGACTGGGTACAGGTCACCAACCCAGGCAGCATGAATATTACGGGATTCAACATCAATGATGCCCTGTCCTATTCCCAGGTGATCTCTGATGACGGCGCGGGAAACACCATTTCCCAGCGTGTGCGAAAGATCCGCTTCCGTATTGATGCGCAACTGGTTACTGCAGCCAACATTACCCGCCGCATGGAAGATGTGATCAGCATACGTAACGACTTCCTCTCTGAAACGGTTGCAGCCCTGTGAGCAAAGGTACTCCTATGAACTCGCTGAAATTTTTAACCCGGCCAAACCGGCCAAGCGCCAATCGGCAACAGGGACTTATTACCACCTTTACCGGTGTACTGATCCTGTTGATGTTGACCCTGATGATCTTTTTCGCCATGCGGGTGGGTGTGTTTGACCAACGCAGCTCAGCCAATGACATGAGGCAAAAACTGGCATTCCACACGGCAGAATCGGGCATTCATCATGCCAAGGAATTTTTCAGTGACAATACGACATCAAGGATTCTGGCTTCCGCGGTAGAGAATGTACTGCCCAACGGCACCGATGGCTGGCTTTCCAGTGTAGTGGGTGCAACCCGCTGGCAACCCTGCAGTGGCGCGGGCTTGGCAGGTTTAACCAATGCAGCTACCAAGGGAACACATCCCTGTTTCGGCGAACCGGATCCGCTATTACGTACACAGCTTTACTACTATTCGCACAATGGCTCCATGGCATTGCCGGTGAGTACCGATACCGAGATGCCGGGAGCTACTGAAACAGTACAGGTGCAGGCTTTGTTGTGTCTGCTGGATGTCGATTTTGATGAAGCCACTCCTGTCCAGGGTTGCAGCACCAACATCGCTGATCCAACAGCGGCTGGATTTGTCGATGGCTCGCACTTTGTTATTACCCTGTTGGCCAGAGGCCGTGCAGATTGCATAGGAACAGCCTGCAATGCAGAAGCTTTGGTGCGCGAACAGGTTTCCAATTTTGGAGCCGTCGCAGGTGGCCAGGCACCTTCAGTCCCATTGACGACCAAAAGCACTTTCCCACCGTCCGGTTCAGCTGAAATCGTACCTAATCCCAACTCAGGCGGTGTAGGCGTACCCGTCTCGGTGTGGATGAATGCCAATACGAGCTGCCCTACAGGCACCAGCGTGGATCCTAGCAGTGGCTCATGGGCAACCTGTGAAATGCAGGAATGGTATGGCGTAGACGCCTTGCCGGCTAATTACACCTGCGGCGGCAATTGCAGTTGCACCTCAGACGAGGCCATCAGCTACACCCATGCCGGATCCGACATCCTGGGCATAGACCTGGTGTCTGACCCCGATTTTCCCTGTGACCTGTTTGATTTTTACTTCGGCGTCCCGAAGGCCAACTACGAAACCGTCAAGAGTTACGCCAAGGTATTGAGCAATTGCGACTCCCTGGGGCCCAACTCCGTCGGTATTTACTGGATCAGCGGTGCCGAATGCCGCATCAACAGCAACACCCAGGTAGGTTCGCCTTTTGCTCCCGTATTGCTGGTATCCGCGGCCACGTTAACCCGCATGAACGGTGGTGCCAAGATCTATGGAATTCTGTACGTCAGCGATACTGAAAAGGCGAATGCATCGTTGGAAGTCAACGGCAATAACACGATCTACGGACAAGTCATCGTGGATGCAGCCCTGGGCAGTTACACCGGAACTTTCCAGGTGGTTTACAACGAATCCGCAATAGGCCGGGCTGCCGGTGGCGGTGGGCTGGGCACAGTGATTGGCGGCTGGTCTGATTTCCATCCCAGCTGGGAATAACAGGAACATATGATGAAAACAGCACAAATTAAACAACGCGTTCTGGCTGGCTTTACGCTGCTTGAAGTCCTGATCGGCATGGTGATTTTTGCCATCGGCATGCTGGCCCTGATGCAGATGCAAGGCAATCTCTCAAAGTCCAGTGCCGATGGCAATGCCCGCTCGGTAGCCACTAATGTGGCGGAAGAAACCATTGAGGCGGCGCGATCGTTTGCGCAAGTGACTGGCGGAGCCGGCGTGCAGGCTTTCAACAACATCGTCACGGGCAGCGCTACGACTGAACGGGGCGGAATCAACTATACGATAAATCGTACAGTTACAGACTATTGGTACAAGGCTGCAACGACCATCAATGGAACCGGGAGTTTTGTTAAAGCAGCCAACAAACCAGCTGGAGCCACTGACCCGGACATGAAAATGTTACAGGTCGCAGTGACCTGGGGTGTTGGCCAGACCTTCCAGATTGACCAAAGCCAGACCAGCAATACGCTCAGTGCCGGCAGCATTACGCTGACGGACATGATCTCTTCCATTACCTCACCATCAGGTGGCAAAGTATTGCTGAACAGTTCGGCCAACAGCCTGTACGGCCCACCTGTCGATTATTCACCGGGTCAGAACCCGGACATCGTTTCCATACAGTTGGGTGAAAACCGCTTCAAGGAATCCACTAAACCTCTGCCCAAGGTCTATAACGCGAACGAACGTGTCGAAACCAGCTTTGACGTTGTGACTTATTCTCAAGACAATGCAGGTGCTACCTTCCTTCGTCGCGAAGAATTTTTGGCAGTAGCCTGCGAGTGCAAGCTGCGAATACCCAGTACTGGAACGAAAAGTGGTATGCGACCTACGCTCTGGAACGGCAACAACTACACCGAAGGCGAGTTTGTTTCCAAGCCTTATGGCGAAAGCGTTAAAGACAACAATACCAACTATCAATCCGAATACTGCGGTGTGTGTTGCCGCGATCATCACGATGGCGGAACCGGCACCAATGACGATGCCAATGATACTGGCCGGGCGCAATACAGCCCCTTTAAAGCATCCAGTGAATACATGACCTCTGCTGACGGTCCTACCACCCTGGTGGGTGATCACAAACATTACAATATTGGCGGCGTCGGGCTGGCCACCGCAGATGGCGCGACCTATTTCGAAGCCTGCAGACTGGTACGTAAGGATGGTTTCTTCCGGGTTGCCCAGGATTTGCGTCAGGAAGGATTGAACAGTTTTCCG
>JBBKVS010000332.1:0-11077 GCA_037968555.1 Lysobacterales bacterium | reverse complement strand
CCACTGCGCAATGCGGGTCTTCGCAGCGGCTTTCTGGCCATTCTGCACGAGCAACTGGGCGCCATAGGGAACGGCGTAGCGCTCGCGCTCACGCCCCTTGGCATCGACAACAGTGACCTCACCGTTACGCGACATCACAATGATCTGCTTGTCGCGGTTCGTCGAGACCATCAGGTTCTCAGAGTAGCGAATCACGCCGCTGGTGCGGAGCTCAAGGTAGCTTTGTGCGACCTTGGACGAGGCCGCCCCACCGATATGGAACGTACGCATGGTGAGCTGGGTTCCGGGCTCACCGATGGACTGTGCAGCTATAACGCCCACTGCCTCGCCAATATTCACCAGATGTCCGCGTGCCAAATCACGGCCGTAACAGGAAGCACAAACACCGTGACGGGTTTCACAGGTAATGGTAGAGCGCACAAATATGCGATCCACACCTGCTTCTTCCATCGCTTCTACCATTTCTTCGTCCAACAGCGTATTCCGTGGAATCAACACTTCCTCGGTGCCCGGAATCAACATATCTTCCGCTGTCGTACGGCCCAGAACGCGCTCGCTCAAGGCCTCAACCACATCGCCACCTTCAACGATGGGCTGCAAAGTCACACCACCTGAAGTCTTACAATCCACTTCTGTAATGACCAGGTCCTGTGCGACGTCAACCAGGCGACGCGTCAAATAACCGGAGTTGGCAGTCTTCAAAGCGGTATCAGCCAGGCCTTTACGGGCACCGTGAGTCGAGATGAAGTACTGCAGTACGTCCAGCCCTTCGCGGAAGTTGGCAGTAATGGGCGTTTCAATAATGGAGCCGTCAGGCTTGGCCATCAGTCCACGCATACCAGCCAGCTGACGGATCTGCGCCGCAGAGCCACGAGCGCCGGAATCGGCCATAATGAACACTGAATTCATCGAATCCTGTTCAACCATCTTACCGGCCGCATTCTTGACAGTGGTTTTACCCATGCCTTTCATCATCGCACGGGCTACTTGCTCGTTAGTGCGAGACCAGATGTCAACAACCTTGTTATAGCGTTCGCCAGCAGTAACCAAACCAGAAATATACTGGTTCTGAATTTCAACTACTTCGGCGTCAGCAGCTTTGAGGATAGCCTTCTTTTCTACCGGCACGACCAGGTCATCAATACCAATTGAGACACCGGCTTTAGTAGCAAAATGGAAACCGGTGTACATCAGCTTATCAGCGAACACAACGGACTTCTTAAGGCCCAATCGGCGGTAGCAAGAGTTGATCAGACCTGAAATCTGTCGTTTCTTGAGTGTGCGGTTCAACAAATGGAAGGGCAAACCCAATGGCCGGATTTCTGCCAGCAATGCCCGACCTACAGTAGTTTCAACCAGGTTGGTTTCATTACGTTCATCGCCATGCTCGGAGATAATGGTTTCCTGTATGCGCACCTTGATACGCGCATGCAACGCAACTGCCTTGTTCTCAAAAGCGCGATGCACTTCTGCCAAGTCGCTGAACAGCATACCTTCGCCTTTGGAATCTTCCAGTTGGCGCGTCATGTAGTACAGACCCAATACTACGTCCTGGGTGGGAACAATGATTGGTTCGCCATTGGCAGGAGACAGGATGTTGTTGGAAGACATCATCAGGGCGCGCGCTTCCAGTTGTGCTTCTACTGACAGAGGCACATGCACGGCCATTTGGTCACCGTCAAAGTCGGCGTTGAAAGCGGTACATACCAAAGGATGCAACTGAATGGCTTTACCTTCAATCAGAACTGGCTCAAATGCCTGAATACCCAGTCTATGCAGAGTAGGCGCACGGTTCAGCATTACAGGATGTTCGCGGATGACTTCTGAAAGGATATCCCAGACTTCTGCGCGTTCAGTTTCAACCAGCTTCTTGGCGGCCTTGATTGTTGCAGCCATACCGCGACGTTGCAGCTTGCTGAAAATGAAGGGCTTAAACAACTCCAATGCCATTTTCTTAGGCAGGCCACATTCGTGCAGTTTCAGCGTAGGACCAACCACGATCACCGAACGACCAGAATAATCCACACGCTTGCCCAGCAGGTTCTGCCGGAACCTACCCTGCTTGCCTTTGATCATATCGGCCAGCGACTTCAGTGGGCGTTTATTGGTGCCAGTGATGGCGCGACCGCGACGGCCGTTATCCAGCAGGGCATCTACCGCTTCTTGCAACATACGCTTTTCATTGCGCACGATGATGTCCGGAGCATTCAACTCCAGCAAACGCTTTAGTCGATTATTACGGTTAATGGTACGACGATACAGATCATTCAGATCTGAAGTCGCAAATCGGCCACCATCCAGTGGTACCAGCGGACGTAAATCCGGCGGCAACACGGGCAATACCGTCATGATCATGAATTCCGGACGATTTCCGGACTCAATAAATGCTTCAACCAATTTGAGGCGTTTACCCAGACGCTTCAATTTGGTTTCTGAGCGGGTTGATTCGATTTCATCGCGCAGGCGTAATACTTCCTGGCTGAGATCAATCTGCCGCAGCAATTCATAAATGGCTTCGGCCCCCATCTTGGCGACAAATTCATCGCCCCACTCTTCCAAGGTGTCCAGGTATTGCTCATCAGTCAGCAACTGCCCTTTTTCCAGGGTGGTCATACCTGCATCAAGAACCACATAGGATTCGAAATACAGAATGCGCTCGATATCACGCAAGGTCATATCCAGCATCAAACCTATGCGCGACGGCAATGACTTGAGGAACCAGATGTGCGCAACCGGACTGGCCAGCTCGATGTGTGCCATGCGCTCACGGCGAACCTTGGTCTGGGTGACCTCGGTGCCGCACTTTTCACAGACCACACCACGATGCTTCATGCGTTTGTACTTACCGCAAAGGCATTCGTTATCCTTTACCGGGCCAAAAATGGCAGCACAGAAAAGCCCATCCCGCTCCGGCTTAAAAGTACGGTAATTGATGGTTTCCGGCTTTTTTACTTCGCCAAATGACCAGGAGCGAATCAAGTCAGGTGGAGCTAGACCGATGCGAATCGCGTCGAATTCCAGCGGCTGCCGCTGGCGATTATAGAGATTTAAAAAGTCTCTCATGGCTCATTCCTTCCTGATCAGGCTTCTACAAGTTCGATGTTGATGCCCAGCGAGCGGATTTCCTTCACTAATACGTTGAAGGACTCCGGCATTCCTGCTGACATCTCGTGATTGCCGTCTACGATGTTCTTGTACATCTGGTTACGGCCGGCCACGTCATCGGATTTCACAGTCAACATTTCCTGCAGCGTGTAGGCGGCACCATAAGCTTCCAGTGCCCAGACCTCCATTTCGCCGAAACGCTGACCACCAAACTGAGCTTTACCACCCAGAGGTTGCTGGGTTACCAGACTGTACGGACCGGTTGAACGTGCATGCATCTTGTCGTCCACCAAGTGGTTCAACTTGAGCATGTACATGTAACCGACGGTAACCTCTCGCTCAAATGCATCACCAGTACGTCCGTCGATCAACTTGGTCTGTCCGGACTCGGGCAATTCCGCCAATTTCAACAGGTGCTTGATTTCCGCCTCACTGGCGCCATCGAACACCGGCGTTGCCATCGGCACGCCCTGCTTCAGGTTGTTGGCCATAGCTAAAACTTCTTCATCGCTGAACTCAGCCATATCCACGCGACCCTTACGGTCGCTGTTGTATACCTGGTCAAGAAACTTGCGTAATGCAGTCACCGCATTCTTGGTTTCCAACATTTCGCTGATGCGATGACCCAATCCTTTGGCTGCCCAACCCAGGTGAGTTTCCAACACCTGTCCGATATTCATACGGGAAGGTACGCCCAAGGGGTTCAACACGATATCAACTGGCGTACCGTCTTCCATGTAGGGCATGTCTTCCTGGGGAACGATCATGGAAATAACACCTTTGTTTCCGTGACGACCCGCCATTTTGTCACCCGGCTGGATACGACGCTTAACGGCCATGTACACTTTGACCATCTTCAGAACGCCCGGGGCTAGATCATCACCCTGGGTGATCTTGCCTTTCTTCTCATCGAAGCGGGCATCGAAAGCCTTACGCTGTGCTTTCAGCTGATCAGCCATCTGCTCCAGCAGATCATTGGCTTCATCACTACGCATGGTGAGCTTGAACCACTCTTCATGGCTCAGGCTTTCCAAATAGGTTGCGGTTACTTTGCTGCCTTTTTTCAGTCCTTTCGGGCCTTTGTCTGCAATCTTTCCAGTCAGCATGTTGTGCAAGCGCTGATAAATAGCGCCTTCGACAATACGCAACTGGTCATCCAGATCCTTGCGCACCTGGCGCAACTGCTCTTTCTCGATGGAAACAGCACGAGCGTCCTTGTCCACACCATCACGGGTAAATACCTGGACGTCGATTACCGTTCCGTCCATGCCGGAAGGCACACGCAGAGAGGTATCTTTAACGTCCGAGGCTTTTTCACCAAATATGGCACGCAGCAGTTTTTCTTCTGGCGTCAACTGGGTTTCACCCTTCGGCGTTACTTTGCCCACCAGGATGTCACCGGCTGAAACTTCAGCGCCGATATATACGATGCCTGACTGATCCAGCTTGTTCAGGTTGTGCTCGCCCACGTTGGGAATATCGGCCGTAATTTCTTCCGATCCCAGCTTGGTATCACGAGCCACACAGGTCAGCTCCTCAATGTGTATCGTGGTATAGCGATCTTCCGTTACGACTCGCTCCGAAATCAGGATGGAGTCCTCGAAGTTGTAGCCATTCCACGGCATGAATGCGACCAGCATGTTTTGTCCAAGCGCCAGTTCACCCAGGTCAGTAGAAGGTCCATCAGCCAACACATCTCCAGCAGCAACGATGTTGCCAACAGTGACCAGTGGCCGCTGATTGATACAGGTATTCTGATTGGAACGCTGATACTTGGTCAGGTTATAAATATCCACACCGGGATCACCTGCCTTTACCTCAGATTCATTAGCACGCACCACAATACGACCGGCATCAACCTGGTCGACGATTCCGCCTCTTCTGGCAACAGCAGTAACACCTGAATCAGTAGCAACCGTGCGCTCCATTCCGGTACCCACCAATGGCTTTTCGGCCCTCAGTGTGGGAACAGCCTGACGCTGCATGTTGGATCCCATCAAAGCGCGGTTTGCATCATCGTGCTCCAGGAATGGAACCAGTGAAGCCGCAACGGACACGATTTGCTTCGGTGACACATCCATGAAGCTGATGTCGGATGGCTCTTTCAGAGTGAACTCACCCAAATGACGGCAAGGAATAAATTCATCTACAAACTTGCCGTTCTTGTCCAATTCCGCGTTGGCCTGGGCGATTACGAAGTCGCCTTCCTCAATTGCCGACAGGTATTCAACTTCATTGGAAACCTTGCTGTTCGTCACTTTACGGTATGGCGTTTCCAAGAAACCGTAATCATTGGTGCGGGCATAAACCGACAATGAATTAATCAAACCGATGTTCGGCCCTTCAGGCGTTTCAATTGGGCAAACGCGACCATAATGCGTTGGGTGCACGTCGCGCACTTCAAAACCTGCACGCTCGCGTGTCAGACCGCCGGGCCCCAAAGCTGAAACACGGCGTTTGTGGGTTACTTCTGAAAGCGGATTGTTCTGATCCATGAACTGGCTGAGCTGTGAAGATCCAAAAAATTCTTTTACAGCCGCCGCAACCGGCTTGGCGTTGATCAGTTCCTGTGGCGACAAGCCTTCACTTTCAGCAACGGACAAGCGTTCACGAACCGCTCGCTCAACGCGCACCAGGCCGACACGGAATACGTTTTCCGCCATTTCGCCGACGCTACGAACTCGACGGTTGCCCAGATGGTCGATATCGTCGACGCCGCCCTTGCCGTTGCGGATATCTATCAGTACACGCAGCACTTCGAGTATGTCTTCGCGATCCAGAACACCGGAACCTTCGACTTCCTTACGGCCAACCCGGCGGTTGAATTTCATGCGACCAACCGCGGAAAGATCATAACGATCTTCTGAGAAGAACAGGTTCTTGAACAGGTTCTGCGCTGCATCCTTGGTTGGCGGTTCGCCCGGACGCATCATGCGATAAATCTCGACCAGCGCTTCAAGCTCATTGCTGGTTGGATCAATTCCCAGGGTACTGGAAATGTAGGCCCCCTGATCCAGGTCATTGATGTACAACACCTGGATAGCCTTTACTTCAGCTTCGCGCAGCGCTTCCAGCAACTCTTCAGTAATTTCAGCATTGGCCTTGGCCAACAGCTCACCGGATTCCTTCTCAACGATATCAGTCGCGATGACCTTGCCAATCAGGTATTCGTCAGGAACGTCCAGCGACTTGATGCCAGAATCTTCAATCAGTTTCACATGCCGGGCGGTAATACGTTTACCGAGAGGAACAATGACTTCCTTTTTCTTGCCCATAATATCGGACAGCGCGGTGTCACCACGCAAACGGCTGGGTACCAGGTCCAGCTTGGCACCGGTTTTCTTCAGTGTCAGTGAACTCTTGTCGAAAAAGCGATCAAGAATTTCCTCATCACCCATTCCCAATGCGCGCAACAGAATGGTCACCGGTAATTTGCGGCGTCTATCGATGCGCGTGAAGATGCAGTCCTTGGGATCGAACTCAAAATCCAGCCAGGAACCACGGTAAGGAATCACGCGAGCTGAAAACAGTAATTTTCCGCTGGAATGTGTTTTGCCCTTGTCGTGATCAAAAAATACACCCGGTGAACGATGCAACTGAGACACGATAACGCGCTCGGTACCATTCACAATAAATGTTCCTGTGTCCGTCATGAGCGGCAAATCGCCCATGTAAACTTCCTGTTCCTTCACAAACTTTACAGGTTTGACTTTGGCAGAGCTGTCCTTGTCATAGATGACCAGGCGTACTTTTACGCGTAAAGGAGCACCATAAGACATGCCACGGAGCTTGCACTCCTTGACATCAAATGCAGGCTCTCCCAGTTTGTAACTTACATACTCAAGTGCAGCGTTCCCGGAATAAGATACAATCGGAAAAACCGACTTCAGTGCACCGTGCAAACCACGGTCCCTGCGATCATCTTCCGGCACTTCTTCCTGCAGGAATTCCTGGTAAGAACGGATCTGCGTTTCAAGCAGGAAAGGCACTTCAAGAACGGATTTCCGTTTACCGAAATCCTTACGAATGCGCTTTTTTTCCGTGAAAGAATAACTCATGTTTGAACCCGCCTCGTTTGCGATCATTGGTCACTCTGGTTACATTAACCAGCTCCGCCCCTGTGTTCTGACTGGCCGGGACGAAATGGCGCTGTTTCGATACAGACCCACTCCGGAAAAAAGCCCGGATGGATTCAGCGCCCCACCAGTTGCGCTTTAGCGCAAACAGGAACAGGCCGGAGACTTGCGTCCCCAGCCCACTCCATTTTCAACCCTGATAAACAGGGTGGATGTTACTTAATCTCGACAGAAGCGCCTGCTTCTTCGAGCTTTGCCTTGACTGAATCAGCTTCAGCCTTGGCAACTGCTTCCTTGACAACAGAAGGAGCACTTTCAACCAGGTCTTTTGCTTCTTTCAGACCCAGGCCAGTGAGTTCACGAACAACCTTGATCACTGATACCTTGTTGGCTCCGAATGAGGCCAGAACTACGTTGAACTCTGTCTGCTCTTCCGCAGCTGCAGCTTCTGCTGCAGGACCAGCTGCAACGGCTACTGCCGCAGCGGCTGAAACACCAAACTTCTCTTCCATTGCGCTGATGAGGTCTACAACCTCCATTACGCTCATATTTGAAATGGTTTCCAAAATGTCATCTTTTGAAACGGCCATTATCGTCTCCTAATTGAATTGTCGGGGGTCGTTAAACCCTTTGAATAGTTGAAAATCAAGCAGCTTGCTTAGCATCTCGCACTGCAGCCACGGTACGAACCAGCTTGGCGTGAGGTTCTGCCAGGGTGCGGACAAACTTCTCGATAGGCGCTTTCATTACGCCCATCAGAATAGCCAGTGCCTGTTCGCGGGTAGGCAGCTTGGACAGACGATCCAATTCGGATGCGTCGAACAGCTGGCCACCAACAGCCACCAGACGGGCTATCAGTTTGTCGTGATCCTTGGCATAGTCTTTGACCAGCCTGGCCGCTGCTCCGGGTTCTTCCATGCTAAATGCAAACAGGAGTGGTCCTGTCAGTGCATCCATCATGCATTCGAACTCGGTGCCTTCTACGGCCCTACGTACCAGAGTGTTCTTGGCAACCTTGAGAAATACCCCGTCCTGACGTGCTTTAACACGCAGTTCGGTCATTTCCGTAACGGTCAGACCACGATACTCTGCGGCAACAGCGGCAAGTGCTGAACTGGCCACTTGGGACACTTCTGCAACTACTGCCTTCTTTTGCTCAATATTGAGCGCCATTGGTTACCTCCTGGAGTCTGTGAACCGGAAATCCCGGCTTTTTTGACTCAATCCAGTGGTGACCCCGCCACTAAAACGGGCTTACCCGTTCTGGTTTCCCAATCTTTTAAATTGGGGAAACCCGCTTTAGTGGCGGGGGCTCCACCATCTACGCAGGCTACGGCCGGTCACCCGGTTCGCCATTAAACGAAACAACTAGAGAGTTGCTTCATACCTGCGGTCTCTGACGGCCTCGCCTCTTTCGAGGTCGGCCCGCCTATTTACACTACGGACCTTTACAGGCCCGCAGCACAAAATCTAAATCAATAACTCAAGCTCGACTGATCAACCAGAATGCCGGGGCCCATGGTTGTTGATATTGAAACTTTTTGCAGATAAGCACCTTTAGCTGCAGCAGGCTTCAGTTTGACCAGGTCCTTCAGCAGCGCCGAAAGATTACCTTTCAGTGCGTCCAGCTCGAAATTGGCCTTGCCGATGGTCGAGTGAATAATTCCGGCCTTGTCAGTGCGATAACGCACTTGTCCAGCCTTGGCATTCTTCACTGCGGTTTCTACGTCGGTAGTGACGGTTCCTACTTTAGGGTTGGGCATCAAACCACGTGGGCCCAAAACCTGGCCCAGCTTACCAACCACACGCATGGCATCCGGAGTAGCAATAACTACGTCGAAATTCAGGTCGCCATCTTTCATGCGATCATGCAGGTCGTCCATACCAACCACGTCTGCACCAGCAGCCAATGCTTTCTCGGCATTCTCGCTTTGTGCAAACACAGCGACACGAACTTGCTTGCCAGTGCCATTTGGAAGTACCGTTGAGCCACGCACGTTCTGATCGGATTTACGTGGGTCGACACCAAGGCGTACAGCCACATCAACTGACTCAACAAATTTGAGCTTGCTGCTTTGCTGCAGAATTTCCAGGGCTTCATCCAGTGTGTAAGCTTTTCCGGGCTCCACCTGGCTACGAATCGCCTTCAGTCTTTTGCTGATTCTGGCCATTATTCGACTCCAGTCACGTTCAAGCCCATGCTACGGGCAGATCCGGCAATGGTCCGCACTGCGGCATCCAAGCTGGCAGCGGTGATATCAGGCTGTTTAATCTTGGCAATTTCTTCCAGCTGTTCGCGGGTGACGGTACCAACTTTCTTGGTGTTGGGTTCACCACTGCCTTTAGGAATACCCACCGCTTTCATCAGTAAAACAGCCGCAGGCGGCGTTTTGGTGATGAAGGTAAAGCTACGGTCTGAATAGACAGTGATGACCACTGGCGTAGGCAGACCCGGCTCAATACCTTGCGTCTTGGCATTAAACGCCTTGCAGAATTCCATGATGTTCACACCGTGCTGACCCAATGCTGGGCCTACCGGTGGACTGGGGTTGGCTTGACCAGCCTTAACTTGCAGCTTGATGTAGGCTGCGACCTTCTTGGCCATTTTTCATCTCCTCGGGTCCAAGCGCTGTTCAACCTGTGAACCAGCTCCCCGTCGTTGATTGCGCCATAAGCGCGTTTACAAACCCAGCTGCTACCAGCCAGGACACTTATTCAAACTATCAGGCCTTCTCAACCTGATGGAATTCGAGATCCACCGGCGTTGAACGCCCAAAAATCAGTACTGCAACTTTCAATCTGCTCTTGTCGTAATCCACGCCTTCAACCACACCATTGAAGTCGTTGAATGGACCATCGACCACCCGAACCATTTCGCCAGGCTCAAACAATACTTTTGGACGCGGCTTATCCACGCCCTCCTTGACACGGTCCAGTATGGTTTCCGCTTCCTTCTTGGTGATCGGAGCGGGCCTGTCTGCTGTACCACCGATGAATCCCATCACTTTTGGCACATCCTTAACCAAGTGCCATGATTCATCGGTCATTTCCATTTCTACCAGCACGTAGCCGGGGAAAAACTTCCGGTCTGAACGGCGCTTTTGGCCACCCTTCATCTCAACTACTTCTTCAGTAGGAACCAGGATTTCGCCAAATTGCTCTTCCATTTCAGCCCGCATAATGCGGTCTTCCAGAGAGCGCTTTACCTGTTTTTCAAATCCCGAGTAGGCATGAACGACATACCAGCGCTTTGCCATGACTCAGGCCCCTCCGACCAGGCTGCGTATAATTGAACCCAGCCCCCAGTCAACTGCCGCCAGGAATAGCGAAATCAGAATGGTCACAATTATGACCATCAAGGAAGTTTGTAATGTTTCCTGATGAGTTGGCCAAACTACTTTGCGGCGCTCAATATCCGATTCTTTTATGAAGCGGAAAAACGCAGCGCCTGTTACTGATTGCGCAGCGATAAATGATGCAAATACAGCAATGGCAATCAGGCTGACTACCCGTATAGGGGTAATTACGGTGTCCTGATAGTAGTAATACCCAGCAACACCACCCACGAGCATTATTGCGGACAAAGCCAACAACAAAGTGTTGGCTACTTGTGACTTTTCAGTTTCTGCTTTCGTACTCATGTTGTGTAAATTACATGCCTTTTTTTGACCGGCTCAGTGGCAGGCCAGGAGGGAATCGAACCCCCAACCTGCGGTTTTGGAGACCGCCGCTCTGCCAATTGAGCTACTGGCCTGTCGTTTTACTAACCTGTAATGCTTTATTCGAAGATCTTGGCTACGACGCCAGCACCAACCGTGCGGCCGCCTTCGCGAATTGCAAAACGCAACCCATCTTCCATTGCGATCGGTGCTATCAAAGTCACCACCATCTGGATG
>JBBKVS010000331.1:0-12444 GCA_037968555.1 Lysobacterales bacterium | reverse complement strand
GCTACGATGTAAACCTCCGGATGACCGAAGAACCAGAACAGATGCTGGAACAGGATGGGACTGCCGCCGCTATGGCTGGATTCCTCGCCCATGGACAGCAATGCCGGCATGAAGAAACTGGTGCCGATCAGGCTGTCCAGCAACAACATGATGGCGCTTACCAGCAAGGCTGGAAATGCCAACAGGCCCAGGATGGTTGCGGTAAAGATGCCCCATACAGACAAGGGCATGCGCATCAGTGTCATGCCACGGCAACGAGCCTGCAGCACAGTGGTCACATAATTCAAACCGCCCATGGTAAAGGCCACGATAAACAAGGCCAGCGAAACCAGCATCAGAACGATACCGCCGCCTATGCCCGGTGTTCCCGGCAATACTGCCTGCGGTGGATAGAGCGTCCAGCCCGCCCCGGTAGGCCCGCCAGATATGAAAAAGCTCGAACAGAGGACCAGCACGGATAGCAGATAAACCCAGTAGCTGAGCATATTCATGTAAGGGAAAACCATATCCCGGGCACCGCACATCAGCGGAATCAGGTAATTACCAAAACCGCCCAGCAATAATGCAGTTAACAGATAGACCACCATAATCATGCCGTGCATGGTGATGGCCTGGTAATACTCGTCGGGCGTAATAAAGGAAAAAGTATCCGGAAAGCCCAGTTGCAAACGCATCGCCAGGCTTAAAACCAGTGCAATCAGGCCGACTGAAATAGCCGTCAGGGCATACTGCACCGCAATGACTTTGTGATCCTGGCTCCAGATGTACTTGGTGACAAATGACTGGGGATCGTGATGTTCCTGCTCATGATCCCGGTCTGCAATTGCAACATATGCCATCTGACTTTCTCCTGCCCGTCTTTATGCTGTGACGGACCTTATGATTTAAAGTTGATTGATATAAGCGACTACGTCGTCGATGTCCTGCTCGCTGCGCAACATGCCGGACAACAGGGTCATCTGTTTGCCGTAAAGATCAGAAGGATGTGTACCGCGGGCTCCGGACTTGTAATTCTGCAGCTGGCGTTTGAGGTACCAGTCATTCAGGCCCTCCAGCCGCGGCGCATTCAGGGCCCAGATACCCTGGCCGTCCGGGCCATGGCAGGATTTGCAGGTGCCGTACAATTTGGCTCCCCGTTTTAAATCACCCTGCAGGCTTGTTTTCGTTTCAGCCGCCGGTAAGGCAGCGATATAGGCCGCAACGTTACGCACAGCTGCATCGTCAGGAAGCGTAGCCGCCATAGGCGCCATCTGCATGCCAAAAGCATCTTCCGGATTGGCTCCTCGCAGACCATGTTTGAAATGATTCAACTGCCGCTCTATGTACCAGGCTTCCTGTCCCGCCAGGCGCGGCGCATTGAGCATTTCATTACCTTCGCCCTGTGCACCATGGCAGGCAGAGCAAACTGCGTACTGCGCCTGACCTACCGCCACCGAGGGCTCAGCCTGGTTCATTACATCAGCATACTTTGGCCAGCTATCCAGCCAGGCATCAAATTCAGCGGGCTGTTCGACTACCACGGCTCCCCGCATGGCGAAGTGTCCTATGCCACAAAGTTCTTCACAAAGAATATCGAAGCGGCCGGTGCGGATGGTTTTCAACCAGGCGTATGGCGATGAACCGGGAACCAGGTCCATCTTGACGCGGAATTGCGGCACTGTGAAATTGTGCAGTACGTCTTTGGAGCGCAATACAAACTTGTAAGACTCACCCAAAGCCAGGTGCAATTCACCGCTGTTGACCAGCACGTCGTCCTGGCCGGCGGGATCATTGGCTTTCATGCCAAAAGGATTATCTACCGACATCCGGGCCACGTCGACCTGCCCCAGCACACCATCTTCACCCGGGAATCGGAAAGTCCAATGCCACTGCTGCCCCACCACTTCGACAATACGGGCATCATCCGGCACATCGACGAATTTGCCCCATACCCACAATCCAGGAGCCAGCAAGGCAACCACACCAATTGTGGTTACGATGGTCAGCCACCATTCCATCTTGTGCGATTCGGGTTCGTAATGCGCTTTCAGGCCTTCGCGGTGACGGTACTTGATAATGACCCAGATCATGAAGCCATTCAGGACAATGAATGCAACCCCGGTGATCCAGAAAGTGATGTCAACAGTGAGGTCCAGGAAACCCCAGTCGGCGGCTATGGGTGTCCACCACCAGGGGCTGAAAATGTGAAAAAGGACGGTAACAATTACCAGAAAGAGAATTCCAAGTGCGATAGCCATACGCCTTCCTTTATTCTAATTAGACTTATTCGTACGCTTGTTCCGACTCACGGGCACGCCGTTTTCGTTCAACGGAAGAGAAAGGATTGACAAAATGCCGGTCCGTCGCCACATGGCGGGATTCAGGGTGCCGCTCAGTCATCATCGCTTTGACTTTGTCGCCTTGCCCTTTGCGGGCATAGATCAGCAGCAGGTATTCCCCGGCTTCAATTTCATCGTGGAAACGTGCCAATTTACGGTTTTCGCTGTCGATGCCGGTCAAGCCCCCCAGCCAGGCGCCAAACAGCGTGGACACAATAATCAGGAACAGGAAGGCGATGCCAGGCACGTTCGGCCCAAAGGGTTGGAAAAGCATCAGTAAACCGGTCAACAGTGCACCGAAAATAAAGCCGAAATTGGCGCCGATAAAACCATCGCGTAACAGATCGGTGGTTTCCAGCCAGTTACTGGAGTGGAGTTTGTCGCGTTTTAAACCAGCCTCATCCTTGGAGATGATATGCAGAAACCAATCTTCGACCCCCACTTCGTGCAGGTCGTCTGAAATCTGGTGCGTACTGACCAGATTGGGCGCAAGATAATACATGCATTTCATGTTTCTACCTCGGTTTGAGCTTTTGGAATATAAATCTGGTTCTGGTGCGAGTGGCCCTTAAAACATTGATTGCGAGATTTACTCTGGCAAAGCGGTCTATAGGAAAGAGATTATCGGAAATGTCCGTTTGTCTCATATTTATGCAGGCTATGAAAGTACAGGCCAAAGCGACGTTTGGCAATAGCCCAGGCCCCGCAAACCGAACTTTTTTTTAGCTTCAGCAGTCACAATGACTATAAACGGTTACACCCGCGGAGGATATCCATCATGTTTGCAAAGCGTATTTTCACTACGGGCCTGGCAACTCTGCTGGGTTCCAGCCTGCTTATGGCTGCAACAGCCGAAACTTCCGAAGACGGCCTGCAGCTGGTAGAAAAAGACTACAACGGTTCCCTTTATTCCAATCCGGCAGTGGATTGGTCCAGTTATACGCAAATCCAGCTACTTGACGCCAGCGTGGCATTCCGCAAAAACTGGAAGAAGGACCAGAATCGCGGAGACCCCTTTAAGGTCAAAGACGAAGACATGGAAGACATCAGGCTATCCATGGCCAAATTGTTCAACGAGGTATTCACCGAGGAGCTGACCAAAGAAGGTGGCTACCAGATCAGTTCAGCCAGCGGTGAAAATGTCCTGACCATCCAACCCGCCATTGTCGATCTCGATATCGCGGCCCCCGACACTCAACGGGCTGGCATCAATCGGCAATATACCGAATCAGCCGGTGAAATGACTTTGCAAATGAGCCTGTTGGATTCGCTCAGCGGCAATTTGCTGGCAAAATCCAGCGACCGTCGCGAAGCACCACGATACGGTTACCTGCAATGGACTACCAGCGTCACCAATGAGGCTGAAGCGCGCCGCATCATGCGACGCTGGGCCAAGGACTTGCGTGAACGCCTGGACCAGGCACAGACAGCAGCTCCGGCAAACGCCGCAGCAGCTGACTGAAAGCGGCCTTATTTGGGTATGGCCGGTAAACGCCCGGGTGTCCACGGGGCACCCAGGGCTTCGGCCGCGTCGACCAGCTCCTGCAAGTCCTGTGCGATCTGACGCAACTGTTGTGCCGCGGTGCTGTAATCCGCTGCGGCAATGGCCAAGGAATCCTGATAAGCCTTGGGTACCGCCGCCTGGCTGTCCCAGCTGCCGCCAATGATGTAGCCAATTCGTCCGGTCAATGACAGCGGCACGGGCTCATAGCGGCTGGCAACCGTACTGTCACCATTAAGTAGCAACTGCAACTGCTGCAGGCGGGCTTTCAAAGCCCTGGCGTTTTGTGCGATGGCTTCATCAGCCGCTGGAGTTTGCTGCAAGGCAGCCAGCAGATTATCCAGCTGACTGGCCAACTCAGCTCTGGCGCTATCTGCGCCGCTGACTGCTCGATACAGCTCAGCAGCTTCCAGTTCAAAGTTCAGCCGCGCTTGCTGGTCATCACTCACCAGGCCGCCACTGAACATGGGCTTGAGTGTAAAACTTTGCGGACCGGCTAAATCTTTCCATTCTCCCTGGACCCGTTGCGACAGCGTAACCTGGTACACACCCGGCACTGCCAGGGGGCCGGCGGGCGGACTTTGCCAGGGGGCAAATTCCGGGGTTGCGGTGATATCCACCGGGTCCGGTGCCGGGTAGCGCAAGTCCCAGGCAGTGCGATGGAAACCTTTGCCGGCTTCCCCATCTACCCGTCGTACCACCTTGCCCGTACTGTCAGCCACGGTCAGCACCACCGCAGGCTGCTCTTCGAGATCTTCCTGGCGTAAGGTCTCCCAATCGGGATAGGGCGTATCTTTGCCTTTCTCCGCCAGTTCCTTCTCGGCCTTAAGGCGTTGTTTTTTCAGCGACTGGATTTCTTCGGGCAGAAAATAAGAGAACACCGCTCCGTATGGCGGATTTTCTGCGGCATAGCGGTCCACCCCATAGTCACCCTTGCCACCCCAGCCGCGACGATTGTCCGGAAGGTAAATCCAACTGTCACGAGGCGCGAACAGGGTTGCCTGTTTTTGCAGGTCCGCTGCGGCCGTGCGCAAGGGTGAAACATCATCCAGTATAAAAATACCCAGGCCGAAAGTACCTATCACCAGGTCGTCTTCGCGTTGCTGGAATTCCAGGTCGCGAACAGCAATAGTCGGCAAATCAGTAAGCTCTTGCCAATTGGCACCGCCATCCTGGCTGAAATACAGTCCGAACTCGGTTCCCAGGTAAAGCAGATCCGGATCTACCGGGTCTTCCACAATGGCATGGGCACTACCCCGCTCGGGCAAGCCTTTGCTGATCAAACTCCAGCTACTGCCCTGATTGCT
Organism: Lysobacterales bacterium; assembly: GCA_037968555.1. Lineage (GTDB taxonomy): Bacteria > Pseudomonadota > Gammaproteobacteria > Xanthomonadales > SZUA-36 > JAWXBM01. The sequence continues at coordinate 7,318 of JBBKVS010000331.1, read as the reverse complement.
GCTCTTCAGCACATAAGGCTTATGATCACCGCGTTTGTGGTTATCAACTACCGCATAGGCCACCTGCACATCGTGCGCTGAAGCGCTGATGTCTTCCACCAACGACATGTTGGGCACTCCACTGAAGGACTCCACGCGGGTCCAGCTTTCACCGCCATTGGGACTGACACGTATCAAACCATCATCGGTACCCACGTACAGCAAGCCTTCCTGCAAGGGGCTTTCGTCCAGTGCAATCATGGCACCGTAAATTGAAGTAGAAGCGTTCTTGGCAATGGAATCAACGCTCCACACCCGGCCCATCACTTCCAGCTTGTTGCGGTCGATCTGGCGGCTGAGGTCGGGACTGACCGCCACCCAGCTTTCACCCCGGTCGTCAGAACGGAACAATTTCTCCGAGCCGAAATACAAACGTTTGTGGTCATGCGGTGAAATGATCAGCGGCGAATTCCAGTTCCACTTGTAATCGTTTTCACCGGCGCCGGGCTGTGGCGTGATGGACAACCGTTCGCCACTGTTCTTGTCCATGCGCACCAAACCACCATGCTGGTACTGCGCATACACCACATTGGCATCAGTGGGATCAATACGGGCCCTGAAGCCATCGCCGAACTGCGCAATCCACCAATCCGCATTGGTGATGCCGTCAGTAAACGTATTGCGACTGGGGCCACAGAGCGTCTGGTTGTCCTGGGTGCCGGCGCAAACATTGTAGAAAGGTGCATCGTTATCCGGAGTGGCACGATAGAACTGGACTATGGGCAAATTGGTCACGTGGCGCCACAGCTGGCCCCGGTCAAAGCTTTCGAAAATTCCACCGTCACCACCGATAAACAAATGATCAGTATCAGTGGGATCGATCCACAATGCGTGATCGTCCACATGCCGGTTGGTAAATGACAAGCGTGTCCAGGTCTTGCCACCATCTTCCGAGACCTGGGTGAAAGTATTGACTGAATACACCCGATCCGGATCAAGCGGATCAACAAACAATTCGTTGTAATACTGCGGACTGCTGGTCATGTAGTCAGACTGCTTGACCCAGTGCTCGCCAAAATCCTCGCTGCGGTAAACCCCCTGCTCGTCTGCGCTGGCCTCGATAATGGCGTAAACCACAGAGGGCCTGGACGGTGCCGAAGCCAGGCCAATACGGCCCATTTCACCCTTGGGCAATCCGCTGCTGATTTTGCGCCAGCTTTTGCCACCATCGGTGGATTTGTGTATGCCGCTGCCCGGCCCGCCATTGATCAGGGTCCAGACATGCCGTCTACGCTGGTAACTGCTGGCTAACAGGGTGTCAGCCTGCTGCGGGTGTATGACAAATTCGTTCACGCCGGTATCGGCATCAATCTGCAGTACGGGCTTCCAGCTGGCACCTGCATCAGTGCTCTTGTACAGGCCACGATCACCGCCGGAATTCCACAAAGGGCCTTGCGCAGCCACATACACCGTGTTGTCGTCGCGTGGGTCGAAGCGAATCATGGAAATATGTCCGGAATCTTTCAGGCCCAGGTTCTGCCAGCTTTTACCGCCATCCAGTGAGCGATAAACGCCGTCACCAAAACTCACGCTGCGTTGCGCATTGTTCTCACCACTGCCTACCCAAACAACTTCCGGATTGGAGGGTTGCAGCACGACCACGCCGGTGGCGTAGGAAGCTTCATTCTTGAATACATGCTCCCAACTGATGCCGTCATTGCTGGTTTTCCACACGCCGCCACTGGCCGTGGCCACATAGTAGGTGGCAGGCTTGTGCGGATGAAAGGCGAAGTCCGAGATACGACCAGAAGTCAGAGCCGGGCCTATGGAACGCAAGGGCATGCCAGCCAGAGGATGGGCTTCTTCACTCCCGGCTTGCAATTCACAGGCTGTCAGGCAAACAAAGGACAACAGGATCAAAGCGCGCTGAATGGTAATCTTATGGAAAAATGGCATGGGCTTTCCGGGCTGATAAATTTGGCGCCCAGTTTACGCACATAAATTGAAAGTCACACCCTGCCAGAAGTGCTGGTTGAAAAATTATCTGACCTTGACCTGCATTTTCTTTTGCTGGAAATCCGTGCTTGAAATAAAGCGAATGGACGAGGTCGTACTGCGCAGCAACTCACCGCTGTCCGGGTCGTGCCAGAACTCGAAACTGTATTGCTTTTCCAGGCTGGTACTACCGCGCAAACGGTATTCAAACAGCATGCCATTGCCCTGGTCGGTGTAAGCAGTGGGCTGCCCCAGGTAGTCGATGATTTCCTGCCGGTCAGGCTGGCCGGACAAGTCTGCATCGGTCAAGTCAATTTCACCGCTGCGTCCCAGTACCAGCCACTTTGAATTACACACATTCTCGGCATGCCGGTCCATCAGGTCCGGCGACACCACGTAAGCAAAACGATTGTCCATGTTGACCTGTTGCAAAAGATAGCGGCCATCTTCTGCAATAAAATCCATGTCGGTCTGAAACTGGTCAAAAGCCGGATCGGCAATTTCGCCGGGCGGCAAGTCCTTGTCCACCACCCACTGCATTTGCTTGCCAGTTGCGCTTTGCTGACTGTTGCTGGGTTCTGTGCCGGCCAGCCAGATGACGTCTTTATCCAGCAGCACGGGATGGCTGAGTGTGACCCGGAATTCATCCCGGGTAGAGAAAGCGAAGTTGTTGCGGTAATCGCAGAACTGCTGCTTGAAAGCGTACAGGCGGGTAATCAGGCAGGCACTGAGTAAGACACTCAAAACCAGGGCGGTGATTACCGCCCTGGCGACAATCCAGCGGTTATTTGCTTGGATTACGTTCCTTGTAAGAGCGGACGGCGTCGTTGAAGCGTTGTGCAACACGCTCTTCCATATCAACCGAATAATTAAAGGATTGAACCAAAGCCTGCTTGTTGCCTGGTGTCATCTCGCCGCTGGTTTCTGCTGCCTGCATGCAGCTGCGGTAAACTTCCAGGGTCGACTGAAAATCGGCAACCTGTTTTTTGGCCACGATCAATTCATCGTAGCTGGCTTCCGGGGCGATCGAATCAGGGGCTGCGGGCAGCACACAGGCTTGTGCAGCATCTGGCAGGACCACGGTGTAATCTTCTTCAGTGGCGTCCTGCGCCACGGCGATGTTGAGCGACAGACCGGCTGCCAAGGCAAGTAGGGTTTTATTCACGTTTAATAACTCCTGGGGAAACTAGGGTAATTATAATCGAATCATCACAAGGTAGCTTCTGCGTAATTATACGCAGAGCATGTTTCTGTTGAAAACCCCGCAATGAATAATGAACGATAGTGACACCCTTATGATCACGGAATCCCGCAATCGTTCATCCCGCGGTTGACATTGACGCAGGCAGACGGGAATCTACGGCGTTCAAACATCGACCCGGAGCCTTTGCATGACCTTTGCCTGCCCGCTGTTTATACCCATCCGTATTGTAAGCCTGTCATTGTTACTGTTTGCAGGGCCTGTACTGGCAGCGCTGGATGCCGACCTGCTGCAGGGCCTGGCAGCGCGTAGCATAGGCCCGGCCGCCGTCAGTGGTCGTATCACCTCCATAGACGTGGTGCGTTCCAACCCCAAGCATATGGTAATCGGCGCAGCGACAGGCGGAGTATGGATCTCACACAATGCCGGCCTGACCTGGACCCCGGTTTTCGATGATCAGCCCGTCGCCTCCATAGGCGCTGTGGCAATTAACCAGCAGAATCCGGACATCATCTGGGTGGGCACCGGCGAAGGCAATGTGCGTAATTCCACCTCAATTGGAGCGGGCATGTTCAAGTCAGTCGATGGTGGGCGCAGCTGGAAACAGGTGGGCCTGGCCGCCAGCGAACGTATCAACCGCATTGCCCTGCACCCGGACAATCCGGACGTAGCTTACGTCGCAGCCATGGGCACCCTGTGGGGTGAAAACGAGGAACGCGGCATTTACAAAACCAGCGATGGCGGCGCCAGCTGGCAACGAGTGCTCTACAGCGATCAAAAAACCGGCGGCACGGATGTGAAGCTGGACCCCTTTAATCCGGAGAAAGTCTATGCCAGCCTGTGGCAGTTCCGGCGCTGGCCTTATTTCTTCAAGTCTGGCGGGCCGGGCTCCGGGATGTTTATCTCCTGGAATGGTGGCAAGGACTGGGGCCGCAAGACCGAAGACGATGGTTTGCCTGCCGGTGAACTGGGCCGCATCACCATCGCGCCTTCGGCTGCAGAAGCAGGCCGCTTATATGCTCTGGTTGAAGCTGAGAAAAGCGCCTTGCTGCGTTCTGATAATGGCGGTGACAGCTGGAGCCGGGTAAACGAAAGTTATGACATCATGAGCCGGCCCTTTTACTACACTGAAATTGCCGCTGACCCGCAAAATGCCGACCGGGTTTACAACATATTCGAAAACCTGGCGGTTTCCATCGATGGCGGCAAGAGTTTTGAGAACAACCCGGTGGTGGTCTGTTGTGCACCCGGAAATTTTGTTCATATCGACAACCATGCCTTCTGGATCAATCCGGACGACCCCAAGCACCTGGTGATAGGCAACGACGGCGGCATCGCCATTTCCCTGGACAGAGGTGCCACCTGGCGTTTTGTGAGCAATTTGCCGCTGTCACAGTTCTATCACATCGCGGTAGACAACGACCTGCCCTACAACATTTATGGCGGCCTGCAAGACAATGGCTCCTGGCGTGGTCCATCAACGGTCTGGGAAACCGGTGGTATCCGTAACCTGCATTGGCAGGACATCGGGTTTGGCGACGGCTTCGATGCCTTGCCTGACCCGGAAAATGCCCGTCAGGGATATTCGATGTCACAAGGTGGCAATCTGTCACGCTGGAACCTGGACACTGGTGAACAAAGATTAATCCGGCCCGATCCGCAGCCCATCAACACCGACCTGCGTTTCAACTGGAACGCGGGCCTGGCGCAGGATCCTTTCGATGCCGGGACAATTTATTACGGCAGCCAGTTTCTGCATAAATCCACCGACCGGGGCGAGTCCTGGACGGTGATCAGCCCGGACCTGACTTCCAACAACCCGGAATTCCAGACTTTCCGCAACAGCGGCGGCATCACCTTGGACGTCACAGCAGCCGAGAATTACACCACCATTGTTTCGGTCGCGGCCAGCCCGCTGGAACAGGGCTTGCTGTGGGTTGGTACCGATGATGGACGCGTACATGTCACGCGCGATGGTGGCGAAAACTGGAATCGCATCGATGGCAAGGCCAAGGGAGTCAATGCCGGTGCCTGGGTACCCATGATTGCGCCTTCACCGCATGCAGCCGGTACCGCCTTCGTGGTATTGGATGATCATCGCCGCTCCGATATGCGCCCGCATGTCTATCGGGTAGACAACTACGGCGTCAGCTGGACCAGCCTGGCTACGGACGAGATCAGCGGCTATGCCCTGTCGGTATTGCAGGATCACGAAGACCCGGACCTGATATTTCTCGGCACCGAACTCGGTTTGCATATCTCCACCGACGGCGGCAGTAGCTGGACCAAGTTCACAGCGGGTGTGCCTACTGTTTCGGTAATGGATATGGCCATACAGAAACGTGAGAACGATCTGGTGCTGGGCACACACGGTCGTTCCATTTTCGTACTCGATGATTACAGCGCTTTGCGTGGACTGAGCAGCGACAGTTTCAAACAACGCTTGCAGATTCTGTCTGTCTCACCCGGCCAGCAGTATGTGGCGCGAGCCACACCTTCCACCCGCTTTACCGGCTCTGGTGAATTCCGTGCAGTAAATGAACCTTACGGTGTGCTGCTGACCTTTGTGGCCAGCGGCAAGGATTTGCCGCATCCGCAGGAAGAACAGGAGAAAGCACGTAAACAGGAATTGCGGGAGGAAGGCAGCGGCACTAAAGACAAAGACCCTGCAAGCGATGCTAGCAAGGCACCCAAGGTACAGGTCACCGTCAGTGACAGCAACGGTACAGTCATACGCCGTTTCAAAAGCCCGGTCGCCCAGGGCATCAATCGCCTGAACTGGAACCTCCGTCACGACGGCGTACGGCCCATGCCTGCCCCTAAGCCACCCGAAGCGGATGCCGATTTGCCCACCGGAGCTGAAGTACCGCCGGGCAAATACCGCATCAGCCTTTCCCTGGGAGATGGCGAGACCCAGCGTGAAAGCGCAGTTGATGTCACCGTGCTGGCTGACCCCCGCCTTGCTTTCAGTCAGGCCGATCGCGAAGCCAATTACCAGAGCCTGCTGGCCCTACAGGCTTTGCAGGAAACCTCGGTCACCGCGGTGGAACGCATAGTCGCTGTGCGAAATGATCTGGATACGCTGAATGGCCTGATCGCCAAACAGGATGAAAGCACTGCAGCGGCGCTGAAAAAACAATCCGGTGATCTGCAGGACCAGCTGAAACAACTGGAATTGCGCTTCCGTGTGATGCCCGAAACCGCTGGCCACGTTTATGACGATGACAAGGTAGCCAGTCGTATAGGTGCGGCCCAATACTACGTCGGTAGTTCGCTGGATGCCGCTACACCGGCATCCGCGGCCTTTGTACAACTGGCGGAAAACGAGCTGGATTCTGCCCTTGCTGAGCTCAATGCCTTTCTCAGTGGGCCTTTGCAACAGTTTCGTGATGCAGTCAACGAAGCCGGAGTGGGATTGCTGGCGGAATCAACAGCCATCAGCCGCAACCCTTGAACGCATCATGGGTGTAGTTGATGGTGTTGCCCAGGTCATACGCGAAGGCTTCGACCTGCATTACCAGCGCTTCCGGCAACGCAGTGCCGATGCCCGCCTGCATTTTGAACGGGCAGACTGGAGCAGTGGCCGCATCGACCAGGCAGAACGTATCAAGGGTTATGACCGACGGGTGAATGAAACGGTAGAGCGCCTGAATACGCTCTACCCGGCTGCACGGAGCAACGAAAGTCTGTGGCCCATGATCAAGCTCAGTTTTATCTCACTGCTGTTGGAGCACCTCCAGCCGGAATGCGCCGAGACCTTTTACAACTCGGTGGCCTGTCGGGTCTTACACCGTCGTTACTACCGCAATGATTATATTTTCTGGCGGCCAACCATTAACACAGAGCATCTGGAAGGCAGCACTCGCACTTATCGCTCTTACTATCCTAAAGCCGATGGTTTACGGCGTAGCCTGCTGGAAATGCTCACTGGTCATGGGCTGGTGAATTCTTTCCAGGACCTGCGGCGCGATGTACGGCGGCTCGAAACCACCTTGCTGCAGTCCCGAGGCATGGACTGGAAAGCCCATCCCAATTACCAACTGCAAATGCTGGCCACGCTGTTTTATCGCAACAAGGCGGCCTACATCGTCGCCCGCCAGGTCAACGGCCACGAGCTGCAGCCACTGATCATTCCGCTGCTGC
>JBBKVS010000330.1:0-8347 GCA_037968555.1 Lysobacterales bacterium | reverse complement strand
CCCAGTCCGCCATAAGGAGGGAAGTCTTTTTCGAACGCGTCCAGGTCAGGCCACCGTTCTTCCAGATAAGCTACCCCTTCAGCAGAGCGATTGGCCAGGTTAAGGAAGTTAAGCAAGGTGCCCACGTCGGCCAGTTTCTCGGCCCGCTCGAAAGCCAGCAATGAAGCCTCTTCAGCACGACCCAGCGCTGTTAGCGCATATACGGGTTGCCATTCTTCACCCTCGCTCAGCAATCGGTCCCATTGTTGAGTATCAATAAGAGCAAAGCCCCCGGTAAACCGGGCAACGGAGTTCGAGGGCTGTAATGCAATAGCTTTTTCAGCTGCGGCCATTGCTTTGGCGGGTTGTCCCAATCGCATGTAGATGGCAGCCTGGCTCGACAGGATAGTGGCATCATTGGGAATCAGCGGCTGAATCCGATCGAGGAAGGCCTGCGCCTTGTCCATTTCGCCAAACCAGTTGAAGCTGTTGACTGCATTACGAATGCCGGGCCGGTACAGCGGGTCACGTTCTATCATGCCCAGTACCACGTCGCGGGCATCTGACGGGCGGCCGAGATTCATATAAGTAATTAACAGCCAGTTGCTGGCATCCAGCATGCTGGGATTCAACTCCAGGGCTTTTCGAAGCGGTTCGATACTTGCCTCCGAAACCACCGGCTGACCGTTGTAATACAAGCCCATTCCGGCCCAGCCTTCGGCCAATTCGGGATCCAGCTGCAGGGCCTTGTCTATGTACAGCTTGCCGTTTGCCAGTGCCTGGTCCAATGGAATATCGCCATAGCTGCCAATTCCCTCAGACAACAGCAATTCGGCAATGCCGCGCTGTGCGTAGGCCGGTGCGTAATCCGGATCAATGGCGATGGCACGGTCCAGCAATTCCACCGCTGACTCGATGGTAGGGCCGGTGCGCTCGTAAATACGCTGCTTGGCCAGCAGGTAAAGATCGTAGGCCTGCGAATTAGCACGGGTGCTTGTAACTACAAGTTGCTCACCGTCCAGCAAATGCGCTTTCAGCTGTTCCAGGATGGCAGTGGCGATCTCATCCTGGATTTCAAAAATGTCGGTCAGTTCACGGTCGTAGGATTCGGACCAGAGATGGAAGCCATCGTCCACCTGGATCAGCTGTGCCGTGATGCGTACTTTGTTGCCGGACTTGCGTACCGAGCCTTCGAGAATGTGTTCAACGCCTAGCGTTTCACCCACCTGGCGCAGATCCTGGTTCTCGCCTTTGAAGGCGAATGAGGAAGTGCGTCCAGCGACTTTCAACTCTTTGACTTTGGCCAGCGAATTGAGAATTTCTTCGGAAATGCCATCGGAAAAGTATTCCTGCTCGGGATCGGAAGACATATTGACAAAGGGCAGTACGGCGATGGATTTGGCGGTGCTTTGGTTTCCCGCCTTCGCGGGAATGACGGAAGAAGAAGCGGGAATGACGGAAGAAGAAGCGGGATCGCCGGAAGAAGAAGCGGGATCGCCGGCAGTAGCGGCGTCACTTTCGACCTGAGCTGTGCTGCTTTGGGAATTTGCGTCTGATCCCTGCTCAACATCTGAGTTGAAGCGGGACTCCCAAACGAAGTAGCCCAGGGCAATGACCAGGATCGCGATGATGCTGCGGTCCAGCGTGTGGCCGGTTTTGTGGGTGATGGACTGGCTGCGATCCACATCCCGTTCTTTCTTGATGCCTTCCGGTGTGAGTTCAAAGGCCCAGGCAAAAATCAGCGCCATCGGGAAGCCGATGATCAAAACAACCAGGATGGCCTGTATTACCCATTCCGGTGCGTGGAAGCTTTCCAGCATCAGGTCAGCAACCTGTGCCAGTAACCACGCGGCAATCAGGTAGACCACGCCCACCCGCACCACGTTGCGGCGTTTCAATTCCTCGAAAAAGCTGACGGGTTGCTGGTTCATCTGTGCTTTGATTTTGCCTCGTTTTGCGTTTTCATGCTTCAACCGGCTCCAGGCCGAGTTGGGCGCGCTCGCGGTTCAGGTGATCAATCATTCTCTGCTGGATGGCTTCGTATTCGGGCAACCCATCCAGTTCGCGAAAGTAGGGAAGTTCAAGACTGATGCGTTTTGAAGCAATCAGCCCGCCATCGATGGCCTTGCCCAGCCACTCCAACGCCTGGGCCTGGTCTCCGGACATTGCGTAATAGGCAGCGACCAACATTTTCAGGTCCTTGCCTTGCAAGCCGTCAGACTGCGCCTTTGCGTTGGCTTCACCCAAAACTTCCAGCGCTTCCACAAAGCGTTCCTGGTTGCCAGTCCGCTGATAGGCAAAGGCGATATCAGCCATCTCCCGGTAACCCCAGATCGCAGGAGGAAACTGCTGCTGGAATTCATCAATACTGGACCAGCGCTGTTCAAAATATTTGACCAGTTGTTCAGACTGGTCGATAGCGTTCAAAAATTCAAACAAGGGTCGCACCTCGCCACGGTCGGCTCGTTCCTGCGCATGGATCGTCGCTTCCTCTTTACGGTCCAGGTTGAGTAGTGCCCACATGAGCGCATCCGACCACTCGTCATCAAACACTTTTTCGTATTGATGGGTGCTATAGAAACCGGTATTGACACCAACACGGTAAACCCGGTCCGTTGGTTGCAATTCCAGTGCTGTCTGCATGCGCTTCAGGGCATCTGCGACCTTTCCCTCTTCTTGATCAACCCAGGCCAAATCGCTGGTGATGTTCGGGTCACCCTGCATGAACGGTTCCGCAGCTTCAAGTCGGGCCCTGGCTTCATCACCCCGGCCCATCAACACCAGAGTAAAAGTAATATTGCCCATGGCAGGCTTGTACAGGGGATCGCGGTCGTTCACGCCCTGCAATATGGCCAGAGCGTCCTGCCCACGGTTCACACCCCAATACCCCATCGCCAGCCAGTTACCGGCATCATTCATGTTGGGATTGATCGCAAGTGCCTTTTCCAAAACCCGAATTTGCTCATTCGGGTTTGGCGGTGGCCCGTTGTAATAAAGCCCCAACCCTGCCCAGGCTTCGGCGTTGTTTTCGTCCAGCAGCAGGGCTTTATCGAGATAGAGTTTTGCCTGCGTCTGAGACTGCTCATGCGGGACATTGCCGTAACTCGTTACGGACAATAGCAGCGCACTTATCCCCCGCTGTGCGTATGCGGGGGCGTAATTGGGGTCAATGGCTATGGCCTGGTCGAGCAAGGCTGCTGCCGACTCCAGGCTGAGCCTGGTCCGGTCATACATGCGTTGCTTGGCCAGAAGGTACAGATCGTAGGCCCTGGGGTCCGTTGTTGCACTGGCAATGGCTTCAGCTTCGCCTTCCAGTAAAGTGGCTTTGAGTTCTTTCAGGATGGCAGTGGCGATTTCATCCTGAATGGCAAAGACGTTCTCCAGTTTGCGGTCATAGCTTTCCGACCACAGGTGAAAACCATCAGCCACCTGGATCAGCTGGGCAGTAATGCGCACCTGGTCGCCGAACTTGCGCACCGAGCCTTCGAGGATATTCTCGACACCCAGCATTTCACCAATTTTTCTCAGGTCCTGGTTCTGGCCCTTGAAGGCGAAGGAGGATGTGCGGCCGGCGACTTTCAGTTCTTTTACTTTCGCCAGCGAGTTGAGGATTTCTTCGGAGATGCCGTCGGAGAAATATTCGTTCGATGCATCGTCGCTCATATTGACGAAGGGCAGGACGGCGATGGATTTTGCGGCTTTTTCTTCGGTCGGCTGTTTGTGGGTTCCCTCCTGCGCGGGAATGACGGTAGAGGAGGCCGACTGAACTTCGTTCTCTGACCCCGGAGTAGCGAATTTATCCCAGGCGAAATACGTCAAGGCAATAAGCAGGATGCCGATTATGGTGAAGTCCAGTTTGCGACCCGTGTGCTGGGTTATGGACTGGCTGCGATCAACGTCTTTTTCTTTCTTGATGCCTTCGGGTGTGAGCTCAAACGCCCAGGCGAAAATCAGGGCCGGGACAAAGCCAATAGCGAGCAAAGCGAATACCAGCGTGATGGCTGATTCCGACAATCCAATGCGTGGAAACACCAGGTCGGTCGCTTGCATCAATAGCCACGCGACCACGGCATAGGCGATGCCTACACGGAACACATTGCGGCGTTTGAGTTCTTCGATAAAGCTCATATGGATATCGGCTCCAGTCCCAGCTTTTGTCGTTCAGCATTCACATGCTGGATCATGCGTGCCTGTATGGCTTCGAAACGCGGATGGCCTTCCAGTGGCGCCAGGCAGGGCCAGTTGAAAGCCATCCGTTTGCTGCTGATTGCGCCGGTTTGAATGGCGCGATCCAGGTTATCCATGCTGGCGACCAGATTTCCCGCCATTGACAGGTAGGAGGCTTCGGACATGAAGAATTCGGAGTTTTTGATGCCCTGGGCGACCAGGTTCTGGTGAACATTCTGGATGCGCCGCATGGCGTCGTCAAAGCGCTCCTGGTTGCCTGCCCGGGAATAAGCCAGGGCGATATCCAGCATGATGAAATAGCCCAGGCCGCCATAGGGCGGGAAGTCCTGCTGCAAGCCATCAAGATCCGGCCAGCGTGCTTCGAGGTATTCGAGCAGCTCGCCAGAGCGATCGGCCATGTTCAGAAAACTGAACAGGCTGGCCACATCGTCCGTTTTCTCGACGTACTTGAACGCCTTTATGGAAGCCTCTTCCATGCGCCCCAGAACGGCCAGGGCGAAGATGGGTGTGAATTCCTCGCCTTCTTCGGCCACCCGTTCAAACTGGTGGGTATCTAACCAGGCAAAACTGCGAGTGATACGGGCGACCGAATTGCTGGGCTGCAAGGCCACCGCCAGCTCGATCAATTCCGTGGCCCGCGCGTCCTCACCCATGGCACTGCGCACGGCCGCTTCGCTGGAAAGCAGCGTGGCATCGTTGGGGATCAGTGGCCGGATGCGTTCCAGGTGCGCCAGGGCTTTATCCGGCTCGCCGAACCAGATAAAGCTGGTGATTGCATTGCGCACGCCCGGCCGATACAGCGGATCGCGTTCGATCATGTCCATAACGATTTGCCTGGCTTTGGCAGGCTGCCCGGCCTGCTGGTAGGCGTTATGTAACCAGTTGCTGGCATTGATCAAACCCGGGTTGATCGCCAGGGCTTTTTCCAGCGCCTTTATGGCTTCGTTGGTGCCGAGCGGATCCTGCAACTTGAGCAGTCCCTGGGCAGCCAAAGCTTCATCCTGGTTGGGATCGAGCTGCAGCGCCTGGTCGATAAAACCCTGGGCCTGGGAATGTGCCTGTTCACGCGGAATGTCGCCATAACTGCCTGCACCTTCGGAAAGCAGCAGGGAGGTGATAGCGCGTTGGGCATAGGCTGGAGCATAGCTGGGGTCAATGGCAATGGCGCGATCCAGCAAGTCCGCAGCCGATTGGATGGTTGGCCCGGTGCGTTCGTACATGCGTTGCTTGGCCAGCAGGTAAAGGTCATAAGCCTCGGTGTCGGTGGTGGTACTGGCGATTTCCGTAACGGCCGCTCCCATCAACTGGGCTTTCAGCTGTTCGAGAATGGCGCCGGCGATTTCGTCCTGGATGGCGAATACATCAGTGAGCTCCCGGTCGTAAGTCTCCGACCAAAGATGAAAGCCGTCTTCTGTCTGAATCAGCTGGGCGGTGATGCGAATCATGTTGCCCGCCTTGCGCACCGAGCCTTCCAGTATGTGTTCCACACCCAGGGCTTCACCAATCTGCCGCAGGTCCTGGTTCTGCCCCTTGAACGAGAAGGAGGAGGTGCGGCCAGCCACTTTCAGATTCTTGACCCTGGCCAGAGCGTTTAAAATTTCCTCTGAGATACCGTCGGAGAAGTACTCGTTACTGGCGTCATCGCTCATGTTCACAAAGGGCAGTACGGCGATGGACTTGGCTGGTTGCTCCGCTGCAGCGGCCGCCGGTTCGGCCGGTGCCGGAGTGGATGCGACAAACTTGTCCCAGGCAAACCAGCTCAAGGCAATCGCCATGATGCCGATAATGACAAAGTCCAGTTTGCGGCCGGTCTTCGGCGTGATCGACTGGGTGCGATCAACGTCCTTTTCTTTCTTGATGCCTTCCGGTGTGAGCTCGAACGCCCAGGCAAATATCAGCGCGAAGGGAAAGCCCAGCGCCAGCACCAGCATGATGGTCTGCATCACCCAGTCGGGCGAATCGATGTTGTCGAGCACCAGGTCGGCAATCTGTGCCACCAGCCAGGCAGTGATCAGGTAGGCGATGCCCACCCGTAACACGTTTCTACGTTTGAGTTCCTCGAGAAAGCTCATGCTGACACCGGTTCCAGCCCAAGGGCTGTACGTTCGCGGTTGAGGTGTTCGATCATGCGGCTTTGAATGACCTGGAATTCCGGGTCGGTTTCGTATTCATTGAAGAAGGGCAGTTCGTCGGTAATGCGCAGCGTGTAGATTGCGCCGCGATCGACAGCCAGGCCAAGATACTTAAGTGCTTGTTCACGATCCTCGGCCATGGCGTAGTAGGCCGCTTCCAGGCTGTGGAAAATCTTGTTGTTCATGCCTTGCTGGGCTAAAGAATCGTGCGCTTCACGAACCCGGCGCATGGCATCCTCGAATTTCGGCTGATTGCCAAGACGCCGGTAGGCCCAGGCTACGTAAGGCATTTCACGGTGGCCAAAGTAACCGCTGGGCGGGAAAGCCAGTTCAAATTCGTCCAGTGTGGGCCAGCGCTCTTCGATGTAACTGACCAATGCTTCGGGTTGATTGCTTTCAACCAGCATCTCCAGGTAGGGCCTGATCTCCCCCTGCGATGCCCAATCCTGTGCGACGCGCGTTGATTCTTCCAGCCGGCCCAGCCGTGTGAGTGCCGCAATACGAACAGGCCAGTAGTTGCTCTCTTCGGCGGCACGTTCGTACTGATGTGTTGCCAGGTAGCCGGAGCCGACTTCCACGCGGTACACGCGATCCTGCGGTTGCAATTTCAATGCAGCCTCAGCCAAGGGCAGGCCTTCAGCAATTTTGCCTTTCCAGGTTAACAACCACGAATCGAACAGCAGGATGTTTGCATCCTTGGGCATAAACGGTCGGGCCTTGTCTACCAGGGCCTGGGCTTCATCAAACTGGTCGGTCAATATCAGGTTGGCAGCCAGGTTGCCCAAAGTGGGTTTGTAGAGCGGGTCACGGGTAACAATGTCTTTTTGCAGGACTATTGCCTTGCTGAGCTGGCCAATTTGCGAATAGCCATTGGCCAGCCAGTTGGCTGCATCGATCAGGCCTGGATTAAGCGCCTGCGCTTTTTCCAGCGCTTCAATGCTTTGCTCCTGTTTGCCAGGTATGTCCTGGTAGTGCAAGCCGAGGGCCGCCCAGCCTTCGCCCAACTCGGGGTCCAGCCTCAGGGCCTGCTCGGCATAGAGTTTTAATTGGGATTGAGCCTGCGGCTTGGGCAAGGTGCCGTATTGCGCTTCGCTCAGCAGGGCTGAAACAATGCCTCGTTGTGCATAAGCCGGAGCATATTCAGGATCGATGGCAATGGCCCGGTCCAGCAAATTGGCTGCGGATTCAAGCGCCAGCTCGCTGCGCTCGTACATGCGCTGTTTGGCCAGCAGGTACAGATCAAAAGCTTCGGAGTTGGTGCGTGTCGCCTCAACCAGTTGTGGGGCGTCACCCACCAGGTGAGTTTTCAGCTGTATAAGAATGGCATTGGAGATTTCGTCCTGGATGGCGAACACGTCATCCAGTTCACGATCGAAGCTTTCTGACCAGAGGTGGAAGCCGTTATCGACCCGGATCAGCTGCGCAGTTATTCGTACCTTGTTGCCGGCTTTACGCACCGAGCCTTCCAGGATGTGGCTAACGCCGAGGGCTTCACCAATCACTCGCAGATCCTGGTTTTCGCCTTTGAATGCGAATGAGGAAGTGCGTCCGGCCACCTGCAGGTCTTTCACCTTCGCCAGGGCATTCAGAATTTCTTCGGAAATGCCGTCGGAGAAGTATTCGTTGCTGGCGTCTTCACTCATATTGACGAAGGGGAGGACGGCGATGGATTTTTCGTTGTGGATCCCGGATTCGGCTGCGCCGCTCCGGGATGACGGTGAGGCGATCTCGGATGACGTGGGGTTATCTGACCCCGGTGTGACAAACTTATCCCAAGTGAACCAGCTCAGCGCCACCAGCAATACGGCAATAATGGTGTAATCCAGTTTGCGGCCGGTTTGGTGGGTGATGGACTGGCTGCGATCTACGTCTTTTTCTTTCTTGATGCCTTCGGGAGTCAGCTCAAAGGCCCAGGCAAAGAACAGCGCAATGGGTAAACCGGCAACCAGCAGCAACAAGGTGCTTTTGATCACCCATTCGGGTGCGCCGAAGTTTTCCAGGAACACATCCACGCCCTGGGCAATCAGCCAGGCCATCACCACATAGGC
>JBBKVS010000329.1:0-11057 GCA_037968555.1 Lysobacterales bacterium | reverse complement strand
TGAGCAGTGTCATCATTTCCAGCCTGTTGCTGGGCCATTCTTCCGGCCAGGCCAATTCCCGCCATATTGGCCTGTGGATCTCATCCAACCTGGTGATTGCGCTGATCCTCTACGTGGTGCTCGATTTCGACCGGCCCAAACGAGGCCTGGTGCTGGTCAGCCAGGCGCCATTGGTCGAGTTGCGCGCTACGATGAATTAATTCCGGCCAGCGGATGAACAGGGAATGCGGAACATGTACGGCCTGTTGTGAGGGTTGGCTGGAATCGGCCCGGATGGCGATGTCTCCTGGCAAATCGTGCCAGCATCTGTGCCAGGGACTGTGTTCGATTTATCCCGACAGGCCGGAAAATCCCTGCCGAAATTTTGATTGTGGCTGGAAGCTGCCGGGTTCACCCATGCCGGATGACATGCGGCCAGATCAATGTGGTGCCATGGTCATACTCGGGCAGGATTGGCGGCAGTGGCAGGCCGTGCGTGCGGTGCCAGTGGGTTGGGTCATCCCGGATCAGACTCTGCGTCGTATCAAGGCTTTTACGGTTGCACAGAAAATGGCCCTGATCTACCAGGAACATGAACACCTCGAAGGTCAGCTAACTCAAACCCATCAAGTGGGCTTTGGCCCGCTGGATTTCATGGTGGCCTTTCGCCAGGCCATGCTGCAGGGTGGCGCGGAGGAATGAAATTCAGAACCTGTCGATATTTGCAGCGATGCGGATTTCCTGCACGAAGCGATCGTCATTGGCGGCTTTGAGGGCCTGGCGGCGACCACCGGCGACGATGGTGCATTTGTAATCAAAGTGTTCTTCACGCAGATGGGCGGCGTGCCAGCGGTAACCGACGAAACCCGGCAGGGCGCCGACGACGATCACCATCAAAATCAATACAGGTACCTGCAGTGCCGGCCAATCGACCAACAATCCAGCCAGCTCGGCCACATCAAACATCAGGGTAGAGGCGGCCACCAGGAACAGAGTGGTCCAGCCCAAGCCGCGTCGCACGGCCCAGACGGAAGGCACCAGGAAAGCCAGCCAGGAAAAACCACGCCGTACGGCCTCGTCGCCGTATTTGGGGTGATGATAGACGTCAAATATATGCATGGCTGTTTAGTCTGTGTTGTACCTGTATCTCTGGCTTAAATTTTGAAAGTAAATTCCTGGTTCTGGATTCCAGAGTTTGCTTCGCAAATCGGAATGACGGGCCGGCGGCAGTGAGCCACATTCCAGAATCGAGCATTTACTTCTTTTACCGTCATTCCAGAATCGAGCGTAGCGAGATATCTGGAATCCACCAGCGCAGTCGTCATTATAATGCACGAAGGATATCGTAGAACGTGCCGTTGGTCATTATTATTATTGGGGCGGCTTGTCTATTTACCAATCCTTCAACGGATACTTGATCGGGCTGGCCGGTGGCCATGGCAGGCCGGATTCCTCCAGCATCTCAGCCAATACCGGCGTGGCTTCCAGGTCAAAAGGCGCGCCACAGGCACAATAGTAAATAACCTGCATCAACGGGATATAGCCAAAAGGCCGGGCATCGATTTGCGCCGCCAGCCGGTTGGCTTCGTTATGGTTGCCGCGGCTGGCTTCAAGTCGCAATGCAAGCTCATCATTGGGACCAAACTTGTCCAGAAATTCCTGCGAATAATTGGCTGCTGCCCGGGCGTCGCCTTCGATCGCCGACAGTATCGCCAGGGTGAAAAGTAAATCTTCCTCACTCACGGTTTGTTGGCGGAGTGTGTTCTCCGCACTCTCAAAATCGCCCTGCATCGCCTGTGCCATAGCCAAAGAACGAATCAACCAGGGATGCCGGCTGTTGGCCAATTGCCTTTCGGCGTTGTTTATTGCATCCCCCCATTGACCCAACCACAACATTGATTGAACCAGGTGAACATCAGGCCGTGGCAGCAAAGGGTCACAGATGGTGGTGCGTTTGAATGCATCCCGGGCCAAGGCGGCGTTGCCAAATGCGGAAGCAGCCAGATGAGCCCACACAGAAGTCTCGCAGCCGCCAAACTGCAAAGAGCGTTCACTGCGACTTTTCAGGCCGCGCCACTCGCCCAGGATCAGCGCACGATCGAGTTCTACCGCCAGAACCTGGCCCTGCTCCTTGGCAAAACGGATACTGTTATCAAAGTCGCTGCGCAAATGACGGGGAGCAGTATCGATATCCTCGGCAGTGATCTCGCCATCCAGAACTCCGCTGGCCTGTGTCAGCAGGATGTGGCTGTACAGGTCCGAGTGCTGTAAATAGGCATCTCTGAATTCGGGGTACAGCTCAATGGCCCGGTCGTAATGCTGGTTGGCCTGGCGCAGCAAGCTGATCTGGTTAGGCTCAATGTGAGCACGGTTGTATAAATCGACACCTTTCTGGAAAGCCACAAAGGCCTCAACGTTGCGCACACCCACGAGACGCATGTTGTTGCGTTTGGCGTCGTCGAGGACTATATCCAGTGCCTTAGCCACTTTTTGGGAAATATCATCCTGCACGGCAAATGTGTCTTCGGTGCGTCTATCATAGGTTTCGGACCAGAGATGAAAGCCGTCATCAGCGCGGATCAGCTGGGCGGTAATGCGGAGCTGGTTACCCGCCCGGCGTACCGACCCCTCGACAATATGGTCCACACCCAGCTGGCCGGCAATTTCGCCCACCGGCAGGTTCTGGCCCTTGAAATGGAAGGCAGAAGTGCGGGCCGTTACCATCAGGTCGGGCAGCTGGCTCAGCGCGTTGATGATTTCTTCGGTGAGGCCGTCGGCAAAATACTCATCATCCGGGCCGGTGCTCATTACGGTAAAGGGCAGTACTGCCACGGATTTATTGGGTGTCTTGTTTGAAACAGGGGTCAGAGCAGCATTTTCAGTTAATGTCGGATCAAGCTGATCGTTAGTCTGTTGTAAATGGTTCTCTGACCCCGATTTCTCGATTGGATTGATGCGCTCCGTCCCCAATTTCGGTTCAGAAAATACGAAACGCTCCAGGCCCATGAAGATGATGACGATGGCAAGTATCAGCAGGATGCTGAAGTCCAGGCGGCGACCGGACTCCTGGCTGAACTTGACGGTACGGTCCACCTGGCTTTCCGGCACCACACCGTCGGCGGTGACTTCAAAGGCCCAGGAAATGACCAGTGCAATGGGGAAGCCGACAGCCAATGCAATCAACAAGGCCCGCATAGTCCAGTCAGGAGCATCGAAACTTTGCAACACCAGGTCAGCAACCTGCGCCACCAGCCAGGCGCCAATCAGATAGCCCAATGCCACTTTGAAGACATTGCGCTGGCGCAGTTCTTTGATAAATCCTTTTTTCACGTTCCTGTTCCTGGCACCGTTAATGGTTGTGGGGTCAGAGTAAAGGGACAGAGTAAATTATTGCCCTGCAATGATGATCTCGCCCATTTACTCTGGCCCCAAAATTCTTCTGAAACCCATTTCAAATTGCGGTTGTGGCCAAACCCAATTCGGCGCGCTCGCTGTCCAGGTGCTCCTGCAACCGCTGCAGGATGGCCTCAAAGCGCGGGTCGCCGCGCAAGGGAGCGTAAACGGAAAATTCGCCGGTAAAATTGGTCCGTGGCAGTCCGCCCATGTCCGCTAATTGTTCCAGCAACTGCAGAGCCTGCTCACGGTCGCCTTCCAGCATGGCGAATACGGCACGAGAATCCTGCAATATCCAATTGTTTGCATCTTGTTTGACCTGTTGTTCCAGCGATGTGCGGGCTCGCTGCATCACATCATTGAATTTCTGTTCGTTACCCACCTGGCTGTACGACTGGGCCAAGTTAACCATCAACTCTGCACCCACCCCATTACGGTTGGGAAATGCCCTGTCCAGGCTATCCAGATCAGGCCAGCGTGACTCGATAAACTCGACGGCCTCTTCGAAGCGACCGCGACGGTTCAGTATGCCGATATGGAAAACCGGGGTGTTGCCCTGGCCGATCCATTTCTCGCCGATGAGCAGTGCTTCTTCGGTGCGGTTCAAGTGGTCCAGCGCAACCGCTTTGAAGTTGTCTGTGCCTATGTCAGCCACGCGTTCAAATTGGCGCGACGCCAATGCGCTACCGCTGAACCACAAACGGTCAACATTATTCAGCGGCTCGCGCTCTATGGCTTCCGTCAACAGGCGGTCACTGGCTGCAAAATTGCCTGCTATGGCTTCCACTTTGCCCTGGGAACCAATCAGGCCGGCATTACTGGGCAAGTAGCGTTTCAGGCCCTCCAGACTTTCACGAGCCTGATCAAATTTTCCAGACAAGGCGAGTGTCTGCGCCAGGTTGTTGAAGGTGGGCGGGTGCAAGGGATCGCGGGCAAAGGTTTGTTGCAGGATTTCAAGATCGCGTTGCAGCTCGCCCTGCAGACCCAAAGCCGTGGCCAACCATAAATTCGCATTGGTGAGGTTGGGATTGATGGCTCTAGCCTGTTCCAGCCATTGCATGGCCAAAGGGTAGTCCAGAAGAGCATTCATGGCATGCAGGCCCAGGCCTGCCATGGCCTCTGCTTGTTGGGAATCCAGCGCCAGGGCCTGGTCCAGATGCTTCTTGGCTGTGGCATGGGCTTCGGCAGGGGGAATGGAGCCATAATTTTCGGTAGAAAGCAGCAGAGTGGCGATGCCCAGCTGGGCATGCACCGGGGCGTACTTAGCATCAATCGCAATGGCCTGGTTTAGCAAGTCGGCCGCCATCTGCAGGCTGGCTTCGTTACGCTCGTAGATGCGCTGGGTAGCCAGCAGGTACAGGTCATAGGCCTGGCTGTCGGTGCGGGCTACGGTGACTTGTTCGTCGCCAATCAAATGGGCCTTAAGCTCGCTGAGAATGGCGGCAGAAATCTCGTCCTGGATGGCGAACACATCATCCAGTTCCCGATCATAATTTTCCGACCAGAGGTGAAAACCATCATCGACCTGGATCAGCTGGGCTGTGATGCGCACCCTGTTGCCAGCCTTGCGCACCGAGCCTTCAAGGATATGGCTCACGCCTAACGCTTCGCCAATCACGCGCAGGTCCTGGTTCTCGCCTTTGAAGGCAAAGGAAGAGGTGCGGCCGGCTACTTTCAGGTCTTTTACTTTCGCCAGCGCATTGAGGATTTCCTCGGAAATGCCATCGGAGAAGTACTCGTTGCTGGCGTCATCGCTCATGTTCACAAAGGGCAGCACGGCGATGGATTTGGCAGGGGGTGGGGCCTTTACATTTTCTGGCGGCGTTTCGCCTTCATGGATTCCCGCCTGCGCGGGAATGACGGGAGAAGAATCGTGGGAAAAGGCCTCTGACCCCTTTTCTGATTCAGAGGGCAACATCCTATCCACCGCCACCACTACGACCACTGCCAGTAATAAACCGATGGTTACAAAATCCAGTTTTTTCGCGGTGACGTGCGTGATGGAAGTATCGCGAATGATGTCCTTCTCGCGCTTGATGCCCTCGGGTGTCAGCTCGAATGCCCAGGCAAATATCACTGCGGGAACAAAGCCCAGCGCCAGCAACAGGGCAACTAAGCGCAGTACCCAATCCTCGGCACCGACAATGTCCAGCGACAGGTCGACGATCTGCACCAGCAACCAGGCCGCAACGATGTAGGCAATGCCCACGCGGAACACATTACGGCGCTTGAGCTCGGTAAAAAGATTCATGTACTTCTCATTTTTCGCTTTCTTCCTCGTTTACAGACGCCGCTAAATAGTTCTCTGACTCCGTTTTATCGTTTTATATCAACATCGGTTCCAGACCCAATTCAGCCCGCTCGGAATTCAGGTGCTCGATCATGCGGGCCTGTATGGCTTCGAATTCCGGGTCACCTTCAAGCTGTTTAAAAGCTGCCCAGATATCGGCAAATTTTGCGGCGACGACCAGGCCGTCATCAACACCCTTTTGCAACTCCGCCAGGGCGGTTTGCGAGTCTCCGCTCATGGTGAAGTAAGCGGCTTCGATCAGGTTCAAGAAAGGATTTTGGAATCCAATAATTTTGCCCTTGTCCACGGCGCGCCGGTAGCGGCTCATGGCATCCTGGAAGCGTTCCTCGTTACCGGTGCTGGCATAGGCATAGGCAAGATCCAGCATCATGGCGGGTCCATTGCCCAGCAAAGGGTAAGCATCTTCCAGTTCCTGCAGGCTGGCCCAGCGTTGTTCGACAAAATCCACGGCCGCTTGTTGTCGACCACTGTTGGCCAGCACACCGATCAGAGAGCCAATATCATTGCCGCTATCGGCTTGTTGCTGCGCCAGCAAAGTGGCTTCTTCAACTCGATCCAAAGCCCAAAGCCCAATAATTCGTTGCCAGGGGTGACCTTCGCTGGCCAGACGTTCGTACTGACCGGTGCTCAACAAACCCTGTCCGACTGTGCCCTGGTTGGGGTAGTTGTCCGGCTGAATTGCCAAAGCTTTCTCGGCGGCCATTAGGCCTTTGGCATATTCAGCCTTGGCGTAATGCAAATCGGCTTCAAGCCGAAACAGGAAGGGATCGTTGGGCATGGAAGGCCGGACACGCTCAATCAGTTCTGCCGTTTTATCGGCCTGGCCCGTATTGTTGTAATAGCTGCTGATGTTGCCCAGGGCGGGCCGGTACAAGGGGTCGCGTTCAACCACTTCTTGCAGTATTTGAATTGACTTTTCCGGGTGCCCGGCACTGCCATAGGCCGCTTGCAGCCAATTACTGGCATTCACCAGGTTCGGGTTGATGGATACAGCCTTCTCCAGTGCGGCGATAGCTTCTTCAGTTTTGCCCGGCTGGTTGTTGTAATAAAGGCCAAGAGCCGCCAGGGCTTCGGGATCTTCAGGATCCAGTCGCATGGCCTGGTCGATATACAGCTTGGCCTGGGCCAGCGCCTGCTTGATGGGCGTGGTGCCGTAATCTTCATCCGACAGCAGCAGGGCCACGATGCCCCTTTGCGCATAGGCTGGCGCATAGTTGCTGTCGATGGCGATGGCCTTGTCCAGCAACTCCGCTGCCGCCTCAAGCGTGGGCCTGGAGCGTTCATAAATGCGTTGCTTGGCCAGCAGGTACAGATCATAAGCTTGCGAGTCGGCCCGGGTGGCGACCAAGGCTTCCTGTTCGCCAGCCATCAGGTGAGCTTTAAGCTGTTGCAGGATGGCGTTGGCGATTTCGTCCTGGATGGCAAACACATCATCCAGTTCACGGTCATAGCTTTCCGACCAGAGGTGATAGCCGTCATCCACTTTGATCAACTGGGCGGTAATGCGCACGGTGTTGCCTGACTTGCGCACCGAGCCTTCCAATATGTGTTGCACGTTCAGGGTTTCGCCGATTTGGCGCAGATCCTGGTTCTCACCTTTGAAGGCAAAAGAGGAAGTGCGGCCGGCAACATTCAGGTCTTTCACTTTGGCCAGGGCGTTGAGAATTTCTTCAGAAATGCCGTCGGAGAAATATTCCTGTTCCGGATCGGAGGACATGTTCACGAAGGGCAGTACGGCGATGGATTTGGCGGGTGGTGCAGCTTTTAAATGGTCTGGTGGTGTCTCTGGATTCTGGATTCCCGCCTGCGCGGGAATGACGGAAGAAGAATCGTGGGAAAAAGGCTCTGACCCCATTTTGTTTTGCGGCAGCATGCGATCTACCGCCACAATGGCAATTGCACCGATCAGCAAGCCGATGGTGACGTAATCAAGTTTTTTGGCAGTGACATTGGTAATCGATTCGGTGCGGTTGACCTCGGACTCGCGCTTGATACCTTCCGGTGTGAGCTCAAAAGCCCAGGCAAATATCACCGCAGGAATAAAGCCCAGTGCCAGTATGGCTACCAGCGAACGCAGGATGATGTCGGGTGCGCCCATCACATCCAGCACCAGATCCGCTGCCTGTGCCAACAGCCAGGCGCCTACCAGGTAGGCAATCCCGACGCGGATGACATTGCGGCGTTTGAGTTCTTCAAAAAGGCTCATGTATTTCCTGTTTTTCTCGGGCTTCTTTGCTTATTCAAATTGGGGTCAGAGAACCATTTTTCGTTAAGTTTATTAGAAGTTTATTGGGGCCAGAGAACCATTATCCATTAGGTGCGCTGGCTCACCATACTATCAACAAGAAATGGTTCTCTGACCTCGTTTTACCATTAACAAAAAATGGTTCTCTGACCCCCTTTTTTATCAGCTGGAAATCGGCTCCAGCCCCAGCGCGGCCCGTTCAGCATTCACATTTTGGGTCATCCGGGCCACCACTGCTTCGTATTCGGGCTCTCCCGCGAGAGGCTGCATTTCAGGAAAGATTCGATCCGGTCGAACGGCCATCAGCAAGCCTGAGTCCACTGCTTGTGAAAGAGTTGCTACAGCTCCTTTCGGGTCATTGGCCAGCACCAGGTAGCGGGCGTGATCAATAAGAAAATAATTGACCTTCACACCCTGTTCCAGTGAGCGATTGTGGGCTATCTGTACCCGCGCCATGGCATCATCAAAACCGGTCTGTTTACCCAGCTGGGAATAGGCATAGGCGATGGCGATCATATCGCGATAGCCGGAGCCGCCATCAGGATATTCGGATTCATAGTTGGCCAGGTCAGGCCAGCGTTCTTCCACGAAATCGATTAATTGCTGGTATTGGCCACTGCGATAGAACTGTCCAATCAGGACCGGCGCGTTACCCTCAGCCGCCTGGCTTTGCGCAATCATCAGGGCCTCTTCCTGCCGGTTCAGCATCGACAAGGCGAAAGCTTTGTGCCAGGGATTGCCTTCCGCTGCGGCACGTTCATATTGCCCGCTGTACAGCAAGCCCCAGCCCAGGATCTGTCGCATCACTGCATCATTGGGTTGGGTTGCCAATGCCGCATCCAGTAAGGGTATGGCCTTGCTGGGTTTGCCCAGTGCCATCCAGGTATTGGCTTCAGCTTGCAGGACCTGTGGGTCGCCGGGCAGAAAAGGCCGGACTCGCTCAATCAGGGCAAATGATTTGTCGGTCATTCCGAAGGCGTTGTATGAACTGACCGCGTTGCCGAAGCCGGGCGGGTAGAGTGGGTCGCGTTCGACCATGCCTTCAAGTATAGCCAGAGCCTGTGCATTATCCCCCAGGTTTGAGTAAGCGATTTGTAGCCAGTTGCTGGCATCGATCAGGTTGGGGTTGATGGCCAGTGCTTTATTCAGTGCCTCAATGGCCTGGGGGTTCTCGCCCGGGCGATTGGCATGATAAAGACCCATCGCAGCCCAGCCTTCGGCCAGTTCAGGATCCAGCCGCAGGGCCTGGTCGATATACAGCTTGCCTTGTGCTTCAGCCTCTGCCTTCTTGGTTTCGCCGTAGTTGTATTCGGACAGCAGCAATGCCGCGACGCCACGCTGGGCAAAGGCCGGTGCGTAGTTTGGATCCTTGGCGATAGCCTGGTCCAGCAGGGCGGCAGCCGATTCAATGGACAGATTTTTGCGTTCGTAAATGCGCTGCTTGGCCAGCAGATAGCGGTCATACACTTCGGGATCGGTGCGCTGTGCCAGTTCAGGTTTGGCTGCAGTCTCCAGTCCCACCAGGTGTTTTTTCAACTGCTCCAGGATGGTGCTGGAAATCTCATCCTGGATTTCAAACACGTTGGTCAGTTCACGGTCGTAAGTATCCGACCATAAATGAAAGCCATCATCCACCTGGATCAGCTGTGCAGTAATGCGCACGGTGGTTCCGGATTTGCGTACCGAACCTTCCAGTATGTGTTCCACACCCAGGGTTTTGCCGATCAGGCGTAAATCCTGGTCCTTGCCTTTGAAGGCAAAGGAGGAAGTGCGGCCGGCGACTTTGAGTTCTTTCACGCCCGCCAGGGCATTGAGTATTTCCTCGGATATGCCGTCGGAGAAGTATTCCTGCTCGGGGTCGGATGACATATTGACGAATGGCAGCACGGCGATGGAGGGGGCGGTTTGGATCCCGGATTCGGCTACGCCGCTCCGGGATGACGGTGAGAGGGTGCCAGGGGTCAGATCCCTTTTCTCATCTTCGGTTGCCGCTTGCTGTTCCGTCTGGGAAAAGGGCTCTGACCCCTTGTCTGGCCCCGTAAATCGATCCACCAGCAACAGCACAACCGCCACCGCCAATATGCCGATGATGGTGAAGTCCAGCTTGCGACCGGTTTGGTGGGTAATGGATACCGAACGGTCTACATCTTTTTCGCGCTTGATGCCATCCGGCGTGAGTTCAAAAGCCCAGGCGAAAATCAAAGCCACCGGTAAGCCTATGGCCATTGCCAGCATGAATGTCTGCATGATCCACAAAGGTGCTTCGATGTTCTCCAGCACAATGTCTGCCGCCTGCAGAAGCAACCAGGCGGTGACCAGGTAGGCCACACCCACGCGCACCACGTTGCGGCGTTTGAGTTCCTCAATGAAACCGGTTTTTTCGCCGTTTGTGCTCATGTTCTGTAGCCAGGTAGTTTTCGTTTCCCACGTTTCATATGCTTACCGGTTCCAGGCCCAGCTCAGCCCGCTGTGCATTGACTTGTTTGATCATGCGCGACTGGATCGCCTCATAACGAGGGTCACCCTGCAAGGGTTCCAACTGGGGCCAGTCCAGTACTATCGGCAGGCGGCTGGTTATGCCTTGCGTCACAGCACGGTCGAGATAGTCCAGGCTGGATTCCAGGTTGCCTGCCAATGCCTGGTGGGCGGCTTCACCGATAAAGAACACGGGGTGATCTATCCCCTCGCTGATGAGTCTTGAATTTACCCGTTGCACGCGTTCCATTGCGTCATCAAAACGAACCAAGTTGCCGGTGCGGGAGTAGGCCAAAGCCACATCCAGCATGATCAGGTAGCCCAGTCCGCCATAAGGAGGGAAGTCTTTTTCGAACGCGTCCAGGTCAGGCCACCGTTCTTCCAGATAAGCTACCCCTTCAGCAGAGCGATTGGCCAGGTTAAGAAAGTTAAGCAAGGTGCCCACGTCGGCCAGTTTCTCGGCCCGCTCGAAAGCCAGCAATGAAGCCTCTTCAGCACGACCCAGCGCTGTTAGCGCATATACGGGTTGCCATTCCTCACCCTCGCTCAGCAATCGGTCCCATTGTTGAGTATCAATAAGAGCAAAGCCCCCGGTAAACCGGGCAACGGAGTTCGAGGGCTGTAATGCAATAGCTTTTTCAGCTGCGGCCATTG
>JBBKVS010000328.1:0-8065 GCA_037968555.1 Lysobacterales bacterium | reverse complement strand
GGCCGGATGATCGGCATCCAGGTGCAGCAAGCCTTCCCGTCCGGCCAGTTCGGCTGCAGACCGTCGACTCATCCATTCGGACACGCTGCCGATCACCCGGTTATGGCGGTCCTGTCGATAGGGATGAAAAGTTGGAGAACCCAGCGTGATGACACGATCCACCCAGGGTTCAAGTCGCCTGGCCAGGTCACGTGCATAGACACCCCCCAGGCTTTGTCCCACCAATGCGACCGGTGCAGAAGTCTGGTCCGCCAGGGCCTGGATACGCTCGCTCAACTTTCGTTCCAGCGCGTCCAGGTGACGCGACCAGCCAATTCCGCGGGGGCCCATGTTGCGGCCCAGTCCCCACGATTCCGCCAGCCAGCCATGTCGATTCAGGAATTGATTGAGCCGCAGTAGACTTTTTCCGGAAGCAAGAAAACCGGGCAGTGTCAGCACTGCGGTGGCAGCCGGTGCGGAAGGCGCAGTGCGATCCAGCCAGCCACGGGTGAACATTGAAAGCGCCAGCTCACCGCGAGCGCCAACCATGTCCATCTGCAACTTCAGAAAGTCAACCAGCATTGAAATTCACTTCCCCAGGGCTGTCGTTCGGCCCCTTACTTGCACAATTGAACTAAGGTATCATGATAAGACAACATCTCTCAATGCGCTGGATCACATCGACGGAAGGGAACGCATGGCAGTACAAACCCTTGAGCACACCAAAATTGACACTCGCGGCAACCCCTATCTCGAAGGAGCCCACGCCCCGGTTAGCGACGAAATCACCGCCCTGAACATCGAGGTGGTGGGTGATATGCCCCAGGACCTCAATGGTGTCTATCTGCGTAATGGTCCTAATCCGAAACATAGTCCGCTGGGCATACACCACTGGTTTGATGGTGACGGCATGCTGCACGGTGTGGAAATCGCCGATGGCAAAGTCAACTACCGCAATCGCTGGGTGCGCACCGCAGGGCTGGCCGCCGAAGAAGCCCAGGGACGCGCTATCTGGCCCGGGCTGATTGATAGACCCAACCGCTCGCTGGAAACGGCCTGGGGCGCTGATCGCTATCTCAAGGATTGTTCCAATACCGATGTGGTGTTTCACAACGGCAAGGCAGTAAGCACCTTTTACCAGTGCGGCGATCCTTACCTGCTGGACCCGCGCACCCTGGAAACCCTGGGACGTATTGACCTGGGCGCTGCCGGTGGCCGCTTCATGTCGGCGCACAATATGGTCGATGAGCACAGCGGCGAAATGATGTTTTTCGATTACGCTACCATCGAGCCCTTTATGACTTACGGCGTGCTCGACGCCAGCGGAACGCTCTGCCACTTCACCGCTATTGAATTGCCCGGGCCGCGTTTGCCGCACAGTCTGGCCATCACGGAGAACTTTACCATCCTGATGGACCTGCCCTTGTTCTGGGATCCGGAGTTGTTACGCCAGGATGCACACAAGGTCACGTTCTATCCCGACATGCCCAGCCGCTTCGGCGTGATTGGGCGGCATGCTGAGGGCAACACCATACGCTGGTTTGAAGCCGAACCCACCTACATCTACCACGTGATCAATGCCTGGGAAGAAGGTGATGAAGTGGTGATGGATGGCTGCCGCCTGGGCCACCCCGAACCCAGCCAGGATCTGCGCCGTAGCTTTGCCGGACCCTATGCTAACCTGATGGCCTGGATGCGCCTGGATGCTACTTATCATCGCTGGCGGTTCAATTTGAAAACCGGTCAATGCCGTGAAGAGCGGCTGAATGACCTGATCTCCGAATTCCCCATGATCAATGGGCGCTATCTCGGACGCCCCTCGCGCTATAGCTATCACGTCAGCTTCGCGCCTGAGGAAACCGTTCTGTTCGATGGCCTGGTGCGCTACGACTCACACAGCGGACAAATTCAGCAGCACCGTTATCCGGCTGGACACTACGGCAGTGAAGCACCGTTTGCCCCACGTGTGGGTGCGGTGGCTGAAGACGATGGTTACGTGGTGAGTTTTGTCAGCGTACCATCTGAGAATCGTGCCGAATTACAGGTGTTTGATGCCCATGACATCACCACTGGCCCGATCTGCCGCGCCTTGATTCCGCAACACATACCCAGCGGTTTTCACACCTGCTGGGTACCCGGCGATGCGCTGAGCTGAGCCCGCTTAGATTCAGGAAAGCGTTGAATCATCAGAGCCCCCGGGAGCTGAAAACCCGGACCTGGAGTCCAGACTAGCAACCCAGGCCAGGAACCCAGATTAGGAACCCATATCAGGAACACTATGCCCAAGCCACTGAATCAGAAAACCTTCATCATCACCGGCGCAGGCAAAGGCCTGGGCCGTGGCTATGCCCTGCACCTGGCCGCGCTGGGTGCCAACGTGGTGGTCAACAACCGCAGTCATGCGGGTGAAACACAATCGTCTGCCGAGCGCGTGGTTGCAGAAATAGGTGCCGCTGGTGGCAAGGCAGTTGCTGAACACAGCGATGCGGAAGATGCTCAAAGCGGCGAACGGTTGCTTGCAGCGGCTTTGGATAATTTCGGTGGCCTGGATGGACTGGTAGCCAACGCCGGTGTCTCCGAAGGTACGAGTTTTCACAAGCAAGAGCTGTCTGACTTCCGCCGCAACGTGGAGATCAATCTGATGGGTACCGTGAATGTGGTGCACGCCGTGTACCGTCATTTCTACCAGCAGAATCGAGGCTCCATTGTGGTCAGCACTTCAGTCGCCGGCCTTTATGGTGAGCACGGCCTGCCCGCTTATTCCGCCTCCAAGGCTGGCTTGCTGGGCCTGATGTATGCCTTGAGCAAGGAAGGCGCGCGGCACCAGGTTCGGGTGAATGCGCTGGCACCCTATGGCGCAACCCAGATGACCGAAGAGCATTTGACAGAAGAATTGAAAGGACGCATGCGGCCAGAACGGGTTGCACCGGTGGTCGCCTGGTTGATGAACACGGATTGCGATGTAAATGGCGAAATCATCATCGCCGGTGGCGGCCTGATGGGCACTGCGCGAGTGCGCGAACCGGTGCCGGTAGAGATTGCCGATGATGCCGACTTCACCGCCATGAATCAGGCATGGCAGCAGCTCAGCAGCCTGCCACTGGATCTGGCTTACCGGGGTGCTTTGCAGCACTCGGGTGGTTTCCTGAAAGTAAATTTGGGGTTAGAGTAAAAATTTACAGAAATAAGTGTGCTTTAGCCTGCGGGTGACGAATTTTTACTCTGACCCAAAATTTCTCAGGGCAATTGAACCGCCTGCTGATATTCCTCTGCGATGCGATCCACGATATCCGCCAGGGGCTCAATTTTGTGCACCGTGCCTACGCCCTGCCCGGCTGACCAGACATCCTTCCAGGCTTTGATCTTGGTGTTCGTACCCGTCAGGTCCATCTTTCCCTTGACCGGCAAGTTAGCCGGATCCAGACCTGCCGCAACAATGCTTGGCTTGAGGTAATAGGCGTGCGCGCCGGTGAAGGAACTGCTTAACAGCAAGTCGTCAAAAGTAGAATCCACCACCATCTGCTTGTAAGGCGGGAAGGCGATGCTCTCCTCGGTGGCAATAAAGCGCGTGCCCATGTAGCTGAGCTCGGCGCCCAGTACTTCAGCGGCTCGCACCGCCCGGCCATCGCCAATGGCGCCTGAAAGTATCAGGATGCCATCAAAAAATTCACGTACTGCCGGCACAAAAGAGAAGGCCGCCATTTGCCCGGTATGTCCACCGGCTCCTGCTGCCACCAGCGCCAGACCATCCACTCCAGCCTCGGCCGCTTTGCGCGCATAAGCCACATCATTCACATCGGCAATCACCAGCCCGCCGTAGCTGTGCACCACTTCGACCACCGCTTTGGGGCCACCCAATGCAGTAATGACGATGGGTGGCTGATATTTCTCAACCAGTGCCAGCTCTGCATCCAGGCGACCATAGGTGCTGTGTACCACCAGGTTTTGCGCCCAGACCTGGGTTGAACCAGCCACCTGCTTTTGACGCAACAAGGCGAGTTCCCCGGTAATTCTGTCCAGCCATTCTTCCAGCACATCCAGGGTGCGCGCATTGGGTGCCGGAAATGAACCAACAATGCCGGAGCGGCACGCGGCGACCACCAGCTCCGGCCCGGAGACCAGGAACATGGGAGCACAGACGACGGGCAATCTGAGCGTTGCCCGCAATTCTGCGAAGCGATTTCGCGCTGCCGTTCTGACCATGATGAATAATCCTTATTGCACGTAGTAACTTTCATTATTAGACTATCAAAACACCCGCCATGCAACCAGCTTCGACAGCAAGGAAAATCACCCATGGAAGCTTTCTCATCCGAACTTCTGCTGATCCTCGCCACCAGCTTCGCTGTGGCTATGGGTTCCGTGTTGTTGCTGTGGCTGATCAGCATCCCTTTGCGGGATGCAAGCATCATCGATATGTTTTTTGCGGTGATCTTGCTGGCCATCACGGCCTGTGGCTTGTTATTGAGCTCTGCCACTGAGCAACGCAAATTGCTGATTGCAGGCATGGTCGGACTGTGGGGCCTGCGCATCACTTTCCACTTGATCCGCCGCAACTGGGGCCATGGGGAAGATCCCCGCTACACCAAGCTGCGCAGCTGGGTACCGGATGATCGCAGTTTTAACTGGCTGGCCCTGAAAAAAGTATTCCTGTTGCAGGGCATAGT
Source organism: Lysobacterales bacterium (assembly GCA_037968555.1). Taxonomy (GTDB): domain Bacteria; phylum Pseudomonadota; class Gammaproteobacteria; order Xanthomonadales; family SZUA-36; genus JAWXBM01. The sequence continues at coordinate 3,419 of JBBKVS010000328.1, read as the reverse complement.
TCTGTGGTTTGTGGCGCTGCCCATCCAATTCACTTTGGGTCAACCCAGCACGTCAGCTTTGGGTTGGTTGGCGTGGCTGGGCACAGGGCTGTGGGCCATTGGCTTTTTTGTCGAGTGGATAGCCGACGAGCAATTGCGCAGCTTCAAGGCCGATCCAGCTAAACGAGGAACGGTGTTGCAGACGGGTATTTGGCGCTATTCACGTCATCCCAATTACTTCGGTGAGCTGTGTGTCTGGTGGGGCATATTCCTGGTGGCCTGCGAACTGCCGCTGGGTTGGCTTACGATTATCGGCCCTATCGTTTATTCTTACCTGGTTATCAACATTACCGGACAAAAAACCCTGGACAAGAAACTGGCTCGCGAAAAGCCCGGTTATCAGCAATACATGGATAGCACCAGCGGCCTGATTCCGCTGCCACCCCGGATCAAGAAAGCTTGAAGACAAAAATTGCCAATACATCCTCCAGCGAGCCTTCCAGCTCGGCATTGATACTCAACAGCCCGGTGGCACGGGCTTTTGCTGTGGTTGGTGACCGTTGGGCCGGCTTGATACTGCGCGATGCCTTTCTGGGTGTGCGCCAGTTTGAAGTGTTTCGTAAACGCAGCGGCGCGGCGCGGGGCACGCTCAGCTCACGGCTCAAAGCCCTGGTTGAACATGGGGTTCTGCAGCGCCATAAATACCAGGAAACGCCTGCGCGCTTTGAGTATCGGCTGACCCGAAAAGGGCTGGATTTGTATTCATTCATCATGGCCGTGTGGGATTGGGAAACTCAATGGAGTGAGGAAACGCATATTCCACCCGACCTGCATCACCGTGGCTGCGGTCAAACCATGCGCCCCGAATTCCGCTGCAGCGATTGCCATGCTGAGCTGAACCTGCGCGAAGTCAGCTTTCATCGGCTGGCCAAATTGGGTGCGCCAGAAAGCGTTCCGGCCCGATTCCAGCGCCGCACTCCCAGCAGCAAGCATTCCAAGCAAGGCGTGGACAGACGGTTTTTTCATGTTCTGGACATCATCGGTGATCGCTGGACCGGACTGGTGATTGCCGCCATGTATTTCGGTTTGAATCGTTACGATGAGATTGCCACAGCGCTGGGTATTGCCACCAACATCCTGTCGGATCGCCTGAAATTGCTGGTGACAGCCGAGATACTTGAACAAGTGGCTTACCAGGACAAGCCCACCCGTTACAAATACAAGCTGACGGAAAAAGGCGCGGCACTTTATCCCATCGCTCTGCAATTGCATGAATGGGCGATACGCTGGCTTTTTGAAGACGATCAACCCACCATGGGTTTGACCCACACCAGCTGCGGTTCCAGCCTGCACTCCGAGTTGGTCTGCAGTGCCTGCAAGGAACCGCTGGATGTCCACGCCGTTACCTTCAACCCTGCTTACTCGGCTAAAAGCTGAGGCAAGCTAAGGGCTGTTTATAGGCCCATCCGGAAATCACCCATGCCAAAATCGGTCTTTATCTCCCTACTTATCAGTACTTTCGTTTTGATCAGCTGCGTGGCCATGCCGCCAACGGATCAAGCCGCTTGCGAGGCCTTGATCAATCAACCGCTGGCAGGCATCCAGATTGACAGCAGCAAGGCAGTCACTGATCAACAGGGCCTGCCCTCATATTGCGCGGTGATTGGCACCATAGAACCATCCATTGGCTTTGAAATGCGTTTGCCGCTGCAAGACTGGAACGGCAAGTTGTTTCAGTCGGGCTGCGGCGGCTATTGCGGTGCGGTGATGGCCGACAAGCCAGGCTGGTCCAATACCATTAATGGCGCCGTGCAGAAAGGCTACGCGGCGATCACTACCGATGCAGGCCACAAAGGCGGGCTGGGTGATGCCTCCTGGGCACAGAATAATCCCCAGGCTGTAGCGTTGTATGCACATCAGTCCATTCCCCTGACCGATGATGCCGCTCAACAACTGCTCAGCGCTTTTTATGGAAAAGCTCCTGAGCAGAATTACTTCGGTGGCTGCTCCAATGGCGGACGCATGGCCGCCATGGCAGCACAACGTTATCCACAACGATTCGATGGTATTTTTGCCGGTGGCTCGGTTTTGAACCTGTCGCAGAACGGCGGTATTTACGGCTCCTGGGTGGTGCAGTCCAACACCGATGCCAGCGGTAAGCGCATTATCAACGCCGAAAATTTCGCGGCCAGGCTGCCTTTGCTGGAAGCGCAGGTTCTGGCCCAGTGTGATCTCAGTGACGGCCAGGCAGATGGCGCCATCAGCCAGCCTCGTGCCTGCCAGCCGGCTGTTGAACTACTGCCTAAATGCGCTGAACCCGCATCAGGCACAAGCCCTGATTGTTTCACAGCAGCCGAGCTGGAAGTACTGCAACGCTGGTATCAGGGACCACGCAATGCCGCCGGAGAACAGTTGTATCCTGGCATGCCCGCAGGCAGCGAACCTTACTGGCTGGTCTGGTTCCTGGACCCACCCGGCAAAACTGCGCCAGGCAATGCCCTGGGTGGTGACTATGCCCGTTACCTGGGCTTCGCTGACGGCGTTGCCGAAAATTATACCGGCATGGATTTCGATTTCGAGCGTGATCCGGAGCGCCTGATAGCGAACGGTCAGTTATTGGATGCGATGAATCCTGACCTCAGCGCTTTTCGCGATGCCGGTGGCAAAATGCTGATGTGGCATGGCTGGCAGGATCCGCTGGTCTTGCCCGATCAAAGTGTGGCCTATTACAAAGACCTTGAAACGACCATGGGCGGGCATGCAGTCGTTCAAGACTTCGTGCGCCTGTTTATGATCCCCGGCCAGGGCCATTGTTGGGAGTTGCCTTCAAATCTGCCGGATCAGTTTGACCCGCTGGCGGCATTGGAACACTGGGTAGAGGACGGGCAGGCACCTGACAAGCTGTTGCTGACCAGGCCACCCACCGCACCCAATGCAGACCAGACCGCGGTGGTCTGTCCTTACCCGATCGAAGCCAATTCCTGCTCCAGATAAGCCACCAGCTCTTCCACTGTGCATTGCGGCTTGCGGGTGAAGTCGTACATATGCGTGTCGCGTATGGCCCGGTCAAACCAGATCACATCTTCACCGGTGATTTCAGGTTTGGTCTGGCATAACCACAAAGCCGTGTCCGCACCCTGGCGGGGCGTGCGCAACAATACGTTCTGTATTTTCCAGAACGTCGGCATGGCTGTCTTCACACCGGGCGTTTTTGTCCATCCTGGATGCGTGACATAACAGCGCAATCCGCGTTCGCCATATTTCTCGTTCCAGTAACCCGTCAGAGCCACCTGCGCCCGCTTGGCATAGGCATAGGCCACCTTGCCGCTGTATTTTTCGGGATCCGTCACATTCAGCTTGCGGTAGCCCAAGGGTGCGTTGTACATGCCGCCCGAGGTCATGTTGACGATGGTGGCATCATTTTTCAACGTGCCGTTGGC
>JBBKVS010000327.1:0-8139 GCA_037968555.1 Lysobacterales bacterium | reverse complement strand
GGCCCCGCCAGCCCGGATTAAAGCCATGACACGCCTGGATATCGATTTTGTTCGCTCGCAGTTCCCAGCATTCAGTGAACCCTCATTGGCCCACTTTGCCCATTTCGAAAATGCCGGCGGCTCGTTTGCCTGTGGCCAGGTGGTGGATCAGCTGAGTCGTTTTTATCGTGAAGCCAAGCTGCAGCCCTATTATGTTTTTGAGCCATCCCATAAAGCCGGCCAGCTGATGGATCAATCCCGACAGCGGTTGGCGGCCTGGATGAACGCCAAAACCGATGAGATCAGTTTCGGCCCCTCGACCTCGCAGAACACCTATGTGCTGGCTCAGGCCTTTCGTCAACAGCTGCAGCCCGGTGATGAAGTGATCGTGACCAACCAGGATCACGAGGCCAATATCGGTGCCTGGCGTCGGTTGGAGGACAGCGGCATGGTGGTTCGTGAGTGGCAGGTTGACCCGCAAACCGGGGAACTGAGCACAGCAGGCTTGCAGCAGGTTCTGAGTGAAAAAACCCGGTTAGTGGCTTTTACCCATTGCTCCAATGTGGTGGCCAGCATCAACCCGGTGCGAGAATGGGTAGATCTGATCCATGAAGTTGGCGCCAGGGCGCTGGTCGATGGTGTGTCCTTTGCGCCTCACGGACTGACCGATATGCAGGAGTTGGGCGTCGATGCCTATTTTTACTCATTATACAAAGTGTACGGGCCGCATCTGGGCGTGATGTATATGCGCTCAGACCTGAACCAGACGCTACCCAACCAGGGTCATTACTTCAATGCAGACAAAGCGGCTTATCGCTTTACCCCGGCCGGTCCTGATCATGCCCAGGTGGCAGTGGTCAATGGGGTAATGGACTACTTAGAAGCGGTTTATGAGCACCATTTCGAGGCACCTGCCGCGGCGCATGAAAAGGCTGCAGCTATCAATGGCCTGTTCCGCGATCAGGAAGTTGTGTTATTGCAGCCTTTGCTGGATTTTCTGGACCAGCACCCAAAAACCCACCTGATTGGCCGTCGGGACGCCAGACAAAGAGCTTCAACGGTATCATTTACCAGCAACAGTTTGTCTTCAGCAGACATTGGCCAGCAATTGGCGGACCGGGGCTTTGGCGTGGGTGTGGGTGATTTCTATGCCCGCAGACTGATTGAGGCTTTGGGCATAGATCCGGTCGATGGTGCAGTGCGTTTGTCATTTGTGCACTACACACATCCGAAGGAACTCAGTGCGCTGCTGGTGGCGCTGGAGAAAATCCTGTCCTAGCGCTTGCAGCGAATGTTCGCTCAGAACGCCAGCACTTGCCAGATGATACACAGCATGGCGCCCCAGCTTACGGCAAAACTCAGTGTGCGTAACCACGGTACACCGGCGGTATAAACCAGCACATAAACCGCCCGGGCCCAAAAAAATACTGCTGCGGCGCAGACAGTAGCGGCATTGCTGATACCCGCGGCATTAGCCACCAGGATGAGCGCGGCAAATACCACCAGGTTCTCCACTGAATTGTAGTGAGCTTTTTTCAGTCGTTCCGCCCAGGCCGCCATCTTCAGTGGCTGCGCTGGATAACCAACCGCATCGCTGAGGCGGTTGTTCATGATGATGTTAAGAATGTAAGGGACCCACAACAGGGCGGTCAGAGTTGCGGTCAAGGCCAGGTATTTCAACTCAGGTGTTATGACAATTCTCCGTCGCTTGGAAGATCAGAATCGAGGCAGGTCAGTGCCAGGTTTAATGCGAGCTGCGCAAATCAAATGGCGGTCACGACGCAGCTCCCGATCATTATAATCCGCTCAATACTTCGGCATAGATTTCTATCGCATCCCAGAGGTTTTGCAGGCGGATGTTTTCATCGCTGCCGTGCTGGTTATTGTCGTGATTGGCAATCGGCAGCGTGAGTATGGGCGCGCCGATGGCTTCGTCGATCAGGTACAGCGGCAAGCTACCACCCATGGTGGGCAGGATGATCAGCTCACCATCCGACCAGGCATCCACGATCGCTGATACTTTCTGGCTGATGGCCAGATCCATGGGTGCGCGATAGGCCGGATAGCCCGCTTCCGACCAGTCCAGTAGTGCGATCCGGTCGTGGCTGGCTCGCTCGGCAGCGGTGGGCGGTGCATACACAATGTAATAAGCCTGCGCACGGATATGCGCCTCAATCACTGCGCGCAAATGCTCCGGGGTTTGGGCGGGCACCAGTCGCAGGCCTATGGAAGCCGTTGCTGAAGTCTGGATGGCATTGCGTGAAGCTGCGCCTACATCGCCCGAGCGTATGCCGCGCAGATTCAGTGCCGGACGCAGCAAAGCCAACTCCAGGCGGTCACTGGTTTCAGGTTGCTCAAAGCCCAGCTCTTTGGCCAGCTCGGGACCTATATCTGGTGCATTGGCAATGGCCTCCAGTTCAGTGATGGTCGGCGCGACGATCTCATCATCGTATCCGGCAATCAGGATATTGCCTGCTTGATCGCGCATGCTGGCAATCAGGTCCAACAATCGCATGATGGGATTGGGTGCCCAGTTGCCGTAGTGACCACTGTGCAGCGGTCGGTTAGGGCCGAATACGGTCAGGCCAAAACCAAAAGAACCGCGCACACCGTAACTGAGCAAGGGCTTGCGGCTTTGATGTACCGGGCCATCGCAGAACAGCCACAAATCGGCGCTCAGCAAGTCGCCATGTTTGGCCAGCATGGCCTTCAAGTGGGGTGAACCCGCTTCTTCCTCGCCCTCAAAGAACAACTTGAGGTTTACCGAGAGAGGAATCCCGGCCGCATCCAGTGCATCGATGGCCGCCATCAAAGCCGGTATGGGTGCTTTGTCGTCACTGGCGGAGCGGGCAAAAATCCGTGATTCCGGATTGAAGGGAGCTGTCATGGAAATTGGCTGACCACCCTGCTCCACGGGTTTGTCGCGCAAAACCGGAGTCCAGGGATCGGAAGTCCAGTCTTCGGGGTTGGCCGGCTGGCCATCGTAGTGGACATAGATCAACAAGGTTTTGCTGGCGCCCGGAGTTTTGCGCTCGGCAAAGACCGCCGGAGGGCTGCCTTCCACTTCCAGCAGCTTGGCGTCAAATCCACGTGGCTTCAACACGCCCAGAATGTACTCGGCATTTTTGCGGATATTGACCGTGTCGCTGGCCACATTGGGTATGGCCAGCAACTCGACAAAGCCATCAATGATTTCCTGCTCATGGGCCAGCCGCCATTCACGGGCCACATCAGCCGCATCAGCGGCCAGGACGGAGTGCGGGAGAAAGGCTGTCAGGCAAATCAGGCTCAGGCAAGGAATGTTCATCGGTAGTGGTGCATCCAGGTGGGTGAGGAGAATTGTGCTCAGGGTACCTTTTCAGAGCTTGCGGAGGAAATTCTCAATAGCTGGACTTGAAAAGGCACATAGACGCCATAAAGATAATGCTTCTGCGGGTTAAAACCGGTATCCTTTCGGCGAATCGTTTGCGGTCATGGATTTCGGTAGGATTCCAATAGCTTATGAAACGTACGGACACGTCGAATCCGGACTATTACCACAAGGTAGTGGATTGCCAGACTGGCTGTCCCGCTGCCACAGATGTTCCGGAATATATACGTCTGATCGCCCAGGGTCGTTTTACCGATGCCTATATGGTGAATCGGGAAAGTAACCTTTTTCCAGGCATATTGGGTCGTGTCTGCGATCGCCCTTGTGAACCCGCCTGCAGGCGCGGCCGCATGGATGAGAAACCGGTGGCTATCTGCCGCCTCAAGCGCGTTACCGCTGATCACAAGGATGACATTACCGATCAGTTGCCGGTTATTCCACAACGCAAAAACGGCAAGAAAGTTGCACTGATCGGTGCCGGCTGTGCTTCATTGACAGTGGCAAATGATCTGATGCCTTTGGGTTATGAATGCACCATTTTCGAATCCCAGGCCGTGCCGGGCGGATTGATGCGCTACAACATTCCCTCCTTCCGTTTGCCCCTGGAAGTGCTTAGCGAAGAAATCGGCTACATCACCAACATGGGTGTGGACATGCGTTACAACCACCGGGTTGAAAGCATGAAAGCCCTGCTGGATGAAGGCTACGATGCCGTTTTTGTGGGTACGGGCGCACCGCGCGGCAAAGAGCTGGATTTGCCAGGCCGCAACGACAGCGACAACATCTTTATCGGCATTGACTGGCTGGAATCCGTGGCATTTGGCCATATTGAATCCATCGGTGAAAACGTGCTCATCATTGGTGTGGGCAATACGGCCATGGATTGCTGCCGCACCTCTTTGCGCCTCGGTGCCAAGAGCGTCAAAGTGATGGCGCGCAAGCCGCGCGAATTCTTCAAGGCATCAGCCTGGGAGTTGGAAGACGCTGAAGAAGAAAATGTCGAGATCATCATCAATCATTCACCCAAGTCCTTCGTGGTGGAAGATGGCAAGCTGAAAGGCATGTTGTTTGACCAGATGGAATACGACATCGAAAACGGTCGTATCACGGAAGAGCGCAATTTAGGTGAAGTGTTCATAGCCTGCGACGACGTGGTATTGGCCATAGGCCAGGAAAACGCTTTCCCCTGGGTAGAGCGTGATCTCGGAATTGAATTCAACAAGTGGGAAGAACCCGCCGTCGACCTGCTCACTTACGAGTCCAGCCGCAAGGGCGTGTTTTTTGGTGGCGATTCGGCTTTCGGCCCCAAGAACATCATCTGGGCAGTAGAACATGGCCACCAGGCGGCTATTTCCATACACCTGCATTGCCAGGGCAAAGAATTGACAGAGCGTTTGCCCAAAACGCTCAACCTCGGCAGCCGCAAGATGGGTATGCACGAGTGGAGCTATTCCAATTATTTTGATCCAGCAGCCCGGCGCAAAATGATGCATGTGCCACTGGCTGCCCGCTTTGCAGAACTGGGCCAGGAAGTCGAGCTGGGTTTCGATGCGGAGCAAACAGCCAAGGAAGTCGAGCGCTGCCTGAACTGTGATATCCAGACCGAATTTGCCGACAGCCTGTGCATTGAATGCGACGCCTGTCTGGATATTTGCCCTACCCAGTGCCTGACCATCATGCCCAACGGCGACCTGGCTGAAATCGAAGAGCGCATGTTGGCACCGCGACTGGAAGCTGACCAACCATTGTTCGTATCCGATGCCCTGAAACAGACCGGCCGGGTGATGGTTAAAGACGAAAATTTCTGCATACACTGCGGCCTCTGTGCCGAACGCTGCCCCACGGCAGCCTGGGATATGCAGAAATCATTGCTAGGATTCCCCAAAGCCGCAGACCACAACGGCAGCACTACGGAAAATACACCATGTCAGCAACGCAAAGCCGGATAAACGACTTTGTCCTGAAAATAGCCACCGTTAATGGTACCGGATCCGCCAGTGCCAACAGCCTGGTGATGAAGGCCCTGTTTCGCATGGGCATACCGGTAACGGGCAAAAACCTGTTTCCATCCAACATTCAGGGCCTGCCCACCTGGTACGAAATTCGTGCTAACAAGGACGGCTACATGTCACGCTCTGGTCGCGTAGATGTGATGGTGGCCATGAATGCACAGACTTACAGCAAGGATCTTAAAGAAGTCAGTCCGGGTGGATTCCTGGTGTATGACTCCACCTGGCCGCGCAGCCATATGCTGGCGCGCGACGACATCACCATTCTGGGCGTGCCGCTATCCAAGCTGTGTAATGAACATTTCAGCGTAGCGCGCATCCGCATCCTGATGAAAAATATCGCCTACGTGGGCGTATTGGCAGCGCTGTTGGATATTGACCTGGATGTATTCCGCACTTTGCTGGAAGAAACTTTTGCCGCCAAGCCCAAGCTGGTAGATGGCAATCTCGATGCCATCATGCTGGGCTATAACTACGCCAAGGAAAACTTCACCTGCCCGCTGCCGGTTCGCGCTGAAAAAATGGGCGACAACGCCGGTAAAATCCTGATTGATGGCAATGCCGCCGCGGGCCTGGGCTTTGTTTACGCCGGAGCAACGGTAGGTGCCTGGTACCCGATTACGCCGTCCACTTCATTGATGGATAACTTCAAGACTTTTTGCGAGATGTTCCGCACCGACGAAGTCACCGGTGAGAAGCGTTATTGCATCGTACAGGCAGAAGATGAGTTGGCAGCAGCCGGCATGGTGCTGGGCGCTAACTGGGTAGGCGCGCGCGCCTTCACGCCCACTTCCGGTCCGGGCATTTCCCTGATGAGCGAATTCATAGGCTTCGCTTATTACGCTGAAATTCCTTCGGTGTTTGTTGATGTTCAACGGGTCGGCCCTTCGACGGGCATGCCAACACGCACCCAGCAGTGCGACATTTTGCTGTGTGCCTATGCTTCACATGGCGACACGCGTCATCCGCTGCTGTTCCCGGCCGATCCGAGCGACTGCTTCAACATGGCGGTACAGGCGTTTGACCTGGCGGAGCGGCTGCAAACCCCGGTGTTCATGTTGTCCGACCTGGACATTGGTATGAATGACTGGATGGTGTCCGAGCTCAAATGGGACGATTCCTATCAGCCCGACAGAGGCAAGGTACTGAGCTCGGAAGATCTGGATGCACTCGACAAGTTTGTCCGTTACACCGACTTTGATGGCGATGGTATCCCTTACCGCACCTTGCCGGGCGTGAACCCCAAAGGCGCTTATTTTGTCCGCGGTTCAGGCCACAACCGCCAGGGCGGATACACCGAAGATTCGCTGGAATACCAGGACGTGATGGACCGCTTGCTGGTCAAGTGGGACACTGCCAAAACCCTGGTGCCAACGGCGGTGTTGACACCTGCCAGCAAGAAAACCAAGCTGGGCATTATCGCTTTCGGCTCATCGCACGGGGCGGTGGTCGAAGCGCGTGACCATCTGGCAGAGCGCGGTATTCATGCCGACTACCTGCGCTTGCGGGCCTTTCCCTTTGGTGCCGAGGTAGAAGAGTTTCTGGCCAGCCATGAAACGATATTCGTCGTCGAGCAGAATCGCGATGCACAAATGAAGTCGCTGTTGATGCTGGAAACCCAAACCAATTCCAGCAAGCTGTCGTCCATACTGCACTACAACGGCATGCCTTTACCCAGTGACTGTATTGTTGCAGCCATCGGTGCTCATATCGAATCGGAGGCGGCAGCATGACCTATATCGCCAAGCCAAAAATTGATCTGCCGGGCCAGAAACGCAATGCCCTGGGCCTGTTACAGCGGGACTATGAGGGCAGCCTGTCCACCTTGTGTGCCGGTTGCGGCCACGATTCGATTACCGCGGCCATTGTGCAGGCGCTGTGGGAAATGGCCATTGAGCCCGAGAAACTGATCAAGCTCAGCGGTATTGGCTGCTCATCCAAGACGCCGGCTTATTTTGTGCACGGCGCACACGGATTCAACTCGGTGCATGGCCGTATGCCTTCAGTGGCAGCCGGCGCGCACGCTGGCCATCGTGACCTGGTGTGCATCGGTGTATCCGGTGATGGTGATTCCTTGTCCATCGGCTTTGGCCAGTTTGGTCACGCCTTACGCCGCAACCTGAACATGCTCTACCTGATCGAGAACAACGGAGTTTATGGCCTGACCAAGGGCCAGTTTTCCGCATCGGCTGATCCTGGCAGCAAGGCCAAGAAGGGCGAAGTAAACCACATGCAGAGCATCAACCCGGTGGCCACGGCGATTGCCATGGGCGCCAGTTTTGTCGGCCGCAGTTTTTCCGGCGACCGTGAACAATTGGTTGCCCTGATCAAAGCCGGCATCGCGCACAAAGGCGCCGCCCTGCTGGATGTGATTTCACCGTGCGTAACCTTCAATGACCATGTCGGCTCAACCAAGAGTTATGCCTATACCCGCGAGCACATGTATCGCACCAGTGAAACCGGCTTTGTACCACCGGCCACCGAAATCACCGCAGACTACCCCGAAGGTGGAACGGTACGGGTAACCATGCATGACGGTTCCAGCATTTTGCTTAAAAAGGCTGACCCGGATTACGACCCCACCAACCGCAGCAAAACCCTGCGTTACCTGGAAAAGCACAGGCACAAGGGCGAAATTCCAACCGGCCTGCTGTTTATCGATGATGATCTGCCGGATATGCATGCCATTGCCGGCACCGCCAAGAAGCCCTTGCGGGATTTCGAATACTCGGAGCTGACCCCTGGTAGTGCCGCCCTGGCGAAACTGCAGCGCAGTATGCG
>JBBKVS010000326.1:0-9148 GCA_037968555.1 Lysobacterales bacterium | reverse complement strand
CGCCTGGCTATCCCGGCACGTGTATTTGTGCCGCACGGCTGCCCTGCAGGCAAACTTGAAGGTATCCGGCGCCATGGCGCGGAAGTCCGCATGATCAGCGACCAGGATTGGTGGTCCGTTATCAAGGACTCGGGCCATGCTGAAGACCCCGGGTTGTATGCCGATGCTGTGCGCAATCCGCTGGCGCTGGCAGGCAATGCCACCCTGGGCCTGGAAATCATCGAGCAGTTACCTGATGTCGATACCGTCATTGCTCCGTTCGGCGGAGGCGGCTTGGCCTGCGGTATTGCCTCAGCCTTTCGCCTGTTGAAACCCAGCACACGAATCATAGCAGCGGAAAGTGCAGCAGCAATTCCGCTCACAGCGGCGATTGAAGCGGGTGGCCCAGTAACTGTTCCAGTCAGTCCTTCCTTTATTTCCGGTGCCGGTGGGCCTTCAGTATTGAAAGAAATGTGGCCCTTAATACAAACACTGATCGACGATACGCGGGTGGTACCGGTCAAGGCCGTCGCTGATGCGATCCGGCATATGGCGAAGCATAACCGCATCATCGCTGAAGGTGCGGGCGCCATTGCTGTTGCGGCTGCCATGGCCGAAGTGGGTGGCAGCGGTAAAACTGTCTGCATCGTTTCGGGCGGGAATATCGATACCGAGGTGCTGGCAGATATCCTGGCCAAAAAGCTTTGACCTCAACTAGACTGGACTGACTACAAGGGAAAGGTCTGGGCGCCGCAGATGGCTGGTTACAACTGCAAATGAATTACGACCTGAGCCAGGTACGGCGAAAATCAGACAGCATCACTGTTCAACCCATTATTTGACCAGGGCTGATTGAACATAATCACGTTTCAGCTGAAACGTTTTTTATCGCTAAGCGGAGCCAGTTCGAGGCTTACACCCAGAGCTGCCAGTACACTTCGCGCCAGATCAATCCACCCAGGCCACCGTCGGCACCACCTCGGGCTCGGGTTGAACGCGCAGGTAACTGATGAGCTGCCAGACGATAGCGTCATTCAGCAAGCCGCCGTAGGCTGGCATGCCGCGTGGGCGGCCGTAGAATATGGATTGAAACACCGCGCCATCATCACCGCCGTAGCGCCAGCGGCCATCCACCAGGCTGGGCCCGACGAAACCGAGCGCACCGCCACCGTGACAGCCGTCGCAGTTCATGGCTGCAAACAGGGCTTCGCCTGCCTGGGCGGCGACGGAGTCTGCATCCAGTGGATTGGTGAGCGTGGCGGCTGGGGGTAACGCATTACCAGCCGATGGGTATTGCAGGTAGCGAACCGAAGGTGGGGCTCCTGGAGCGGGCGAACGGGTTTGTGCAGCTGAAAATTGCGACGCAGCGCTCAGGTCACTCTCAGCCGTGGCGGTTTTTACGGCAGTCGAGTCAGCCGATTCCGGCCCACCGCAAGCAGATAAGGTCAGCACAGTCAGCGCCAATACTGGCAGCATGAACTGCGCCGGGCTCACCACGCCTTTCAGAATGCAATTGAATGAATTTTTCATGGCGTTCTTCAAAGGGCTTCCCCCGGCCCACAACATGGGGCGCATCATGGGGCGCATCATGGGGCACTTCACCGCGCGCCTCATAATGCACAAATCCACAACCTGCCGCCCTGGCTGGTGTAACGCCAAAGATCCGGCGCGAAATCCGGCGGGGGCCGTATATCGGCCGGGTCATCCGAGCGCACATCACCGGCCAGCAGGAACCAGTCGCCGCCAATACCAGAATACACCGCCACGTACTGCTTGCCGTCGGGGCCGCGATAGGTGATCGGCGCACCCACCACGCCGGAACCCACTTTGAACTTCCACAGCAACTCACCCGTTTTGGCGTTGGCGGCCTTGAACCAGCCGTCCAGTGTGCCGTAAAAAACCACGTCACCGGCCGTCACCACGCTGCCGCTCCACACCGGGAATTTTTCCTTGATCGCCCAGGCGCGCTTGCCCGTGGCTGCATCCCAGGCGATGAAAGCCCCCAGGTGGCCGCCCGGTCCCGGATGGTACGGAATGGTGGCGCTGATGTAGGGCGTACCCTGGATGTAGGCCGCTTCTTCCGACTGCCAGTCCATGCACAGGTTGTTGGTGGACACGTAAAACAGCCCGGTTTGGGGTGAATACGATGCGGGCGAGGCCGGGCTGGAGCCGCCTTCCAGGCTGGGGCAGATGTTCTGCGCCATGCCCAGTGATTTGCCGGTGAGCTTGGATTCATCCAGTTCCGGCCGGCCGGTAGTCAGGTCGATGCGCTTGGCCCAATTGACATCAACAAAGGGCTCCGCCACCAGCACCTCACCCGTGGCGCGGTCCAGTGTGTAAGCAAAACCGTTCTTGTCAAAGTGCACCAGCACTTTGCGCTGCTGGCCCGCTATGTTGAGTTCGGTGAGGATGTTCTCGGCATTGGCATCGTAGTCCCAGTTGTCGTGCGGCGTGAACTGGTATGCCCAGATCAGCTGGCCATCGCCGGGTCGGCGCGCCAGCACGCTGGAAGTCCATTTGTTGTCACCCAGGCGCTGTTCGGGATTGTACGGGCCAGGATTACCAGTGCCGTAATACACCAGGTCCAGCTCGGCATCGTAAGTAAGCCAGCCCCACACCGGAGCACCACCGTTCTTCCAGGCATCGCTCGACCAGCTGGTGCGTCCAAGATCCGTGCCCTTGTCGTAAAACGGTTTAAAGGTATCCGGATTCACCAGCATATCGGCATCGGGACCAATGTTACGGGCCGCCCACACCTCCTTGCCATTAGCCAGGTCCAGCGCCTTGAACCAACCGTAGATGCCGTACTCACCGCCCGAAGGCCCCACCATGACGCGGTCGCCAACCACCAGCGGCGCCATGGTGATGGTCTCGCCATTCTGCAGCTCCGCCACCTTGGTCTTCCACAGTTCCGCGCCGGTCTCCGCATCAACCGCTACCGTGTGGCCATCCAGCAGGTTGTAGACGATTTTGCCTTCCGCATAAACCGCACCGCGGTTCACCGTATCGCAGCAGGCCACGCCGACGGCTGCCGGGTTCACATCCGGGCGGTATTTGAACTTCAGTGGGTAGTCTTCTTTGCTGAGGTCGAAAGCGTAGAGCACATTGGGCCAGGGGGTGACCACGTACATCGTATTGTTCACCACCAGAGGTTGCCCTTCGTGGCCGCTCAGCACACCGGTGGAGAAGCTCCAGGTGGACCGAAGTTTGCTGACATTGGCTGCCGTGATTTCATCCAGGCCGCTGAAGCGCGTGGCGCCCAGGTCTTTGCCCGGCAGGGTCCACTGGCCGTCGTCGGCCAAATCGGCCGCCTGCGTCAAGACTGAGTAGGACAGCCCAGGAATAACAAGGGCAATCGCCAGGGTGATTGCAAGGAGGCTAGCGCGTGAACCAGAAAAAGTTTTCATCGGCGGTAGTGCACCTCGTTTGCAGCTTGTGGGTATTAGAACCGTACCAATTTTCAGTATAGCTGACATTTGCTTAAGGCAATCTCCCGCCCATAAACCGGCCCGTTTCTGGTGCGGGATTTCCCCATACCTCTGACTCACACCAGGTTCACTGAAAATGGGCTTGTGATAACTTCTGTACAATGATTTTCTACCCTGCCCGATTGGAGGAGCCCGCAAATGACCATTCACCACCACGCCTTCCGTGTTTCATTGCTGCTGGTTTTCCTGTTGACCTGCCTGGGCAGCGCTGATCTTTCTGCGGATTTATTCGGCAAACTGAAGAAAGTGCTGGACGGTCAAAGATACTACCGATCAGCCGGCTGATACCGAGGAAGTGGGCATGGGCCTGAAGGAGGCGCTTACGGTTGGCACCAATAAAGTGGTGGGCCAACTGGGTACACCGGGCGGCTTTAACCTCGACCCTGCCATCCGCATTCCCCTGCCCGGCCAGCTCGACAAAGTGCAGAGCATGCTGGCTGCGGTAGGTATGGATTCGCTGCTAACGGATCTGGGCACGCGCATCAACGAGGCGGCTGAGGTGGCGACGCCCAAGGCCCAGAGTATGTTTGTCGATGCCATCAAGGATATGACCCTGGATGATGTAATGGGCATCTATAAAGGCCCGGATGATGCGGCCACGCAGTATTTCCGCTCAAAGATGTCAGAACCCCTGGCGCTGGAGATGAAGCCAGTGGTGGATTCCAGCCTGGCGGATGTCGGTGCCGTGCAAAGCTATAACAAGGTGATTGAACAAAACGAATCCTTACCGTTTGCCTCGTCGGTGAATATGGATCTGGGCGACTACGTGGTGGAAAAGAGCATGGATGGCATTTTCTATTATCTGGCCAAAGAAGAAGCAGCCATTCGCCAGGATCCGGCTGCGCGCACTACCGAGCTATTGAAGAAGGTGTTTGGGGGCTAGCGTTTTATCAGCTTGCCATCAGCTGTTTTTTCATTTCCTGCGCTGGCCAAAAATACTGGCCGACTTTCATGCCTTTGACATGCACCGGGCGGTCACACAGCTGCGCTGAAACCGTGTACATGGGCAGGTCCATCACGTTGGGTACACTCATAAGGTAGCCGTACAAATCAAACTGCCATATTACGTTCAGCGTACCCAGCACAGAACGATCACAGTGGCTATCGAAGCGCAATTTTCCGATCTGGATTTGTGCTTTCAGAATTAAATTTTGCGCGTAGCCAAGCTTCAGCATGGTATTGGCCAGACTGTCCCGAAACCAGGAATCAAGGCGCATGAAGTCGGCCTTTTTCAGGGCGGGCATGAACAGGGCGAAACGGGTGGCATCGTGGCAGAGCAGCAAGCATTGTCGACGATCAATGATATAAAGGTTGGCATGCCAGCTTCCCAGAGTATTCTCTTCCTGCAGGGGTGAATCACTCACCTCGG
Organism: Lysobacterales bacterium; assembly: GCA_037968555.1. Lineage (GTDB taxonomy): Bacteria > Pseudomonadota > Gammaproteobacteria > Xanthomonadales > SZUA-36 > JAWXBM01. Next base: position 4,312 of record JBBKVS010000326.1, on the reverse strand, counting down.
GTAGTTTGGCTGCCAGTTTTTTGGTGCAGTGGATGATCATGGTTGCTGCTGGATTTTACCGGAGTGCAATCAGAGCCCCAAAAGCGCAGCTATCGGCAGCGCAATAAGCTTTTCCCCAAAGCGCACTGCGTGCTCACCATCGTAGATTACAACTCCGGCTGCAAATCGCTTGCCAACATCCAATTGCAGTTTTCGCAGCGCGCGAAAATCCCGATCCGTCACCGTGGCTGATGCTTTAACTTCTACTCCCACAATTTCCCGGCCTTCGCGTTCCAGTACTACATCCACTTCGAAACCGTCTTTGTCTCGAAAATGATAAAACCGGATGGCATCTTCGCACCAGCTTGCTTGTCTTCGCAGCTCCTGAAATACAAAGGTTTCCAAAAGTTGCCCTAACAAATTTCGGTCATTGCTGAGTGCTGCAGCGTCAATACCTACCAAGCTGCTTGCCAATCCCGTGTCCCCCAAATGCATTTTGGGTGTTTTAATCAGACGGCTGAGCCGGTTGCTATGCCAGGGTTGCAATTGCTCCAGCAAAAAAACGCGCTCGAGCAAGGTGACATAATCGCGGATGGTCGGGCGACTTAACTGGAACGGGCTTGCCAGCTCACTGATGTTGAAAAGGCGCGCCGTTTGCCCAGCCGCCAGCTCAAGCAGGCGAGGCACTACATCCAATCGACTGATGCGCGCCAATTCCTGCACATCCCTTTGCACCAATGTTTCGGTGTAAGCCCGATACCAGTTACGCCTGCGCCGACCCGGGCTGCGTGCGAGTGCTGCTGGATATCCGCCCGCGACCACGTATTCCGCAAGGCCACTCCCGAGCCGTTGGTAAGCGCCCATTCGAAATCCATCGTTGAACAAAATATCCAGAAAATCGGCTTGGGCACTTTCGACCTCACAACGAGCCAGGGGATGCAGGCGCAGAATTTCCATTCTTCCTGCCAGCGAATCAGAAAGTTTCGGCGCCAATAAAACATTAGCCGAACCGGTCAAAATGAACTGGCCGGGCTGACGATTGCGATCCACAGCTGCTTTCAAAGTGACAAACAGCTCCGGTATTCGCTGAATTTCATCCAGAATGACCCGATCCGGCAAATCGGCTACAAATCCAATCGGATCTGCCCTTGCTGCGGACAATTGCACCTCATCGTCAAAGGTAAGGTAGCTGTAGCCTTCTATTGTCCTGGCTAAAGTTGTCTTGCCACATTGACGTGGGCCATGAATCAAAACAGCTGGGGTATCTGCCAGCGCCTCGATAAGCCGAGGGCGCAAATAGCGTGGATAGTTTGCCGACTCATTCATGCGGCTGATTGTAACCTTTGACTACGGCCAATTGAAAGTTTTAGCCTCGACCATCTGAAACTTCATGATTTGACTAACTGATAGTATTCGCGGCTGATCGTAAGCCTGGAAGCGCGTATTGATTGAATGTAATCACGTTTCAGCTGAAACGTTTTCAGGGCAGAGCCAATCGCCCAACGGCTGCTGCCACTGCCTGGGTGGCCGTTACCAGGTCGGTTACCAACCGTTCGTTCACATTCAGATCGCCTTCGTATTCACTCACATTTCGCAAGTCATGTGCTTTGGCCAATATGCGCCACACTTCAGGCCCCAAACCCACAAATTCAGCTCGGTCAGGCGGCTCTGCCGCAAGCGACTTTCCAGGGCCAGCGAGATTATGCAGTTTGGAGGTCACTTTCCTCCCCAATGATCCAGATCTTTGGCTGCTTCAGTACCCGCTTTATAAACGCATTATCAGACTCAAGGCGGTGTGCCAACTCCTCCTTTGAATAGAGCGTCGGCTGAATGGCCCGTCCCGGTTTATTGGCCAGCTCTTCCAATGCCTGATATACATCGGCATAAACCAATGTGTCGCTGATTACCATCAAATCGATATCGCTGGCTGCAGAATCCGACTTTTTGGCAACGGAGCCGAAAACAAACGCCAGGTCGATCTGTTCACCCAGCGGCTTCAAGGCCGCCTTGAGCGGCTCTGCCAGTCCAATGGTTTTTCGCACAATCGCACACAACTCAGCGAACAGCGGTGCATCAGCATTCGCCTGGAAGTGCCGTTGAGAACCAATGCGGGTTTCGTTGATCAAGCCACTGTTCGACAGCTTGGATAGCTCGCGTTGAATTGCGCCTGAGCCACCTTCAGAAAGCGTAATAATTTCGGTGGCATAGAAACTTCGTTCAGGTTGACCAAATAACAACGCCAACACACGTTGCTGTGTCCTGGAAAACAAAGCATCGACCATAGTGATCGGTTGATTACGAATTTCACCAGCAGCTTTTCTACCCATATTGGGTATATTAATACCCATAATGGGTATATTCAAGGATCTCATTGCGGCTCTGTGACAAATCGGTTTGTTTCAAAGCATTAATGTCGATTAATAGGTGACATTTTTAATTTAATGCAAACTGCAAACACAAGATGCCAGCCCGGAAACCAAAATCACATGGGTAATGTACCCGTTGACGTGTCAGAAAAAGCTGCGGCATACGGTAGCCAGCTACATCAATCCGCAATACCGAACTTGTCTTTCAGTTCCTCGATTTCCCGCAACCGCTCCTGATGTTTCTGCGCACGGATTTCCTGGTTGCGGATATTCTGGTGCTTCAGTGACACATTGATGAAACCCTTGATCCAGTTACCCAGTATGAAAGCTTTGGGTGAATCCGCTGAAATTGAATAGGTTTTTCCAAAATCATCTACCCGCAATTTCATGGGGATTTCCATCAGGCAACGATCAGCATCATCATAAAGGCACAAGTTGAACAACTTAATGTTGTTGAAGATGTTCTGCGTGTCTTCGTTATCCACAAACCGGTAGCGGACTCCGCTTAATTCGAAGTCGAATATCTTCAGATCATTCCGCTTGGCGGACTTCAGAATTTTCAGCTCATACCACTTGCCATCATGGCTGAATGGATTGTTGAAATCCGGGCCCGTGGACCAGAAATGACTCTTGTACAGGCTCCACACGTGATAGGAAATGTCCGTTTCCCAGGCAATTTTCATTCTATCCGTGATGAGCTTTCGCAGACGCTCCAGTTCGAGCCTGCTTTCCTCTTCCGATGACAGAACCCCGGACTCGCTTCCTGCATTGAGTTGTTCCCTTTGATCAGCAATGGATTGCTCGGGATCGAGGTAGAAACGATCCCAATCCTTGCGTGTAATTCCCCGTCGTTTTTTCCGCGCCCGCACGATCGCAGCTACGATCGCCACGGTTACCAGGATTGCCAGCAAAAACAGTAGTTCACCCGACATTTCGATCCCTTTCTTTTCTGGCGCCAGTGTACCGCTTTATTGTTTTTCGACCTAGCCAGACCCATCATAGACTGGAAGTGGGTTCGATACTTCAGGCGGAATCAGACACCTGTCGCAGTTCCTCACGCACTACTTTGTGTAAAGGACGTTCCCGCGGGAACGTTTTTCTCAGTCGGAATTCAAGGCCAAAATGACATGCTTCGGATCATTGCGAATGGCCGTCAGCAAGGCAGCTGCCGCCCCACCCCGAACACGCACACCCTGTTCCCAGTTTTGTAGTGTTTTTACGCTGACATGCATCAGAGCAGCCAATTGGGACTGACTGAGGTTCAGGTTCTGCCGCAGCTCCTGAACATTCAAAGCATTCACTTTGAACGAGCGGGATGCTGGCCGGTTGCCGCGCATGATTTGCCCAGCCTCTCCCACCGATGCCAACAATTCATCAAAAAGTTGTTGTTTCAATCCGGCTCCGCAATTCACTTTTTACCAGGTCTGCCAGCTTTGTCACTCGAACTAAATGGGCAAAGTACTTAAAAAGAAGTAGGAAAAGAGAGGATTTCATTTCAGCTGAAACGTTTTTTGGCATTCAGTGGAGCCAGCTCCAGCCGAACCCCAAGGGCAGCCAGCACACTGCGAACCGTTACAAAACTCGGTTGTACACAGGGACGCAAAGCTAATTACAAATCCTTCTTTACGGCCCCAATAAACATCGGTATTGCGACGGATGCCAACTACAATTCTTCAGCCTTTTTGCTACGAGTTGCTTGTAGGGTTCAACAGGCAATGGCTTGGGCCTGGCGTGCCGTTTTTGATTGCAGAACAAACAAGAAGCTACGATATTAGCTTGGTCGTTCTGTCCACCATCCTGACGCGCTTGCAGATGCTCTGCTGTACATCGAAATCTTTCAACTTCGCGCTTTGTGAGCTTGTGCTTTTTTGCAAAAGAGGCGGGTGAAAGGGGGGCGGGGTGACGGGGGAAAAGGGTGTGGTGACGGAACGACGTTTGTGGATCCCGACTCGAGGGCCGGGATGACG
>JBBKVS010000325.1:0-6289 GCA_037968555.1 Lysobacterales bacterium | reverse complement strand
AAGCCTCCCAAGAGGGAATTACCTTGCTTACGTCAGATCCCGTGGTAGCTCAATACCCTGGCTCCCAGCAATTGGTTTAGAGTTGCTGAAAACTGACTTGAAATACGGTTTTCCACACTTTTACCAATCAAGTTCGAAATGATGCTTAGCCAGCAGTCAAGCAGTGAGACTTATGACAGGGCAAAAACGTCTGACCTTCGTTTACAGATTCGAATACTCCACTGTCTGACGGTAGCCAACTCATCAATGATGCCGGATGCTACAAAGTCGATACAATTTCGAGTATTTCAATGGCCATTATTTTAGAAAGGAAAAGAATTGCCCATCGGAAATATACTCAATTTACGAGCACCTTTTACGCAGCGAGAATATTCAAATGTGGTGAAGATTCTAACTGATGTGGGGCAAGAAATGCGCTGACCACTGTCCTTCTGGGAAGTATATGAATCACATACGCGCACACAAAATTCAGGTGTTAATTTAGGGTTCACCAGTTTTGTTTCTGTTGGCGTAATACACATGGCTGCCAGCATTTGCGACAAATCTGCGGTATAATTTTTTTCGCGAAAATCAGGCCGCTTCAGCCGAAACAAATCATAGAAATATTTGCAACTAGCCCAGCATCCGGGGCTTAGGTCGCTAGCTGCGATCAACAAAAAAATCGAACAATCATGATTAATTACAAATACCTGAGTGTATTGCTCATTCTGATAGTTGCACCATTTCAGCTTATGGCTGCAAATTGTTCCTCTGCCAATATCTTCCTGACTAGCCAGGCCGAAATAGATGCTTTTCAAGCCAACTTTGGGAATGGGGGTGTTTGCGACACTGTTACCGCCACTCTGACGGTGAGTGGGCCTGCCATCACCAACCTGGCTGGATTGTTGCAGGTAGCTCATGTTCAACATGACTTGCTGCTTACTGATTTACCCGATCTGCAAAACCTGAACGGGCTTGGAGGATTGGTGAGCGTGGGTAGCAGATTAATACTTCAGTCAAATCCACTTGTTACGAACTTGAACGGGCTTTCCAATCTCGTCAGCGTAAACCGGGATTTTGAGATTAATTTTCTTGATGCTCTCTCAAGCTTTGCAGGGTTAAGCTCACTGTCCAGTGTAGGCTGGAGCCTGAGGGTCAATACCAATCAAAGCCTGTTGATTCTGGACGGCTTTCCCTCTCTCGCTTTTGTCGGAGTAGACATCGAAGTTAAGGGTAACGACAACTTAATGGGCATTGCGGCCTTCACTCAACTCAATTCCGTTGGACGCCACATCAGGTTGATGGGTAACCAAAACCTCACGAACTTGAGCGGATTTTCTTCCCTTTCAAATATCACTGAGGATTTGCACGTTTATGATAATGACAGCTTGAGCAACCTGGATGGATTTTCTGAACTCAAATCAGTTGGAGGGGACGTACATATCTTTGCAAACAACTCACTTTCTGAAATTGACGGCCTGGCCAAACTATCCGCTATTGCAGGTGGCGTTCGAATTGGTCAAAACCCCTCACTCAACCATATTGGTGGATTGGCAGCAGTTTCAGGTCAGCTTAAACACCTTGGAATCGAAGAAAACCTCCTCATTCAGAATGTAGATGCACTATCAGGTGTGACTGCAATCCAGGAATATTTGACCATTGTTTCAAATACAGCGATTACCCAGCTTAACGGACTGGAAAACATCGCTGAAATCGGTACCGACCTTTGGATAGGCCAAAACCCAAACTTAATAAATCTGGCCGGTCTCTCTGGCCTGGAAGGAGTTGATGGAGACGTTTTGATCGAATTGAACCCACTATTACAGGATCTGGATGAGCTTTCGGCGCTGGTTCAAATTGGCGGCAGCCTAAGCATTAATGGCAACCATGGAATGACAACGCTGAGTGGCTTATCAAACATCAGTCATATGGGTGGGTCCCTGATTATTTCCAACAACAATGCACTCGTTACGATTGCAGGGTTTAACAACATCAGCAACTTGCTCAGCCTGGAGGTTCGCTCTAATCCAGTCCTGTCGGGGATAACCGGCCTTCAATTTCTGGGCAGCCTCGAAAGCTCTCTGGTTTTAAGCCGAAATGACGCCCTCATTCAATTTGGCGGCTTGGCTTCACTTACCAGCGCATATTTCCTGGACATAGATTGGAATGACAGTCTGCCTAACCTGGTGGGGCTTGAATCACTTAGCCAAGTCAACTATGTGAGCATCGAGAATAACCTTGGCTTGCAAAGCTTGAATGGCTTGTCTGGACTACTGGGCATCGATGACACTTTGACAATCAGCAATAATCAAGCGTTAAAAAACATTGATGCCTTATCGCAATTGGAAACTGCAGGATCGGTTGGGATCTTTAACAACGTTTCCTTGACCAACCTGGATGGCCTTTCACGACTCAGTTTTGTAGGTGGAGAACTTAGCATTGGTGGAAATACCAATCTTGTCGATTTAAATGGACTGATAAAATTGGTTTGGGTGGGTGGAAATGTTCAGCTTTATAGCAACACTTCCCTGGCACAATGCAAAGGCATAATCCCCTTACTGGATGCTATTGACGACGGCCAGCCTGGGCCAGGACCCGGACCTTCAAATGTTCCCGATGTCGGCCAGTCTGTTTTGATTACGAATCAAAACATGGTGGGGTGTAGTAGTCTCGAAGACATACAATTGTCGGTAATGCATACGACCTTGTCTGTGTCCAAACTGTTCAGCGACAATTCGCAGGAGTCTGTATCCGTAGCTGTTGAGTGTTTGAGCCCGACCACTCTTGTAGAGGTTACATCGAACCAGGCTTCACCCGTTTCACCAGCAGAGTTTGAAATCAGCCGATTTATTCCGGGCTATTTCTCGAATTGCCAGGCAACTGAAACTGAAGTTCCAGAAGGCTACTTGTTGGACTCTCAGGATTGCCAGGACATTGCGCTTGGGGACGAAAATGAATTGTCGTGTACCTTGCAGAACAATCGCATCCTGGTAGAAGTGAAGGTGCACAAATTCTATTCTGATCCCAATTCTGGCGATTACCCAGAAGTCAAAGTTGCGATGAGCTGCACAAATGCTGACGTTTCTCCATCAACCATACTGCTTACCATCGATGGATTAGCAACTTTCGAAGTCAGCGATTACCCGTTGGAAGGAACATATTGCAACGTTTCTGAGCTACCCACCACGGGCTACATCCAGGTGGATAGTGATGGCTGCAATGATCTTCAAATCCAGGCAGGTAAATCATTTAATTGTTCATTCACAAACCAAAGAGACCCAAACGTGATTTTCTTCAGCGGCTTTGAAGATCCTTAGGTTCTAAATATCCGGCGCGTCGACCGTGGTCCAGCTTTAAGCGCGAACGGCCCATGGAATTGGTGCCCGGGGCCGGAATTGAACCGGCATGATGTTGCCATCGAGGGATTTTAAGTCCCATTTCTATAGGTATTACATAGTTGTACCCTGTCATATGTAGGCATATGAACTACTATAAATCAATCATTTAGGTTATACTAAATCCCATGCGCTTGGATTAACTTTGATAAATCCTGCCTACATATTGCCTACATGGAAAAGCGAGGGACTGAAAGATGAGACTCACAAACACCGAAATACGCAAGCTGTCACCACCCGAATCCGGGTACATCATCGAATGGGACGATGACCTGTCCGGGTTCGGTATCCGCGTCACGTCCACCGGCTATAAATCGTTCATCGCAGAATCGAGAGTCAACGGCAAAACCCGCCGCACGACCATCGCAAAGTTTGGCGTCAAGACCGCCGACCAGGCCCGCAAGGAGGCCAAGCGACAACTTGGGCAAATGGCCGGGGGCATCGACCTGACAGCCGAGAAACGTCAACAGAGAGCCGAGAGCGTGACCTTGCTCGAAGTGGCCACCGACTACAAGATCCAGCGCCGCACGTCCAAGGGGCTGCCGTTGAAGGAATCAACCAAGGCCGACATCGACAAGCACCTGAAATCGACTTTCAAGGATTGGAGCAACAAGCCGGTGAGCAAAATCACCCGCGAGATGGTGCAGCGCCGCTATGCGCTACGCTGCAAAAAATCCGTGGCGCAGACGAATCAGGCCATGAGAATCCTTAGAGCGTTGATTAACTATGCGGCCGCAGCCAACCGCCTGCCCGACGGCAGCCCGGTCATTCGAGATAACCCGGTGGCAGTACTGAGGGACGCCAACGTGTTGCGGAGCGTGAAACCTCGTTCAGGGATGGTGCAGCTGGATGACCTTGGGAAATGGTGGAGCACGATTCAGGCGATGCGCGCCGACCCGGCTCTGACCACGGTCAGCCGTTCCGCCGCTGACCTGATCGCACTGCTGGCCCTGACTGGTTTGCGCCTGGGTGAGGCCCGCGCCCTTCGCCACGAACATGTGGATCTGGACGAAGGCACCCTGATACTTTTGGACACAAAGAACCGAACGGAAAAATTGACCCTGCCGTTATCCGCCCTAACCGTGGATATTCTCAAGGACCGCCCCGCCGGTGAATGGCTGTTTCCGGCACGTACCGGACCCGGCCATCTGGTGGACTGCCGGGGTCAACTCGAAGCGCTGGCCGACAAGACCGGCGCCCGCGTCACCGCCCATGATTTAAGGAGAACATTCAGGGCTGTCGCGGCGCAATGCAACATCGAGCTGTGGCGAACCAAGGCGCTCATGGGACACAAGCAAAGCCAAGACGTGACGCTGGCGAATTACACAGATTTAGAGGATGTGCGTTATCTGCGCCCGGAAGTGGACGCCATTGCCAATCACTACGAGGTGCAACGGCGCATCCACGAAGGCGAGAACGTCGTTTCAATCAAGGGCCGCCGGGCATGACCAAACAGCAGTGGATCGACCTGGCCCAGTCTTGGTTGACGATAAACCTGGACCCTGGCAGCGCGCCGGGCGATAGCGGACTCGAAGCGGAAAGCCTATCGCTCGCGTTCGGGACGGGAATCACGATCACGGCAAATGGTGAAACCTGGCGGCCGAGCCGCGAACATCTTTACCCGGGAACCGCTAATTTTAAACTGGCCGCCGAAGCGCTGAAACGGGGCAACGTGTCTTTCACCGGCGACCTGAATGCACTGATCGCGCTGGCGAAAACTGATAAAGCCGCACATGATGCCTGTGACCTGATTTGCCGCGCTTTGGCGGCCAATGACCATGGCTTTCCGCCTGCGCTGGCCCGCTGGAAAATGAACGCCACACGGCCAAGGAAAGGAGCGCACAAACCCAAGCCACGCAATCGCGCCATCGTACAGGCGGTCCGCGCGTTGGTCGCCGAGGGCTTGAACCCGCTTCAAAATGATTCTTCTCTAAATGATGATTCGAAATGCAATTGTGCATGTTACTACGTCGCCAAGGCTGCGAACCTGAGTTATGACAGCGTGAAAAAAACGTGGGCGAAAGCCGCACTGTGGGAAAAATTGCCGCCGCAACAATTCCCATGATTTAACCCCGAACTACGTCTAGCTTAGTCCGTGAATCCACAACACGGGCTAATTAGATGAAACATCAATTTCTCAACACCCCCAAGGCCGCCGAATATGTCGGCCTCCGCCCTTGCACCCTTGAGGCTTGGCGCTGCTATGGCGGCGGGCCGCGGTTCGTTAAGTTGGGCCGCGCAGTCCGTTACCGCTTAGACGATCTAGACGATTGGGTGGAGAGTCGCGTCCGCGACAACACGAGCCAGGCCGCAGCATGAGCACTCAACGCCACGACTCCGAACTCGCGGAACGATTGCACAGCCCTTCAAGCGCCAGCATGACCAAGTATTTACCTGACATGGGCCAAGCCCTGGCCGCAGCCTGTACCGACCTGTCCCGCGATCCGACTATTGCCCGCTGCGATGAAATGCTGCACCGGCTGCAATCTGCCGGGCACGCGGTATCACGTTTGCGGTGGGCGCTGGCGGCGGAGGGTGGATCATGACCGGCATCGCTTTCAGTAAATCCCTGGCCACGAAAACATGGCGCACCACTGACGACTGCCGGAAGGCAGTTTTGAAAACTTACCGAGGAAAATGAGATGAGCAAAAAGACCAACGGCATAGCAACCCCAGAGCAGACAGTACTGGTTTTAGAGGAAGCGCTGGCGAATAGGATCGGAGAATTGGCATATGAGATTGACAGGCTTAAGGGGCAATTGTCCGAACTGGAATCTGTGGTCGCCGGAAGTGAATGCCGCGTCGATCAGTTCGGTATTCAATTGGCCCAGTTTACCAAAACTTACCGAGGAGAATGAAATGGCGAACTACGTTACAAACGATTTGACCGTATCGGCAAAAACGAAGAAAGCGAT
>JBBKVS010000324.1:0-12280 GCA_037968555.1 Lysobacterales bacterium | reverse complement strand
GGGAACAGCCAGATGTAGTAATTCTTCAGGGCAGGTTCTTTGCGACCCGACATGTAGGGTTCCAATCGTTCCACCAGTGTTGCAGCAATTTCCTTTTCCTTGGTTTCCCAGTTCGAACCGGGTGGTAGTTGCAGGAAGGCATCAATGGCATCGCGTTTAACCGGTGGTAGGTAGTCCAGTTGCGGGAATAGCAGCCAGGTCAATAGCAGGGGTATGGCCAGCAAGCTGCTGACTACGATTCCACGCCGCAATGGTGTGCTGCTGGCCTTCATCAGCTGGCCAGACAATCCGGACCAGGCGGGTGCATGCTCGCGCGTCAGGCGCCGTGGTTTCAGCCAGCTTCCGGCAACGGCTGGCAAGACCGTCATGGCGACTACCAGGGAAATCACCACGGCGATAGCGATGGTCAGAGCCAGATCGGCAAACAGCTGCCCTTCCACATCGTCGAGAAACAGTACCGGCAGGAAAATGGCCACCGTGGTCGCAGTTGAAGCCAGTAAGGCGCCCTTGACCTGAGCGGTTCCTTTCATGGCGGCGACAAAAGGCGTATCACCCCGCTCACGCAAACGGACGATATTCTCCGACACCACAATCGCTGCATCCAGCACCATGCCCACGGCAAAGGCCAGCCCGGCCAGAGAAATCACATTCAATGAGCGACCCGTCAGTTGCAGCACGATAAAGGTAGCTAAAAGGGAAACCGGAATAGCGGTGGCGATCAGGGCCGTGGCGCGCAGGTCACGCAGGAACCACCACAAAATGCCGATTGCCAGTAATACTCCCAAAACCAGGTTGCTGGTCACCAGGTTAACTGCGCGGCGGATAAATACCGAGGCATCAAACGACTGCTCTATGGCCAGGCCCATGTCTTGCAATGGCCCCTGGCGCAGCTCCGCCACGACTTTTTTGACTTCGGTCAGCGCCTGCAGCACGTTGGCGCCATTCTGCCGGTCTATGCGCACACCCATGGCCGGATTACCATTCTGGATGACCAGGTCATTGCGCATGCCGCGTGCAACTCGTACTTCGGCAACATCGCCCAGACGCACAGGCCGTCCATCGCGCCACTCCAGCACTTGCTGGCGCAACTGTTCCGGGTCGTAACGACCTTCGAAACGCAGCGTATATTGCCGCCTGCCTACATCGATAAAACCACCGGAAACGTCATTGCTCTGGTTGGCTATCGACGCGATGGTGTTCAGCTCCAGGCCAAACTGTGCCGCTTTGTAAGGGTCGATGATGATCTGCAGCTCTTCGGCTGCGCCGGTGAGTATCTGCACACCGGCAACGCCGGGTATGGCTTCAATGCGGGGCTTGATCAGTTCTTCAACCTGGCGTTCGTAATCATTCAGCTCGCCGGGTGTGCCTGGCAGCTTTTGCACAAAGAACCAGGTCAGGGACTGGTTGGCATTACCAAAACCGCCCAATTGCACCACCGGTGGATCCGCATCAGCAGGCATTGGAGGCAGACGGTTCAGTCTGCCGATCACATCCATCAAAGTGGCCTGCATGTCGGTATCGAGGCCAAACTGCATATTGATGAAAGCGCCGCCGTTGAAGGCATTGGCTTCCAGAGTCTGCATGCCGGGCACGCCCTGCAGTACAGTCTCCATGGGCTCGAGGATTTCGGCTTCAATTTCCCGCGGAGATGCGGCCCGCCAGTTGGCCTGTACGCTCATCTGTGGCAGCTCAATATCGGGAAAAAGCTGCACGGGCAGGTCAAAAAGACTGAACAGGCCGAACAGGGTAACGATGGCAACGGCAACCGCTATGCCTGCCGGATTGGATATCGCTTTTTCCGTAATACTCATGCCGGTTTTCCACCCGTTTGGTTTTTTGACGCCGGAGCGAGAGAAACGGTTAGCTCCGGCGGCTTACGGGAATCTTAGATAGGAAAATAGCTATTGAGTTGTGCGTAAAGTCACGGCTTGCGGCGAAGTGAGACTGCGGGTCGGCGAAACGTTCAGGTCGGGCAGGATACTCAGGAAAAGTGCTTCAATTTCTCTTTGTAAGTACGCGAAAGTTTGATGGTATGACCGTTTTGCAGGGTCAGAAAGTACTCACCATTGATGTGTGACTGCATCTGTTTGACACGACTGATGTTGACGATGGTGGAGCGGTGTACGCGTTGCAATATGTCTGAATCCAGTTCTTGCTCAAGCTGTTTCATGGTCTTGCGCATGATGTGGGTCGTGATGTGATCCGCGCCATTGACGTGCACACACATGTAATCACCGGCAGCATCTATCCACTCGATATCCGCCTGGTCCACCCAGGTGGTTTTGCCGGCATCCTTGATGGCCAACCGGGATGGCTCCTTAAGGAGCTTTCCCAGCTTTTTTACGCCCAATTCCTCCACGCTGTTGATGGCTTCACCGGCAAGTTGACTGACCAGGCTGAGCAGCGATTTTCGATCCTTGTTGGCGCGTTTGTCCTGGTGCCGCTTGCGCACGCGTTCCAGAGCCTGTTTCAGGCGCTCATCCTCGATGGGCTTGAGTATGTAGTCCACCGCATTGGCATCAAAAGCCTTGATGGCAAACTCATCGAAGGCGGTAACGAATACGATGGCTGGCAGTTCTTCCGCAGACAAGGCACGAATCACGTCGAATCCATCCATGCCGGGCATCTGGATATCGAGAAAGACCAGGTCCGGCATATGCTTGCGGATCATCTCAACAGCTTCACGGCCATTGCGAGCTTCACCGATCACATGCACATCGGTGGCCGAGTGCAATCGGTGTTTCAGGCCTCTGCGGGCCAGGGCTTCGTCGTCAACTATTAAGGTATTTAACATGATCGGATTCAGTCAAAGCGGTTGCTCCAGATTATCCATCAAGCAATCGGGCTGGACGAGCTGTTCGCACCAGCCCTCGATAAAACGTGCATCAAAAGCATAGCACTACTTTCGGCTGGATTTATGGGCCAGAATGCATGGGTGTGAAAATTACGCCTGGTGAAAGAAATATTATCCTGAGCAGGTCCCTTGACTACGGTGCAATTCCTGATGGTCACTTAACGTGAGGTCCGATCATGAACCTGGTTTCTGGCTTTACTTTCCGAATTCTTGTCATCCTGTGCCTGGCAGCGCCTTTGATAGCACATGCGCAAACCACGCATATAGTTACCGTGGGAGATAATTTTTTCTCTCCGTCGCAACTGACCATCAATGTGGGTGACACCGTCAGATGGATGAATGCGGCGGGCGGTAACGTCCACAATGTCACCTCCAATTCGGGTGCCTGGGCGGCCAGCCAAACGGCATCCAGCTTTACCTTTGAGGTCACCTTTAACCAGGCGGGGACCTTCAATTACACCTGTACGATTCATTCGGGCATGGATGGCACGATTACAGTTCAGGCCGCCACATCGGCTGCAGAAGTGGAACTGCTTAGCGTGGCTGTCCTGAACGCAAGTTCAGCTTTGCAGAACCAGACGCAGGCTTCGGGCGATTCAGGCACTTCAAAAACACAGGCATTTGTACCTGGAGACTCGATCAACATCGAAGCGGTAATTCGTAATAACGGCAATGCCAGTTCGGGTGGATTCAATATCACCTATTACGCTTCGACCGATTCAGCAATTAACACCAACGACACTGCGCTGGGTACTTTTAGCGTTGCCAACCTGGCAGCTGGAGTCACCCGCAGTCAGCAAAACCAGGCCACATTTCCTGGCAGCCTTGCTCCAGGCCAGTACTTTATTGGCGCCATACTCGCTTTCAGCGACAGCAATGCCAACAACAATGTGGCCGTAGATAATGTCAGCGTTACGATCTCCGGGGCTTTTTTAATCAATGCGGGATTGAATGATGTTTGGGCTACTCCCGGCAAGAATGGCGCGGGCATCCTGTTTGCTACATTTCCCGATATCAATGTGATGTTCTCCGCCTGGTTTACCTACGACAGCGTACGACCTCCCAATGGCGCCACTGCGGTTCTGGGCGAGCCTGACCAGCGCTGGCTTACCATGCAGGGGGGTTTTGCCGGCGATACCGCCAATTTGCAGATTTTTGAATCAACCGGTGGCGTATTTGATTCAGAGAACCCGCAGCCAGGGGCTGCCATTGCAATTGGCACGATGACCATTGTGTTCCACGACTGTGGCAACGCGACGGCAACTTATTCCATTCCCGGGCTGGGTTTAATGAACACGATTTCACTGGTCCGTATCGTCGCTGACAATATTGCTTTGTGCGAAGAAATCAATCTTGCGCTGCAGCGATAAAGCCATCGAATCTGCGGCGGTGAAAGTTGTGTTTTCCGTATTCTGGGGCTGGGCGTAAACAGTGGAACAGAACGATAAAGGGCTAAGTCGTGTCCTGACAATGGTGCTGGCCCTGATGCTGGTCTCGGTCAGCCCTTTGCTGTTTGCCAGTGACAGGGGAGAACTGGCTCCGGAATTCACACTTCCTTTGCTTGCGAGCGACGATTCACAGAGTTTGTCTGATCATCGAGGTCACTGGGTTTACGTGGATTTCTGGGCCTCCTGGTGTGGGCCGTGCCGCAAATCCCTGCCCGTCTACGAGGCATTGTACCAAGAGCTGGCTGCAAGCAATTTCAGGATACTGGCCATCAACCTGGATGAATTCGAACAGGACGCAACCCGGTTTCTGGCCGATCACCCGGTGAGCTATACCGTTCTCTGGGATCCTGCTGGCCTTACGCCGGCCACCTGGCAGGTCCAGGCAATGCCGACCTCATTTTTGTTGAACACTGAAGGTCAAATTGTACAAAAATGGGCAGGCTTTGAGTTGTCTCATATCGAGGAGATTCGCAATGCAATGGTTCAGCATCAGCAGCCCTGACCGTCGGCTCACTTTTGCGCTGGTGACAATGGGAGCGTGTTTCCTGTCAGCCTGCGCACCGGTGCAACCCTGGGAGCGCGGGCGCCTGGCCCAACCCGGCATGGCGCTGGAAGCGGATGCTCTGCTGGCAGCCATGGACGAGCATGTTTACACCAGCAAGGAAGCGGCTTCGGGGAGCATTCAACCGGCGGGTGGCGGTTGTGGCTGCAATTAGTCGTTTATTGAGCACATGAAACGGCCATCTCCCCGAATCAGGGCCTTGTTGGCATCTTCCCTGGGTCTGCCGGGGTTTCAGGAACTATTAGCTGCAGAAGCGCCGGAAGACAGCTTCGAGTATCAATTCACTCATTACGATGAAGAACCTATCCCGCAAGCCAGCTTGCAGGAAGGTGATCCTGATCGCTACAAAATCAATTCGCATCAATTGCGCTGGGTCAAAAATCTGGACAGTTCCTACACGCTTACGGTGGGCTACCTGCATGAAGCCATGAGCGGTTCTTCGCCCTGGTTTGTGATTCCGGATTCAGACGGACGCGCGCTGCAAGTCATGAGTGGGGCGACCATTCGGGAAAAGCGTGACCAGGTGGATGTGTCTCTGGGTCGGCGGGATGGTGACTACACCCATACCCTGGGATTGGGATATTCCACCGAGGATGATTACCGCGCACGTTATGCCAGTTATTCCGGCAAAAAGGAGCTTGCCAAGGGCTTGGCCGCCTACAGCTGGGGCTTCAGTTATTCCGATGATGAGATTAATCCCACTGATGCGCAGGAGTTTGCTCGCGTGGTCACGGCCTCGCGTGATGCCTGGTCGGCTTCATTCGGGTTCAGCCAGGTGCTGAATCAAAATGCCGTGTTTCAAACCGGAGCAAGCCTGACCCGGCAAACCGGATTTCTTTCCGACCCCTATAAGCTGGCGCTGGTTAACTCTTTTTTGCTGCCAGACCAACGCCCGGACTCGCGTACCCTGTTTGCCTGGACCAATCAGTTGCGCCAGTACATTCCCAGCACGCGCGCAGCATTGCAGCTGGATTATCGCTATTTCAGGGACAGCTGGAACATCCAGGCGCACACATTGAGTGCAGCCTGGGTGCAGCCATTGGCTACCAGCTGGGAACTCACGCCTTCGATACGCTACCACTCGCAAAAAGCGCCCGATTTCTATGCGCCGTATTTCCCGGTACCGCCCCAGGGCGAGTACTGGAGCAGTGATTACCGCTTGGCAACATTTGGTGCGTTGAGCTACAGGCTAAACTTGGCTTGGCGTCATGAGCGCTTCAAAGTGAGCGCAGGGCTGGAAATGTACGACAGCGAAGGCAGCCTGGCCATTTCCGGTACACCCCAGGATACGCCGGGCCTGGTTGATTTCTGGCGCGCCAATCTGTCATTTACCGTCAATCCATGAGCCAGGCACCCCAAGCCATACGTATGCGCTTCAGCACCATGGGCTGTCCGGCGGAAGTGTGCGTTTACGCCAGCTCTGTAACTGAAGCTCACACGGCGTTGGCGGTGGCTGGTTGTGAGTCACGCCGGCTGGACAGCAAGTACTCGCACTACCGCGACGACAGCTATCTGGCCATCCTGCAGCAATCTGCCGGTAAGCCAGGCGGTATGACGGTGGATGACGAAACTGCTGCTTTGCTGAATTTTGCGGCTTGCCAATATCAGCAAAGCGAAGGCCGGTTCGATATCACCGCCGGCCATTTGACCCGCTTATGGGAACAATCCCCACAAGTGCCTGCAAGATCAGAAATTGAAGACGCACTGAGCATGACGGGTTGGAACAATGCCGCCTGGGATGGCAGTAAGTTAACCCTGCCAGCCGGAATGCAGCTGAACCTGGGTGCCATCGTCAAGGAATATGCTGCCGATCGGATTGCACTTCTGTTGCGTCGCCAGGGCTTTGACGCCGGTTATGTGGACTTGGGTGGTGATCTGCATTTCATCGGCCCGCATCCTGATGGTCGCCCCTGGCAGGTGGGCATTCGTCACCCGCGTGCAAGTGGTGCTGTGGCGGGTACTCCTGTCAGCAGGGGAGGGCTGGCCACCAGTGGGGATTATGAACGATTCAGGCTTGATTCCGGCAAGCGTTACAGCCATATACTGGATGCCCGCAGTGGTTGGCCGGTGACCGGGCTGGCCAGTGTTTCAGTACTGGCTCCCAGCTGCCTGTTGGCGGGCGCAGTGAGTACCCTGGCCATGCTGCTGGAAAAACGTGAAGGTCTTGATTTTCTCGAAGAATCCGGATTGTGCTGGCTGGCACACGACGGTGACAATGTGTTCAGCAGTATCCCGCTAAAGGGAGTCGAATGTGGCCAGTCACTTGCAGTGTGCAACAGTCATGGAGTGCCAATGTAATCTGGTTTATGCAGCTCGCAGGTTTCCGGCTGGTTTTAGTCGAAAAGACCAATCCACTTTCCAATATCGGGCTTACTGCTCCGAAAAAATTGTTTTATACTTAAAATGAATTTCCGAGCCCACATCGGAACTCTGTTTGCTCATGCCTGATGCAATCAGGACAGATGCAGACTGAGAAACCGGAGGATAATCAAGCAGACCATGGCAGAACGTTCATTCAAGAAAGAGGTAGAGCAACTCCGCATTGGCGCTGGTGAAGTGTTCAATGGCGAAGGCATTCTGGCGGTTACCAAGGCGTTGCTGCAATCCGGTGTAGCCTATGTTGGCGGCTACCAGGGCTCGCCCATTTCCCACCTGATGGATGTATTGAACGATGCCCGCGATGTGCTGGATGAGCTGGGTGTGCATTTCGAAGCCAGTGCCAGTGAAGCTGCCGCCGCTGCCATGGGCGCCGCTTCAGTCAATTACCCCATACGCGGCGCGGTAACCTGGAAATCAACGGTCGGCACCAATGTGGCCAGCGACGCTTTGGCGAATCTTGCTTCCGGTGGAGTGAAGGGCGGCATGGTGGTGATCGTCGGTGAGGATTATGGCGAGGGTTCCAGCATCATGCAGGAACGCACCCATGCTTTTGCCATGAAGAGCCAGATGTGGCTGATCGATCCGCCACCCCACGTGGCCAGCATCGTTGAGGCTGTGGAACATGCTTTTGAGCTTTCCGAAGCCAGCAATACCCCGGTATTCCTGCAATTACGCATACGCTCCTGCCATGTATCCGGCAGCTTTATTGCCAGCGACAACAAGCCGCCACCGCTGTCCTTACGCGAGGCATCAGAAAATCCGCAGCGCGATACCAGCCGCATTGTGCTGCCGCCGGCGTCTTTTCTGCATGAGCAGGAAAAGGTCAATAAGCGATGGCCAGCTGCGGTTGAATACATACGTCAAAAGGGTATGAACAAGGTGTTTGGCGGCCAGGTTGAAGACTTGGGAATTATCGTTCAGGGCGGTCTTTACAACACTCTCATCCGCACCATGGAGCGCCTGGGCCTGGCCGATGCGTTTGGTAAAACCCGCTTTCCGATCTATCAGCTCAATGTGCCCTATCCGTTGATTGATGAAGAAATCGAATCCTTCTGCGCAGGAAAACAAGCGGTATTGCTGGTAGAAGAAGGTCAGCCCAATTACACAGAACAGAACATCAATTCCATACTCAGGCAGGGGGAGTCCAGCGTCAAACTGATAGGCAAAGGCACTTTCCCGATGGCGGGTGAGTACACCAGCGAAATTCTGCGTAAGGGCTTGATCAGTTTCGTAAGCCGTTTTGAGCCCGGCTGGATAGCGCCGCAGGATCCGGTACATTCCATTTCTGCACTGGTGGCCGGGCTGGCCCCCAACGTACCACCGCGACCACCGGGCCTGTGCACGGGTTGTCCGGAACGGCCGGTATTCACCAGCCTGAAACTGATGCAGAAGGAGCTCGGGGATTTCCACATCAGCGGCGACATAGGCTGTCACCTTTTCAGCATACTGCCGCCTTTCAACATGGGGAATACCACCATGGGCTATGGGCTGGGAACGGCGGGTGCTTCCGCCTTCAATACGGCCGGCAGTAAAAAACCGCCTATTTCCATTATGGGTGATGGCGGTTTCTGGCATAACGGCCTGACCAGCGGCATCGGTAATGCCGTGTTCAACAAGAACAACGGCCTGACCATTGTCATCGACAATAATTATGCGGCGGCAACGGGTGGGCAGGATCTGTTATCCGGCAAGAATGATGTGCGCAACCGCAGTACCCAGCACCCCATCGAAAAAGCCGTGCGCGGAATCGGCGTGGGCTGGACCAGAACAGTCAAGACCTATGACATAGGCAAAATGCGCGCAACACTGAAAGAAGCGTTGACTACCAAAGACACCGGCCCCAAAGTTCTGGTGGCGCAGTCGGAATGCATGCTGAACCGACAGCGGCGTGAAAAGCCTCTGGTGAAAAAGGAAATTGCGGCGGGTAAACGCACCATCCAGGATCGCTTTGGTGTGGATGCTGAAACCTGTACCGGCGATCATGCCTGCATCCGCCTCAGTGGCTGCCCCTCACTGACCATCAAACCCAACCCGGACCCGCTCAAGACACAACCCGTCAGTTATGTGGACAACAGTTGTGTGGGTTGCGGTAACTGCGGCGAGGTGGCGCATGAAGCGGTGCTGTGTCCTTCGTTCTACAAAGGACAAATCGTCTATAATCCAGGCCGCCTGGACCGCCTGTTGTGGGCCTTACGCAGTCGCGTGATTGGCTGGCTGCAAGAGCGCACAGAACGTCGTCGCCTGAGGATGGCCTGAGCATTGGATCATAAATTTGAGCATAAATTTGAGCGGCCCCTGACCGTTGCGATCATGGCCCTGGGTGGCCAGGGTGGCGGAGTGCTCACCAAGTGGCTGGTGGACATAGCCCAGTCCAATGGTTACCTGGCGCAATCCACTTATGTTGCTGGTGTCGCGCAGCGTACCGGAGCGACCGTCTATTGCGTTGAGTTGTTTCCCGAGCAGCAGGTGCGAGAGAGCGGACAGCAACCCATATTTACTACCTATCCCGTGCCGGGTGATGTCGACCTGGCCGTTGCGGGTGAGTTTGCTGAAACCGGTCGTGCCATCCAGAAAGGCTTTGTTACACCCAATCAGACCACCCTGATCGCCAGTACGCATCGGGTTTATTCCATACTGGAAAAGTCTGCCATGGGCGACGGTATTATCGACCAGGGCCCGGTGATGGAAGTGGCTGCCAAGGTTGCAAAGAAATTCATCGCCTTCGATATGGAAGCATGCGCCGAATCAAGCCACAGCATCATCAGTGCAGTGCTGCTGGGGGCTATTGCGGCCAGCAGGGCCTTGCCCTTTGATCGCGAGGCCTTTGAAACGGCCATTAAAGCCGGAGGCAGGGCCGTGCAATCCAACCTGGCCGGTTTTGCCGCGGGCTTTGAGGCGGGTAGCCAGACCATGGCCGTGCAGGGTGGAGTCAAAGCATCAGCCCGGCAAAATGTAGCCATGCCGGTTGCCGAAGGACCGAATGGCGAAGCGATATTGGCGCGAGTGCGTGAGCAGCTACCCGTCGAGGTTCAGGCTCTGGCCGCACATGGTGCATTGCGGGCATTGGACTATCAGGATTTCAAATACGCCGACCTGTATCTGGATCGCCTGGACGAGGTGATTGTGCTGGAGCGCAGTTATCCCGAAGGCACGCAGGACTACAGACTGAGTAACGAAGTGGCCCGGCAACTGGCACTGCAGATGTGCTACGAAGACACCATCCGCGTGGCTGAGATCAAGACTTCCGGGCAGCGCATGCAGGGTGTGCGCAAACATCTGAATGTCACGCAACAGCAACCCGCTCACGTGGTGGAATATTTTCATCCGCGATTTGAGGAGCTGTGCGATACGCTGCCGCAGTCCTGGGGTAGACGTATGCTGGCCTCGCAGCGAGCCAGAAGTTGGACCCGGCCATTTCTAGGCAAGGGTCGCAATATCACTACCACCAGTCTTTTGGGCTATTTGCAATTGGCCACCCTGGCGCGCCTGAAACGCTGGCGGCGTGGCACCTATCGATTTGCTGTCCAGAATGAACATATCGCTGACTGGCTGGCCCACATTCAGGCCGCCGGAGACCTGCAGCTGTCCATGGCCATCGCGCAATGCATCGGCATGGTCAGAGGTTATGGCGATACCTATGAGCGTGGCCTGCATCGTTACCGGAAAATACTCTCGACGGCAGAGCAGCTTGCTCCGGAGCAAAGAGCACAGCGGATTCGGCAACTCAGCCAGGCGGCGCTGGCAGATGAAGAAGGCAAGGCCTTCACCGATGCATTGAAATTAACAGAGGTCTCCTGATCATGGCAGCAAATCTGCAAGGACAACATGCTGTAGTGACTGGCGGAGGCAGCGGAATCGGTGCGGCCATTGCTGCTGCACTGCAGCAACAGGGTGCCAGCGTCACCGTATTCGGCAGAGGTGAGCAAAAACTGGCGGCAACGGCAAAAGAACTGGGCGTGCAGTATGGTGTTTGCGATGTAACCGATGCAGCCAGTGTGCAACAGGCTTTCAGCACGGCCGCAGAACGGCAGGGGCCCATCAGCATATTGGTAAACAATGCCGGTGCTGCCGAAGCGCGTCCATTCAACAAAATGGACGAAGAATTCTGGCAATTCATGATGAACGTCAACCTCAACGGTGTTTATCTCTGCACGCGCGAAGTGATTGAGCCCATGCTGGCGGCCCGCTATGGCCGCATCATCAATATTGCCAGCACAGCAGCCCAGCGTGGTTATGCTTACGTCAGCGCCTACAGCGCAGCCAAGCACGGCGTGATCGGCCTGACCCGCTCGCTGGCGCTGGAATACGCCCGCAAGGGCATTACCGTGAACGCGGTATGTCCTGGTTATACCGATACCGACATCGTGGCCAATTCGATTGAGAAAATTGTCGCAGCCACCGGCCGCAGTGCAGAGGAAGCGCTGGCAGAACTGGTCAAGAGTAATCCACAAGGCCGGCTCATTGAGCCTGCTGAAGTTGCAGACACTGTGCTGTGGTTATGTCGTAAAGAAAGTTCATCCATTACCGGCCAGGCGATTTCGGTTTCTGGCGGGGAAGTCATGTGAGTGCGGGTGACCTGTAACAGCCAAATCGGAAGCGCCTGGCTCGGTCTGATGGCACCTGGCCTGGTCTTCATTCGGCCGATAGCTATGGCTATCGACCTCACTCCAGACCGGCACCAGACACCACCATCCCTTCGCCATTCTACTCCCACTTTGACTGTTACAGGCCACTAGCTATGAAGTCGAAAGATAAGAAACCCAAAGAAAAACAACATTTCTTGATGGAAACATCAACTGAGGGCGTGGCCCGCATCACGCTGAACCGGCCGGAACGCAAAAACCCGCTGACTTTTGAATCCTATGCCGAATTGCGCGATACCTTTCGCGAGCTGGTTTACGACGAAGACATCAAAGCCGTGGTGATCACCGGCGCCGGTGGGAATTTCTGTTCCGGTGGCGATGTGCATGAAATCATCGGCCCACTTACCAAAATGAACATGAAAGAGTTGTTGCGCTTCACCCGTATGACCGGCGA
>JBBKVS010000323.1:0-12507 GCA_037968555.1 Lysobacterales bacterium | reverse complement strand
GGCCAGTTGTCCGAAATGATCCAGGTTGCAATCACGATGGATCGAACCAGATTCGGGTCTGAACCGAAATCCATAACCCCGCATTCGGCCAGCTTCAGGAAAAACTCGGTAATGGCATTGATTCGTCGGTCGCGGTGTTCGCGATAACGTCTGCGTAAAAGTGGATCCTGGCGCAGCAGTGCCGGCATCTCCCGGTAGAAAAATTCGAATTCCAGAATCAGGTGCGACTGACGCACATACATGCCGGCCATGTTTTCCAGGGTGGGGGCAAAATGATCCTCCGGCCACTCCTCGTTCATCGCGTGCACGATGCGCTGGAAAATGGACAGCACAATCTCTTCTTTCTTGTTGAAATGGTAGTGCAGGTTACCGCGGGAAATTCCACACTCGGCGGCGATACGGTTGGTGGAAACCTGCGCGCAGCCATACTTATTGAAAAGCATAAGTGCCGTGTCTATGACCAGTGCCTGAGTTTCGCGAGTGGCCATCTGTCTGCTGTAACCCTTTCAGAATTAGTTGACAACGGGTGCTTACTATAATGCAAGGCTTGCCTTACTGCATGCCGTCAGGCATGTTTTAGTGCTCCAGCCCTAGCACATCGCTTTACAGCAAGGCCACGGTGCGGGGAAAATCGGAGTCTGTTGAGGCTGCTTTGGAATTCCAGTGACACAATCTGAGCCAGGCGTACCCAGCAGCTCCGCCGGGATATTTGGTTCTTCCCTGTCGACCGTTCTGACCCTGGCCGGTGTGGCCATTGGCCTGGGCAACGTCTGGCGCTTCCCCTACATGATGGGCTCCTACGGCGGCAGTGCGTTTTTGCTGTTGTTCTTAGCCATGATGCTGGTGATCGCGGTCCCGGCCATGATGGCTGAATTGTCATTGGCGCGACATTACCGCGGCGCCACCATCCGGGTGATGCGGCTTTCTTTTGGTGGTTTTGGACGATTTCTGGGCTATCTGCTGGTTGCAGGAGTGGGAATTGCCGCTTCCTATTACCTGTTTGTGGTTGCCAACGTGTTTTACAGCGCCGGTTTTTCCTTGTTCGTGGGTTTCTCAGAACAGGAAATCCCGAAATATGCGGAAGGATTGGCAACACCAAAGCTGCAATACGGCATCGGCCTGGCAATACTCTGGAGCGCCATTCTGGTCATCAGTGTGGGCCTCAAATCGGGTGTTGAGCGCATCAGTAAGATATTCGTGCCGTTTTTCTTCCTGGTTTGTCTGTACCTGGTTTATTTCACCCTGAGCCAGCCCGGCGCAGTTGACGCCAGTTTGCAGTTCCTTAAGCCCGACTTCAGCCGCATTGGCTTTACCGAAGTATTCGCCGCCCTTGGGCAATGCTTTTTTTCAGCTGGCCTGGGTGCTGCCTACATCATGGTTTATGGCATTTACCTGCGACAGGATGAATCGATAGGCAAGGTGGCCAGCTATACCGCTTTGAGCGATCTGAGTGCTTCTATGTTGGCATCCTTATTCATTGTGCCCAGTGTTCTGTTGTTTGCCTTGCCGCTGGATTCCGGACCGCAATTGTTATTCGATACGCTTCCCAGATTGTTTGCCTTGATGGGTGGCGCGCGACTCACGGCGAGCTTGTTCCTGGTGGCCCTTTCCCTGATTGCATATTTGTCCGTTATCGCTTCGTTCAACGTCGTCACACTCAGCCTGGGAGAAGAGCCCGTGGGGCAGCGTTGGGGCAAGAACAAGCTGTTGCTGCTCATAGGTGCAGTTGAATCAGTGATGTTGATACCACCCACCTGGAACCCGGAGATCATCGGTCCGCTGGATTTAATGTTTGGCTCGGGAACACCGGTAGTAGGCAGCCTGTTTGCGGTACTGGCCATTACCTGGCGAGTCGGGCGCAATGACGCGCTGAAACAGATGTTTGCCACAGCGAGTCCTGGCACTGCATCCCGATGGCTGTTTGCCTGGGTTCAGTGGGTTATCCCGGCAGCGCTTATCTGCATACTCATAGGCACGGTTTATTCAGCCCTGGTTTGAAATCAACCGCGCCACAGCAGAACATTCCAAGGAGCGAAACGTGTTTACCGAAGTAAGTAAAGCTGGTTTGACCGACCAGAAACTGGCCCGAATCCGACTGGATTTTCCGTTATTCGCCAGCAAGACCTATCTGAACAGCTGTTCTTATGGCGTGTTATGCCATGCCGTTGAACAGGCCTTTAACGATTATCTGCAATCACGGCATACTCTGGGATCCGACTGGGAGCACTGGGTCGGCAAGCTGGAAGAGATGCGCGCTGTAACGGCGCGTCTACTTGATTGTCCGGCAGCCGATGTGAGCATTTCCTCATCCTTGTCAGAGTCGGTGAACGCCCTTGCAACCAGTCTGTTTCCGCAAGGTGAGCGTGACACGATTGTGGTTACGGATTTCGACTTCCCAACCTCCTCACAGATCTGGCTGGCGCAGCAGAGGCGTGGTTTGCGTGTGGTCCGCGTGTCGTCAGACAAAACTGGAACCGAACTGCCACTGGCTCAGTTTGATGAGCTGATTGATGAACGCACATTGCTGGTTTCAGTGCCTTATGTCTGCTATCGAAATGGTGTCAGAACCGATTTACCGCCCATTATCCAGCTGGCACATGAGCACGGTGCCAAAGTTCTGGTGGACGGCTATCAGGGCATTGGTTCTTTACCGCTATCGGCTTCTGAGCTGGGCGCAGATTTTATTGCCGGAGGTTGTTTGAAGTATTTGCTGGGTACAGCGGGCTTGGCTTTCATGTACGTGCGTAACAGTGAAAGCGAATCATTGGTGCCAACCACCACCGGTTGGTTTGCCCAGGAAAATGTCCATGCCATGGATATCTATCACAATGATCCGGCAAAAGCGGCCCGGCGTTTCGAATCCGGCACGCCCAATGTCAGCGCTGTCTATGCCTGTATTGCAGGAATTGAATACCTGTTGGGCGTTGGCCTGGACGCGGTCTACAAGCAGGTGGCTCACCTCACTTCCTTGATTGCTGCAGAAGCCAGTAGCCGCAGCTGGAAGCTGGTTACCCCGACCGCAGCCGATAGCCACGGCGCCATGATGGCCATTGCTGCCACTGATGCACCTTTGTTGGTCCAGCACTTGGGCGAAGCGGGTGTGGTGGTGTCGGATCGTGATAATAATCTGCGTGTATCACCTCATTTCTACAACAATGATGCTGATATACACAGATTGTTCAGCGTGCTGGAGAAGCACGCCGACTTATTGGTGAAGCTGTAATAGCGGGCCGCGCCGTACAGCAAGCTGACCAAGTTTCAGACCACTTCTCTCTGGCCTTCACTGGGCAGAACAGCGATGGTCTTACTACCCAGAGATTTCAGTGATGCTTGGCAAAACTTCAGCTTGCGTTCAATGGCAACATCGTCCTGGCTGGGATCATGATGGTGTATCCACAAGCGTTCGGCCTCGGCCAGGTGCGCCAGGCGGCAGACTTCGGACAAAGGTGAATGTCCCCAGTTCACCTTGGTGACATATTCCTCATCAAAATATGTGCAATCATGTATCAGCACATTGGCACCACGACAGAAATCCGCCAACAGGTGCAGGAATTCCTCATCGGCAAACTCTGAATCTGCGTGGTAAAGCTCGTTGTCTGTGATGTAGCAAAAACTGCGGCCACCGAAATCCACCCGATAGCCCAGGCAATGGCCGGGGTGTTTGAGCAGCATGGTGCGCACGCGAATACCGTCCAGGTCCAACTCCTGTTCACTGATCTCGTGGAAGTTGAGCTGAGCGCTGAATTCGCGAATTGTTACCGGGAAATAGGTACCGTCCATCTGCGCCACAATCAGTTGTTCAAAGCCGGCAGATTCCTGCGCGCAGCCGTGCACCCTCACTACATTTCCAGGTATATAGAGCGGTGCAAAAAAAGGAAACGCATTGATGTGATCCCAGTGCGGATGCGTAATCAGAAGATCAATGTTCAGGTTTTTGTTGCCACCTTTGAGCATCTCCGAGCCACAGTTTTTGATGCCTGTGCCGGCATCAAATACCAGGTGGCGGGTGGCTGAAAACTGCAGGGAGTAGCAGGACGTGTTGCCGCCAAAACGGATATAGCCCTGTTGGGGGACCGGCAAAGTGCCGCGTACTCCCCAGGCTGTTAGCTGCATGGTGTCCAGGGAATGAATGATTTCGTTGAATTTTTCGATGGTGAAAGGCTTGATGATGTAACCGTCGGCGCCCAGTTTCTTAGCCATATTGCGGTCGGCTTCATAGGCCTTGGCTGAAGCCATGACAATACGCACGCCATCCAGGCTCTGGTCTTTGCGGATCATGCCGCACAGTTCAAAGCCGTTGATACCCGGCATCATGATGTCGCAGACCACGACGTCTGGTTTCAGGTCGCGCACCATCTCATAGGCGCCTTCTGATCCATGTACAGCTTCAGCCTGGTGACCGGCTGCGTGCAAATGTTGCAAAGCGACGCCCAGGGCCATGTTGCTGTCATCAATGACCAGGACTCTGAGCTCCTGCAATTTCATGGCTGACTTACCTGCGAATACTTGATCAACGCCTGGCCTTGCATGATGGTCCCCTTAAACGCTTTTGCCGTCCGCAGCCAGTGCAGTGTGAAAGGCTGCTCCCCAATCCTCATAAATAGACTACTAACGGTAACAGTTTAAGCTGAATGATTTAAATTTCAATGTTATGGCTCACTACAACGTTATTTAAAGGCAATCCATAAGGCCGATGTAGCTCAAGCCTGAGGATAAAGATCGTCAATCAAGGGGAAGCTGTCGGTCAATGGCCTGGCTTCCCATTCGAGAAAATCCGCGTCCTGAAATAGTGCCTGGACAACGCCTGCCAAGGTATCAGGCAGCTCTACACCATAGCTGCGGAAACGGCACATCACCGGGGCAAAATAGGCATCTACAACCCCTCTGCTGCCACATAGCCATGGACCCTGATCGTGGCTACTTTCCCGCAAATGCAGCCACAGGCTGATCACGCGGTCAATATCGCGCTGAGTAGCATCCGGCCATTTGCCAGGCCGGCAGCGTCGCCGGATGTTCATGGGCAGATCATTGCGCAAAGCAGCAAAGCCGGAATGCATTTCACAGACTGCTGAGCGGGCCAGTGCTCGGGTGCGCCAATTTTCTGGCCACAAACCGGCATCAGGGCTATGCTCTGCAGCCCACTCCAGGATGGCCAGGCTGTCCCAGATGACCTGCCCATCGACGTGCAATGCAGGTACTTTGCGGTTGGGTGAAACGGCCGCAACTTCCTCTATGCCCTCAGCGGCATAGCCGGGCTGGGCCAGTGAAATCAGTACTTCATCAAAGGCAATACCCACCCAGCGCAAGCCCAGCCAGGGCCGCAGGGACCAGCTGGAATAATTGTGATTACCGATAAAGAGTTTGGTTTTGATCTTGCTCATAATTGAATCTCTGGCTGATACACAGAGCATTTCACAAACAAGGTCTGAATCCAACAGTGATAGCTCTGGTTCGCTTTATTCTCAGTTGACAGGTGCTTGATCAGAGGACAGCTGAAACCAGATGACTGTTTGGAAAAATTTCAGGAAATTTAAAACCGAAACCCCCCGACAGGATGGACCTGCCAGGGGGGCATGCCACAGGCGTGAGCCTGAGTGGCGGCTAAGGGCCGCGAAACTGCCCTTGAATTAACTACGGTCTATTTTCAAAACTCCGTTTTCTACAGGAATTTTTCTGCCTGGGTCATGGTCCATGTGAACACGACGTTCCTGGCCATCCAGTAGATAAGTCACGTCATAGCCATCTTGCTCTTCGTGCTTATCATAGACCGTTGAACAGACCTGTTTGTATTCCTGTACAACGTTATTTTCCTGAATGTTTTCCTGTATCTTGTTGCCGGCATAGCCACCGGCAACGGCGCCACCAACTGTGGCAATGTCCTTGCCTTTGCCACCGCCAACCTGACTACCCAGTACACCACCGATCACAGCACCTGCTACGGTACCGGTAATCTGTTTGGGATCCTTGACGGGCTTTTTACGGCTAACCAGTTCATCGCGACACTCTTCACGTGGAATGCTGATGGATTTCATGGTTGGATCAACTGCGACCACTTCGGCGTATTCCTGTGAATCCAGCGCTTTGAATCCAGCCCAGCTGCCAACTGCAGTTACAGCAACCGCACCAATAATGCTACCTATCATCATGCTTCTGTTCATCACTCGTACTCCTTTGCCGCCGGATTGCGGCTGCTTCAAAAAAATGCCCAGTAAACCCAGGTTTAAACCAGGCTTACTGGCCGGGATTGCTTACAGTGCTCATGTCTTCTGGCGAACCGCTACTGCTCGGTAAATCGAGCAGCTTCTCCAAAGGCTGCGTCACCTTGAAGCGCAATTCTCCAATCAACTGGTCAGCCGCAGTGACTACGCGGATTTTCCAGTTGCCTTCGCGTTGCTCGGGGAAATTAACTTTGTGCGTCCATGCGCGATAACCTTCTTCCCGACCACCACTGATATTCAGTGAAATACGGTCAACTTGTTCATTGTCGCGGTACCAAACGTGAAAAATGCGCTCGTCAAGTCCGCGGGGAGCATGTATGGCGGTATAGGCATACAGGCCTGCATCCAGTGACGCCGGGTTCAGCTGATCCAAACGCGTAAGCGGGCTGCGGTTGGATTTATCGAAATGATCGCTGATAGCCACTTCGGTCAGCCAAAGAGTGGCCGGCGGTACCCACGGGCGAGCCCACCATCCCAGGCTGGCCGTCACAACAATCAGCAGTATTGTGGCGCCACTTTGTTGTCTCCACGACTTGGGCAGATCGCGGGTAATACTGGGCAAAGAAACCAGGCCTGCCACCAGCAATGCCCATAAATAGCTTTCCGTGGTGGGTAACTGAAAAATGATGGGCAACGCGGTCAGCAACAGGGCAAACAAGGTCAATCCATGGAACAGGAAATAGAGCCAACGACGTGGCGCCAGCCAGCGGTAGTACAAAGGATCCATAATGGAAACGAAAGCGGCCGCCAGCAATGCCGAGGTAAACAACATCTGTGGCGTGGTCCAGGTTGTTGTCGTCAGAAAGAATGGAATGACGAAAAACAGACTTTCCTGATGCACCAATTGGGCCACGAAACGGAATACCGGGCGTGGAACATTGATCCCGAACACATGCCAGGCACCGCGTGTCATTACATTTTCCAAAATCAGCCACACCCAGCTGAACAACATCAACAACGCCAGCACTTGCGCTATCTCTGGGCTGCGTTCAACCAGCCAGTAACTGGCCAGACCCGACGCAAAACCGAACAGGGCAAACAATCCTGGATAGCGTTTCAGCCAATCCATGCAGCGCACTACTGCTTGTTCCAAAAGTCCCTTGATCATAGGCTGGTACCTGGTCAGCGCTCGGCCTGGTGTGCGGACAGCAAGCCCCAGAGTAAGGTCGCACCTTTCAGGTAGCGGATCAGGTCAAAGGCATCACGGTCTTGATTGCCACCGCGGGTCGCACCAAACAAGGTGCCGGCTGCAAAGGCCCAGGCTAAAGAGCCGGGTTGCTGCAAACGGCTACGCACCTGTTGTACCAGATGCTGTTGTGTTTGGGACATCTGGACGCCTTGTTGCTGCGATGCTGCGGACAGTGCTTCAACTTTGTTTTGTTGTTGTAGCCACTTCATCGCCACTCTCCTGTTGCTGGCCAAACTGTTGTCGAGTAAAACCGAATTCCAGATTGCTGCTCAGGCCTACTGCACCTCGCCAGGCCGCTAAACCAATCAGCACATGTAAACCACCCAGTACCAGCAATACAGGCCAGAGTGGGAGTTGCATTTGCACCAAGCCATGAATCAATCCAGCGATCAGCAGGCCCCAGGCACTGAGTACAAATGCCGCAGCCAGCATGGCCAGAAATGCCATCAGCGCAATGCTGATGGCCGCGAGTTTTGCTTCTGCCAGAGCGAGCTCTGAAATCAACTTGACTCGTGTACCCGCAGCCGACGCCCAGGAGGCTGCAAGTGTGGCTATACCGGCTGCGGCGGGCGCAAGCTGCTGTTCATTGGGCATGGTTGGGTTCATTCTGAGTCCTGTATTTACCGACGCAGAATGATGGCGGCGAGGGCACCAGCGGCAAAGGCCAATCCTGTAGCAGCTACTGGCCGCTCACGTACGAAGTTTTCAACTTTCTTCATGGAATCTTCTACTTGCTGCATGGCCGCAGCCTGAGTGGCGCCCATCTGCTCACTGGCTTTGGTGGCCTGCTCGCGTAATTGTTGCTCAACCGGCTCGGCCTTTTTAGCTGCTCCATCAATTGCGTCGTGCGCTACGTTGGCAACTTTCTGGGTGGTGGATGTATCTGTTTCGGCGACGTGAATTTTGTTGCTTGCTGTATTCATGGTAAAACTCCTTTGGTTTGTGTTTTTCTTATCCGCTGTTTAATTGTGCTGCGGATAACTGAATCGGCTATGAACAAGATTGTTCAGCCAGGTCTGGTGTTCACTTGAATTTGACTAAATTGGTGGTCGCCCACGCAGCGCAGCGGCAATCGCGCTGATCACGAGCAATACTATGAAGATGAGGAAAAGTACCTTGGCAATACCAGCCGCAGTTCCTGCAATTCCGCCAAAGCCCAGTACGCCTGCAATCAAAGCCAGTATGAAAAAAGCCAGTGCCCACGAAAGCATGATGTCAACTCCTTCAACTCGGGTTAATGGATTGGCACCCCTGTCTTTACGTGAGCGCCTCTTGCAGGTTTATCTATGCAGATTGCATGCCAAGAGCGGCATCGGCGCTGCAGGCCTTGGGGCGTAAGGGTCCTGACACATATGCTCGAAACTGGTGGCAGTGATTTTTTTGTAAGATTTACCGGGTCTGGTAAATACTGCGCGGCATTTGATTGCTGGAAGAGAGGAGTTTGGTGTGGTGCCGGTCTGCTCAGCGCTTCGGTAGGTTTTGCGTCTGTGCTGGCGCCTGTTAGTGAGGTGAATCCTCGTTTTCATAAGTCTTGAGGCGGTTGTACAGGGTTTTCAGGCTCACGCCCAAAGTGGCTGCTGCGGCGTTCTTGTCGCCATCAAAATGCTCCATTGTAGTGATGATCAAATCCCGCTCGACATCAGCAATGGAACGGCCAACTTTGAGTCCTTCAATTCCACTGGGCAGATCTTCATCAAAACGTTCAGGCATCTCGACCATATCCTGATCAGACAGAATGTAGGCGCGATGGACCGTGTGTTTCAGCTCGCGCACATTTCCCGGCCAGAGATGTTGTTCCAGCTTTTTCAGGGCTTCGCTGGAGAAGCACTTATGCGTGTCTTGCTGAGCATTCAGGTCGGACAAAAATCGCTCGGCCAACATCGTGACATCGCCTTTGCGTTCCCGCAAAGGCGGTAATACCAGGGGAAACACACGCAGGCGAAAATACAGGTCTTCGCGCAATTTGCCCTCACGTACTGCTTTGGCTGGATCCCGATTGGTTGCCGTCAACAGGCGTGTATGAATGGGTAGTTCACGCTCGGAGCCCAGTCGCAATACCTTTCCGGATTCCAGTATACGCAGCAAATGGGTTTGCATTTCCAACGGCATCTCGGTGATTTCATCCAGGAATAGAGTGCCCTTGTCAGCTCTCTCAAAAAAACCAATATGGCGCTGATCAGCGCCTGTGAAGCTGCCTTTTTCATGGCCAAACAATTGGCTGGAAATCAGGTTTTTTGTCAGCCCGCCACAGTTCACCGGTATAAAACGCCCTTCACGCCCGCTGAGCTTGTGTATGGCTTCTGACACCAACTCTTTACCGGTTCCACTTTCGCCCTGGATCAACACTGAGCTGTCAGTTACTGCTACCTGTCGAATGGTTTTGTACAAGGCCTGCATCGGGGCGCTGTCACCCAACAAGAGGCCAAAATGCTCGGTGCCCGGGGTCTCATCAGAGCTGAGATTCGAATCCTCCCCCAGGGTATTGAGAATACCCTCCAATTCCCGCGGTTCGATGGGCTTTTTCATATACATCACACCTTCACCGGCCATCCCGCCGATGATGGATTTCACGCCGGAGTGTCCGGTGATGATGATGATTTTCCTCGGTGGCTGATCTTCGAAGGCATCAAACAACTCCAGGCCACTGCCATCGGGTAGCATCAGGTCCAGTAGCACCACGGCGGGTGCCTGCTGGCTAAACGCCTTGCGTGCACTGGCCAAGGTCTCTGCGACAGTGGTGCTATGACCTTTGAGGCGCAGGTATTCGGCAATACCGTTGGCAAATGCCGCTTCATCATCAACAATCAGGATATGCGCCACTATATGAACCTCGGGATTTAGCTGGACTTTGTATTGCAGGATACGCCAATAACCCATGCTCACCGCAGGCTTGCATGGTGTCAAGCGGGTTATCAGCCAGTGTTACGCGATTGACCAGGCGTATGTGTCTGTACTTTTGAAAAGCTAATGCTTAGCTGTGGCATATTTTACAAAGTTTGGTAAGAAATGTATTGGTTTTCCTGGCAAAAGCCGTGCAGATCCGCTGGTTATGACCGGAGTTAAAAGCTTTCGGGGGGCAATTAAAGCTTGGCTTGGATATCGCATAGCTATAATAGGGCTTGGCTGGATTACCTGAGTTGCAATTCGCGCCCTGGAACTGGCCATGTTTTGGTAAATCTGAAATCGTAAATTGAAGGAGAAGATTATGAGAAACACACTTTTGGCAGTTATGGTGGCTTTGATGTCACTGACATTTGTTGCCTGTGAGAAAAAAGGACCCGCTGAGACGGCTGGAGAAAAGCTTGATGATGCAGCGACAGACCTCGGCAATAAAATTGAAGACACCTGCGAAGATATCAAGAAAGAAGCGGGTGCTGACGACACAGACTGCTGAGCGCACAGACCGGAAAAATTTTCCGGTATTGTTGACGATGTGAAGTATTGCGGCTGACGCTGTCGATCTGGGATCGACGGCGTTAGCTGCATTTATAAAAGGGAAAAGAGGGTGAGACCATGAGCATAGTTGATGTCGATTGGAACACTATTTGGTCGCATTTGGTTTTACTGGGAGCGTCCTACCTGCTCGCTTTACCCATAGGCTGGAACCGGGAGCGCCATTCACGTTCTGCCGGCTTGCGAACCTTTCCATTGGTTGCAGTAGCAACCTGTGGATTCATGCTGGTGGGTATCGATGTGCTGGAAGACCCTTCTGCACGCTCCAGGGTACTGGAAGGTGTGATCACTGGCATGGGGTTTATCGGCGGCGGTGCCATATTGAAAAATAAAAATATCGTTTCCGGCACGGCCACGGCGGCCAGCCTCTGGACTACCGGTGCAATTGGCGTGGCGATAGCCTGGCAACGGTTCGAAATAGCCTTTGTACTTTCGCTGATGACATTTCTGACCTTGCAACTGATGCCGGAAGTTAAACCGCTGGTAAAAACGGATGATGATTCATGATTGAGACGGCAACATGCTAGCGCGCCTGTTGCTGTCTTTGTTGGTAGCCCTGGTGGTTGCCTTTGGTACGGTGGGTGTCTGGAACTCCTTGAATGAATACCGCAGCGACCAGATCAGTCGGCTGGTTGTTTCGGAGTCCTATGCAGCACGCAGTCAACTGATTCGAAATGTAGAACGCGTTCTGCAGGCGCTGCAGGGTGCACAGGCTTTGTGGACGAATTACAGTCGTTTGCCCAGTCAGCAATGGAAAGTCGATGCAGATAAGGAAATGGCGAAAGTGGCCGGGGTCACCGTCCTGCTTTGGGATGATCCGGCTAACCAGATACGATTTGCCCGCACAGTCAAAAATCCCGTGTTCGATTTTCGCCCTGACGATGGAGAGTGGCTGAGTTATCAGGGTTTGTTGCAGCGTGCCAGATTGGCCGATCGAAACACCATGGCGGGCCCTTTTGTAGCTGCAGACGGCGAACCGTATTTCGAAATCTACCTGGTTGAGCAGAATGCAGCCGATACCGGTCGGCTGGCAGCGGTAGTTGATGCCCACACGTTTCTGCACAGTCTGTTGCAGGACGAATCGCCGGGCTACGCCGTCAAGGTGACTTGGGGTAATGCCGTATTGTATGAGCGCGGTGAGCCAGCGCCGGAAATTCCTGAAAGCTGGACCGGCTCCGGCAAAATCCAGTCATCCATGCAAGCCTTGTGGGTGGTAGTGCATACGCCTACGAAAGAGCTGGCTGAGAGTTATGCGGTATCGGCAATAGACCTGATCCTGCTGTTGGGCCTGATAATTGCAGTACTGATGGGTACCCTGACCTTCGAAAACTGGCGCGCGTATTCGCGTGCCATGGCAGCCGAGATCGCCGAACGCCGACTGGCCGAACTCAATCGTAACCTCGAACAGCAGATTTATGACCGTACGCGCGAGCTGGGCAACCGTACGGCGGATTTACAAACCATTGCCGATTCGGTAGCGCACGATATGCGTAATCCATTAAACGTTATCTCGGTAAATCTGGCTTTGTTTGAAGCACAGAACACGGAATCGCTGACGGATGAATCCCGCAGTGTTTTGCAACGTATTCCGGCTGCGGTTCGACAGATGTCCGACATACTTGAGCGGCTGCTGGGCCTGTCCACCGT